>NZ_JXQX01000022.1:0-108962 GCF_000834175.1 Microbacterium sp. MEJ108Y | reverse complement strand
TCGGGGGGCCGGCCGAGGATCGGCCGGCCCCCCGACGGTCCGATCAGGCCCTGTCGACGTCGCCCTTCGCCTGAGCGTCCGTCTCTCCCTCGGCATCCGCTGCGACCGCCACCCGCTCGGGGAAGAGCTCATCGAGATCGAGGTCGGGATTCTCCTCCTGCGTCTCGACCAGCTCGACGGCCTCCTCGATCGTCTGCACGCTCGGCATCGCGCCGGGCAGCGGTCGGCGCGCCGACTCCTTGAGCACGATCACGGCGATGAAGCCGGCGACCGATGTGCCGATCACGTAGAAGGCCGGTGCCAGCGACGAGCCGGTGAGCTGCACGAGCGCCTCCATCACCACGGGCGCGGTGCCTGCGAAGAGCGCGACGGCGAGGTTGTACGAGATGCCCATGCCGCCGTAGCGCGACGACGTGGGGAAGAGCGCGGGCAGCGACGACGCGAGGTTCGCCACGTAGAACGTCACCGGGAAGGCCAGCAGCACGAGCCCGAGCAGCGTCGACCAGATCTCGCCGTGCATCATGAACAGGAACGACGGCACCGCGAGCACGATCGCCGAGATCGAGCCGATGAACAGCACCCTCTTGCGCCCGATGCGGTCGGACAGCTTGCCGGTGAGCGGGATGCAGAGCGCCATCGCCACGAGCACGGGCAGGGTGAGCAGAGTGCCGTGCACCTCGTCGTAGCCCAGAGTGCCGGTGAGGTAGGTCGGCATGTACGAGGTGAGCGCGTACCCGACGGTGTTGGCGGCGGCCACGAGCACGAACGCCGTGAGCAGCTCGCGCCAGTACGCGCGGATCAGCGCGATGACGCCCTTCGGCGCATCCGGCGAGCCCTGAGCGTCGTCAGCCGCGCGCTTCGCCGCGTCCTGCGCCTCCTGGAACGCCGGGGTGTCTTCGATCTTGAGACGGAAGTAGATGGCGATGAGTCCGAGCGGCAGCGCGACGAGGAACGGGATGCGCCAGGCGAAGCCCTGCATCGTCTCCGCCGAGAGCGTCAGCTGCAGGATCGACACGAACGCGGCACCGATCGCGAAGCCCATGTACGACCCGAGGTCGAGCAGCGACGCATAGAAGCCGCGACTCTTGTCGGGTGCGTACTCGGTGATGAACGTCGTGGCACCGGCATACTCTCCACCGGTCGAGAAGCCCTGTGCGAGCTTGAGCACGATGAGCAGGATCGGCGCCCAGATGCCGATCACCGAGAAGTCGGGCAGCACGCCGATGAGGAACGTCGCCGCCGCCATCATGATCAGAGTGAAGGCCAGCACGCGCTGGCGGCCGAGACGATCACCGAGCTGGCCGAGCACGACGCCGCCGAGCGGACGGGCGACGAAGGTCACGGCGAACACGCCGAGTGAGAACAGCGACTGCGCTCCGGCGGACGCATCCGGCAGGAACGCGCGTCCGATGATCACGGCGAGATAGCCGTAGACGCCGATGTCGTACCACTCCATGAGGTTGCCGACCACGGTGCCGGCGACGGCGCGGCGCAGCATCGGGCGGTCGACCACGGTGACATCGTCGACCGTGAGTCGTCGCGGTTCGTCCGTCACCGGCCGCAGGCGACGGATCAGTCGCTGCCACAGGCTCAGGGGGGTGCTCTTCAGGGGATCGGACATCGTGCCATCTTCCTTCTCTTGCGGCATCCGCGTCGTACGACAGGCCGCACACAAGGCGGGGAGGCGGCATACGCCGCCTCCCCGCTCTGTGTCACTGTCGTCAGTTGTTGAAAGCGTCCTTGACGTTCTCGCCAGCCTGCTTGACGTTGGCCTTCGCCTGGTCGGCGCGGCCCTCCGCCTCGAGCTTCTCGTTGTCGGTCACCTTGCCTACGGCTTCCTTCGCCTTGCCGGCGAGGTCCTGCGCGGTGTTCTTGATCTTGTCATCGAGTCCCATGGGGGATCCTTTCTCTTACCAGCGGTGGTCTGCAGTCGGGGTGCTGTGATGTCGTCTCACAGGGGGATGTCGAGCGCGGAGGCCGCCAGCGGCAGGGTTGCCGCGGCGATCACCGCGATGAGGCCGGCGACTCCGGCAGACTTCCAGAGGGGCGGTCGCGCAGGGGCCACCGGGACGCGTCGGATCCCCGTCGAACGGCCGACGGCCGCGCGGGCCGAGAGCGGAGCGACGTCGACGGAGTCGATCGGAACGAGACGGCGCGATCGGAGATCGCGGCGTGTGCGGTACTGCGTTGCTGTCGACATGGTTCCCCTTCCTCGGTGAAAAGATTACTAGGTGAACTAGTGATTCGCCAGCCTAGTGAAAACTTCAGGATTCGCGCCTACGCTCGAGTCATGACCGAGCTCACGCAGCCCACCGGGCACGAAGAAGCCCTGCGCGCCCTCCCCCGCGACGACGGATCGGCACCTCGCGCGCTGGTGCTCGGTGCCACCGGATACATCGGCGGGCGGCTGACCCCGCGACTGCTGAACGCCGGATATCGGGTGCGCGCACTGGCCCGTGACGCCGCGCGTGCGGCATCCTTCCCCTGGGGTCCCGACTGCGAGATCGTCGAGGGCTCGGCCGATGACGCCGAAGCCGTCGCCGAGGCCATGACGGATGTCGACGTGGTCTACTACCTGATCCACTCGATGACCGCGGGCAAGGGGTTCGAAGAGAGCGACGAACGAGCGGCCACCACGGTGGCGGATGCCGCGGCCAAGGCCGGAGTGCGCCGGATCGTGTACCTCGGCGGACTGCATCCCGAGGACGCGAAGCTGTCGCCGCACCTCCGCTCCCGCGTGAGGGTGGGCGAGATCTTCCTCGAGTCGGGTGTGCCCACGCTCGTGCTGCAGGCGGGCGTCGTGATCGGCTCGGGGTCTGCATCGTTCGAGATGATCCGCCACCTCACCGATGTGCTGCCCTACATGCCGGCGCCGAAGTGGGTGCGCAACCGCATCCAGCCGATCGCCGTGCGCGACGTGCTGCACTACCTGTTGGGCGCTGCCCGCGTCGACGACGACGTGAACCGCCCGGTCGACATCGGCGGACCCGACGTGCTGCGATACGGCCAGATGATGAACGGATACGCGCTCGAAGCCGGACTCCGTCAGCGTGCGATCGCCGCGCTGCCGGTGCTGACCCCCGGTCTCGCGTCGCACTGGGTCAATCTCGTGACTCCGGTTCCGCGGTCGATCGCCCGCCCGCTCGTCGCGTCGTTGCAGAACGAGTGCATCGTGAAGGATCACGCGATCGACGACCTCATTCCGCAGCCGGACGGCGGGCTGACCCCGTATCGCACGGCGGTCTCGCTCGCGCTGGGTCGCGACGCCGCGGACACCATCGAGACGAGCTGGAAGGATGCCGAGGTCTCGGGCGCCCCGAGCGATCCGCTGCCGAGCGACCCCGACTGGGCCGGTCGCACGGTGTTCACCGACACGCGCAAGCTGCGCACCGACGCACCGGTCGACGGCCTGTGGCGCGTGATCATCGGCATCGGCGGCTCGAACGGCTGGTACTCGTCGAAGTTCCTGTGGGCCGTGCGCGGGTGGATGGACCGCCTCGTCGGCGGGGTGGGCCTTCGCCGTGGGCGCCGCAGCAAGGCCGAGGCGCGGGTCGGCGACGCCATCGACTTCTGGCGCGTCGAGGCCGTCGAAGAGCCCGGCCGCAAGACCGACTCCTCCCCCGCGAGCGGCGGACTGCTGCGCCTGCGCGCCGAGATGAAGGTTCCTGGCGATGCGTGGCTCGAACTGCGCGCGCTGCCCGATGGCGACGGGTCGCGCTACGAGCAGCGCGCCGTGTTCTTCCCCCGAGGGCTCGCCGGTCGGCTGTACTGGCTCGGCGTGCTGCCGTTCCACGGCTTCATCTTCGCGGGCATGGCGGCGAAGATCACCGCCGCCGCGGCCGTGCCGGTCGAGACCGTCGCACCCGGTGAGGCGGACTCTGCCGAGACGCCGGCCGTGGCCTGACACCCCGGGCCGCGCGGGGGTTGGATGCTCGGCTGATCCCGTCGGCGGCGGCGTGGATGGTCAGTTTCGCATCCCTGGCGGCGCGGTTGGTCAATTTCGCACCCCTGGCGGCCGTTTCGGATGCTTGATTGACCCCGCACCGGTGCGAAGCCGCGTGCGCGGCACTTTCGCACCGCCGACGGCGTGGATGGTCAATCTCGCACCCTCGGCGGCGTGGGTGGCCAATTTCGCACCGGAAACACCCGTTTCGAATGCGTGATTGACCCCGCACCGAGGCCGATCCCGCGTGCGGGGCCGGTATCGCACCCGAAGTCAGGACGGGCGCTCGGCGAGGCCCGCAGGGTCGGCACCCGCATCCGCATCCGCATCCGCATCCGCATCCGCATCCGTGGAGCTGGCGGCGTCGGCGGGGATGATGTCGATCGCCTCGGTGGCCGTCGCGTAGACCTCGGCCAGGCTGTCGTCGACGTCGGCCTCGTCGATCCAGGCGAGGTCGTCTCCCGAGTGGTCGTACTCGACCGGCACGAGGGCGAAGTCGTCGCCGTACTCCTCGAGACCGGCCATGACGCTGTGGCGCACGGCCATGCGGGCATAGCGCTCGCGCAGGATCATCGGGTCGCGCCGCAGGTCCTTCATGAACGCGACCATCATGAACGCCATGATCACCGCGAACGGCAGAGCGGCGATGATCGTGACGTTCTGCAGCGATTTCAGACCGCTGCCCTCTTCGCCGGTGACGAGCAGCACCGCGGCGATCACGCCGACCAGGACTCCCCACACCACGGCGACCCAGCGAGACGGCTCGGGGCGGCCCTGCTGCGAGAGCGTGCCCATCACGAGTGAGGCCGAATCGGCTCCGGTGATGAAGAAGATCGAGATGAGCAGGATCAGGACGATGCTGGTGATCAGCGGGAACGGCAGGTTCTCGAGCACGCCGAAGAGCACTTCCTCCGGCGGATCGACCGAGAGGTTCGCGCCGTTCATCTGCTGCTGGATCGCCGTCGTGCCGAAGATCGCGAACCACACGAGCGAGATCACGGCGGGCACGACGATGACGACCGAGACGAACTGGCGCAGCGTGCGGCCGCGCGAGATCTTGGCGATGAACATGCCGACGAACGGCGACCACGAGATCCACCACGCCCAGTAGAAGATCGTCCAGCTCGACAGGAACATCTGCGCCTCATCGCCCTGCGATGCCGAGCGGGCGACCATCTCGGGCAGGTCGCCGAGGAACTGCACGGCGACGGAGGGGATGACGTTGAGGATGAGCAGCGTCGGACCGACGAAGAACACGAAGAAGGCGAGCAGCAGCGCGACGACCGCGTTGATGTTGGAGAGCGCGCGGATGCCCTTCGATACGCCCGATACGGCAGATGCGATGAAGCAGGCCGTGAGCACGGCGATCGCGGCGATGAGCACGCCGTTGCCGAGCTCGCCGATGCCGCTCACGATCTCGACGCCGTGGCCGATCTGCAGTGCGCCGAGGCCGAGTGATGCGGCGGTGCCGAACAGCGTGACGATGATCGAGAAGATGTCGATCGTGCGGCCGAGCGGGCCCGTGGTGCGGCCCTCACCCAGCAGCGGGGCGAAGATCGACGAGATCAACGGGGTGCGGCCGCGGCGGAACGCGCCGTAGGCGATCGCGCCACCGACGAGCGCGTAGAACGCCCACGCCTGCGGACCCCAGTGGTAGAGCACCTGGGCCTGCGCGGTGTGCATGGCCTCGAGAGTGTCGGCCTCGACGGTGCCGGGCGGCGGGTTCTCGAAGAAGGTGAGCGGCTCGGCGGCGCCCCAGAAGACGAGCCCGATGCCCATGCCGGCGGCGAAGAGCATCGAGATCCACGAGAACATCGAGAACTCGGGCTCTTCGTCGTCACGGCCGAGGGGGATGCGTCCGTAGCGGCTGAAGCCGATGAACAGCATGAAGACGAGGATGACCGTGGCGATCGTCGTGAAGAAGAAGCCGAAGTACTCGACGACCCATGCGAGCACGGTGGACGTCGTGCCCGAGAGGTTGTCGCCCGCGAAGACTCCCCATGCGATGAAGGCGACTGTCAGCGCGACGGCGATGCCGAAGACGAGCGGATCGGTGCGATAGGTGCGCCCGGTCTCTTCGACCGAGACCCCTGGCACGAGCGCGGGGTGCACGCCGCGCGGCGGCACGGCCGCGATGTCGCGGACGATCTTCTGGGCGGCTTCCGTGGCCTTCGCAGCCTGTCGGACTGCGGCGGTGTTGGTCTTCGGAGCGTCGGTCCGTGAGGTGGGGGTGTCGTCCGGAGTGTCCATGGGAACCAATTCTCCCATGCCGGCATTCTGCGGCCGGATCGAATGCCGTGCCGAGGACAGGCTCCGATCACAGCAGACCTAGCTAACACGAAAGGAACATTCCCGCACTTCAAATGTGCTTCATGACGCCATAGAGTTACATTGTGGACCTTCGAATGTTCCAAAACTCAGCCACGGGATCACTCGTGCCGATCGACGGCCACGACCCCCAGCTCGGGCCCTGGGCCCACAAAGCGTTCGTGCCGGTGCCCCTCGCGAGCGAAATGCCCGATCTGACCACTGCAACATTTTTGGCCGTGTCCGATGCCCGCGCGGCATTGGCCGCACTCGACAGTACCTCCCGGCAACTACCAAACCCTCAGCTGCTCCGGCTGCCCACGTTGCGAAGAGAGGCACAGAGCACTTCCGCGCTCGAGGGGACGTACGCTCCTCTGGCTGCCGTTCTCACAGCCGACGAGAACAACGCCTCCACCGCCGAACTCGTCGAGGTCCTGAACTACGTTCGAATGGCCAACCTGGGGTTCGACAAGATCGCGCGAGGGCAGACGATCTCCGTTTCGTTGCTCAGCGAGCTACAGGGAGTCCTGATGAGGGGCACGCCCTTGCATGCCGTATCGGGGCGGGTAAGAGACAACCAGGTCGTTATCGGCAGACGTCCCGATGCCGACGTGCTCGGGTTTCCCGCGCATGCGGCCCGATTCATCCCGTCGCCCCCCGGCCTCCAGCTGGAGGCGAACCTGCGCGATCTCGCCGATTGGATGCAGCGGCCTCACGGCGGTCACATCGATCCAGTCGTTGCAGCTGCGATGTCTCACTACCAGTTCGAGACTCTCCATCCCTTCCGCGACGGCAACGGCAGACTGGGACGGTTCCTCATCGTGTTGCATCTCCAGCTCAGTGGAGTGCTCGAGGAACCCACGCTCACGGTGTCACCTTGGTTTGAGTCGCGCCGCCAGGACTACTACGACATGCTTTTCGGAGTCAGCGCCGACGGAGACTGGGATAGTTTCGTACGCTTTTTCGCACGCGGTCTGCAAGCCGCGGCGGATCAGACCCGTCGCCAAATGGTCGCGCTAGTGGCAGTACAGACGGAACTGAAAGAACTCGTGAGAGCCTCCACCCTTCGAGCAGACTCCGCCCACGCGCTGGTCGATCTTGCCGTAGCCAATCCATCCTTCACCGTGCGAAAGGTGGAGTCAGATCTGAACCTGTCGTACACGCGGGCGAACAAGCTTGTCGGTCAACTCGTCGATCTGCGCATCCTCCGCCAAGTACCCGGTGACACCTATGATCGACGATTCTTTGCTCCGAGAGTGCTCGGAACTCTCACGGATGACACGTGACGGTTCGGTCGGCGCGTGCGGGCGAACCTCACGCGGACGAGGCGCGCGCGAACAGCCGCATCTCGATTGAGAGGTGGTATTGCCGGGTGCCGCGAGCAGACGTCAGCGCGGCTGGCGGCGACCGCCGAAGACCGAGTGCAGCAGGGGCAGTGCCGAGACGCAGATGAGCGTGATGCCGAGCGGCGGGATCGAGGGCACCAGCAGCGCGCCGCCGACGAGCATCGCGGCGAAGAGCACCCCCGAGCCGATGCGGCGCGCGATGCCTTCGAGTCGGTCGAGGCGGCGTTCGAGGGCCGAGGTGTCGAACGTGACGTTGCCGTCGTCGACGCGGGTGATGATCGCGTCGATGCGCTTGGGCAGGCGGTATGTGACGGCGGCGGTCTCCATGGCCTGCTGAGCCATGTCCTGCATGAGGTTGCCGGATTCGTCGCGCAGCAGCCGTGCGGCGTAGGGCTCGGCGGCATCCCACACGTTGAACGAGGGATCGAGGCTCGAGCACATGCCCGAGGTCAGCGACACCGCGCGGATCAGCAGCAGCATGTTCTCGGGCAGCTGCAACGGCAGCGAGCGCACCATGTCGCCGAACTCATCGGCGAAGTCCGTGAACTCACGGGGGTCGACCTTGCTCAGCTCGGCGAAGCCCATGCCGCCGAAGCGGGCGAACAGCGCACGGAGCGCCCGTTCGAGCTCGGCGGTGTCGGCCGACGGCAGCAGCACGCCGATCTCCTGCGCCGCGGTGACGAGCCCGCGGCTGTCGCGACCGGCGACCGCGATCAGCAGCGTGCGCAGGCCGTCGCGAAGGTTGTCCGGCACCTCGGCCATCATGCCGAAATCGATGAAGGTCAGGCGGAAGTTCCTGCCGGTGGCGGATGCCGGCTCCGGCGTCACGAAGATGTTGCCGGGGTGCGGGTCGGCGTGCACGAAGCTGTGCGTGAACACCTGATCGAACATGACCTCCGCGAACACGTCGGCGACCTCCGACGGATCGATGCCCGCCGCACGCAGAGCATCGGTGTCGTTGATCTTGATCGCCGTGACGTCGGACAGCGTGAGCACGCGGCGCGTCGACCGCTCCCAGACGATCTCGGGGGCGTCGACGCGAGCATCCCCGGCGAAGTTCTCCCGGAACCGCTCGGCGCTCGCGGCCTCGTGCAGGTAGTCGATCTCCTCGAGGCTGGTCTGGGCGAACTCCTCGACGAGGCCGGGGGCGTCGACGCGGTCGCTGACGAGCCTGACGCGCATCGCCCAGCGAGCGACGCGGCGCAGCGCCGCGAGGTCGACCGCGACGATCTCGTCGATGCCCGGACGCTGCACCTTGACGACGACGTTCGCGAGTCCGGTGTCGACGGAATCCTGCGCCGACAGGCGGGCTCGGTGCGCCTGGCCCAGGGATGCCGCGGCCACCGGATTCTCGTCGAACCAGGCATACGCCTGCTCCAGCGGCATGCCGAGTTCGGCCTCGGCGGCCGCGCGGATGCCGGTGAACGGCACCGCCGGAACCTCGTCCTGCAGGCCCTCGAGCTCTTTCGTGATCTCAGGGGGCAGCACGTCGAGGCGCGACGACATGAACTGCCCGACCTTGATCATGAGTCCGCCGAGCTCGACCGCGAGCACGTGGAACCGCTTCGCGAAGCGCTGCATGCGCGGGGCGCGGGTGCGCTCGGCGATCGAGCTCATGCCGAAGCGCGGCAGCACGAGCTCGAACCACCAGACCTTGATGAACTCGCGCGCCGCGAACGACAGGATGCGGCGGTACCGGGCACGGTGGGCGCCCTGCGCCGCAGCATCCGTCATGTGTCGTCCCTGGGTCGTGTGCGATCAGTCCTGAGCGAGGATCGAGTACAGCCTACGGCGGGCCTCATCGAGGATCTCGACCGCCTGCTGCACCTGCTCGGTACTGCCGCTGCGACCGACCGCTGCGGCGGCGGCCGCGAGGTCGACACCGGCCTTCGGCAGTGCGCTGTAGCGGGGGTTGTCGTGCGAGCCCTCGCCCTTCGACTGCGACTCCCACGGGGCAGGGGTCTCGGTGTGCTCGGCGGCGACGGCACGGCCGGCCTCGGTGAGCGAGTAGGTCTTGCGACCGTTCTGCTCATCGGCCTCGATGAGGCCCTCGTCGGCGAGCAGCTGCAGCGTGGGGTAGACCGAGCCTGCGCTGGGCTTCCACGAACCGCCGCTGCGATCGGCGATCTCGTTGATGATCTGGTAGCCGTGCATCGGCTTCTCGGCGAGCAGCGACAGCACCGCGGTGCGGACGTCTCCCTTCGCCATGCGCGAGCCGCCGCTGGGGCGCTGCTCGAACGTCTTGCGGAGCTGGTCCATGGCATCGAAGATCGCGGATGCGGGTCCGCCGGGGCCCGAGCCGAAGCCGGATCCGCCGAACGGGTTCGAGGGGAATGCGTTGTTCATGATGACCTCCCGGAAGTGGTGAGCGATAGTCAACGATATATCGTTAAGGCTGAGTGTCGGGTGGGAATTCGGCATCCTCGAGAAACTTCGGCAGATGTGCGCAGCTCACACCCAGGGGCGCTGACGCGCACTGCACGCACGGGCTCCTGAAAGCAAGCCCCCTGCGCTCCACAGCCGACGATGTTTCACTGATGTCGATGTCGAATTCTGCTGCCGTTTCCCCTGCGTCCACTTCCATCCGGGTGAGCGTGGTCGTCCCTGTGTTCCGACCGGGAGCGGCATTCGACGAACTCATCGACTCCCTCGACCGACAGACGCTCGATCACGACCGGTTCGAGGTGCTGCTGTGCGACGACGGCTCGGGCGAGGAGACGGCCGCGCGATTGGTCGAGATCGCGCGCGATCGCGACTACGTGCGCGTGGCGTACCTTGCGCATTCGGGGTGGCCGGGAACCCCGCGCAACCACGGCATCGACGATGCACGCGGCACGTACATCCAGTTCGTCGATCAGGACGACTGGCTCTACGACGGCGCCCTCGAAGCCCTCTGCGACTATGCCGACCAGCACTCCTCCGATGTCGTGGTGGGCAAGGAGGTCGGCATCGGCCGCCGGCTGCCGAGCCGGATCTTCCGGAAGGACGTGCCCCGGGCGCGCCTCGGCGAGGATCCGCTGCTCGAGATGCTGACGCCGCACAAGATGTTCCGCACCTCGTTCCTGCGCGAGAACCGCATCCGCTTCCCCGACGGCAAGGTGCGGCTCGAGGATCACCTGTTCGTGATGCGGGCATACTTCGAGGCGTCGACGATCTCGATCCTCGCGAGCCAGCCCTGCTACGCGTGGGTCAAGCATGCGGGCAGCGCGAGCTCGTCGCGCATCGAGCCGGAGACGTACTTCCCTCATCTCGAGGCCGTTCTCGACCTGGTCGAGCGCTACACCGAGCCCGGGCGACTGCGCGACAGGCTGCTGCGTCACTGGTTCCGCGGAAAGATCCTGAAGCGACTGACCGGCAAGAAGTTCCTCGGCTACCCGGATGAGTATCGCGATCGTCTGATCGACGTGGTCGGGCCTCTCGCGAAGCGCCGATTCGGACCGGGCGTCGACGGCGGCCTGTCGTTCCCGAACCGCATCCGGGCAGGGCTGCTGCGCGCCGATCGGCGGGCCGACCTGGTGAGCTTCGCGCGGTTCGAGATGGAGATGAAATGCCGCGCGGTCGTGACGTCGGCCCGGTGGTCGCGGGGTGGCGGCCTGTATCTGACGTTCGACGTCTCGGTCACCCGCGATGGACAGGAAGCCCTCGTGTTCGAACACGGCACGGGGCGTCTGACCTCGTTGCCGGTGTCGATGGACGGCCTGCCGACCGCTCTGCTCGAAGCAGGGCGCGAGCTGCAGAACGATCAGGTCGAGCTGGTGCTGCGCGACAAGGCCGCAGGGGTCGAGCGTCGCATCGCCTCCGTGCATCCGCGCAGCCTCGGTGCGATCTCGGTCGCGATCGATCCGCTGAAGGTGTTCGGGCCTGCCGACGAGTCACGCGGCGCGAAGCTGTTCGTGACGGTCAGGCGGGCGGGGTGGACATTCGACGTGGCCCTCACCGCGGATGCCGAGACCCTCGCGGCCGCGGGGCACTCGCCGCTGCTCGCGGGTCGCACGTGCACGCCGGTCGTCGGGCGTGGCGGTTCTGTCGAGCTGCGCCGGCAGTGGCCCGGTGGGCGGCTCAAGGACCTGGCCGGCCGTGCGGTGCGCCGCGTGCGGAGCGGGTCGCGCAAGAAGTGACGCTCAGCGCGGGAGCGTGAGGATCTCGGCTCCGGTCTCGGTGATCGCGATCGTGTGCTCGGTGTGGGCCGTGCGGCAGCCGGTGGCGCTGCGGAGGGTCCAGCCGTCGGCGTCGGTCACCAGCACGTCGGTGTCGGCCATGACCCACGGTTCGAGCGCGAGCAGCAGACCAGGGCGCAGCATGTAGCCACGACCGGGGCGCCCGTCGTTCGCGACGTGCGGGTCCTGGTGCATCGTCGAGCCGATGCCATGGCCCCCGAACTCGAGGTTGATCGGGTAGCCGGCATCGCTGAGCACCGTGCCGATCGCGTGCGAGAGGTCGCCGATGCGGGCACCGGGGCGGGCGACGGCGATGGCCGCGGCGAGCGCCCGTTCGGTCGCGTCGATCATCGCCAGATCGGCGGATGCGGCATCGTCGGTGGATCCGACACTGTCGCCGACCACGAAGCTGATGGCGGCATCCGCCGAGATCCCGTGCAGAGTGACCGCGAGATCGAGGGTGAGCAGGTCGCCGTCCGCGAGCGCGTAGTCGTGCGGCATCCCGTGCAGCACCGCGTCGTTCACCGCAGTGCAGACGTAGTGTCCGAAGGGCCCGCGGCCGAACGACGGGGCGTAGTCGACGTAGCAGGACACTGCGCCGGCATCCTCGATCATCTGCTTCGTCCAGCGGTCGAGATCGAGCAGGTTCACGCCGACCGTCGTGCGCTGCTTCAGCGACTGCAGGATGCTGCCGACGAGCGCGCCGGCATCCCTCGCCCGGGCGAGCTGGTCGTCGTTGAGGATCTCGATCATCGTGGTCTCCGCATTCGGCATCGTGGTCATTCCAATAACTATCCCGGTAATACTATCCCGGTATTAGAATGGGCACATGATGGTTCGCTTGCCACTGACTCCCGCCGAGGTCGAACGCGGAGAGCGTCTCGGCGCCCTGCTGCGGCGAGCGCGCGGCGAGCGGTCGATGCTGAGCGTCGCCCTCGACGCGGGTGTCTCACCCGAGACTCTGCGCAAGATCGAGTCGGGTCGGGTCGCGACTCCCGCCTTCTCGACCATCGCGGCGATCGCCGGTGTGCTGCACCTCTCGCTCGATTCGGTCTGGGCCGAGATCGAGCCGCCGGTGCGCGCGATCGGTCGCGCGCAGGTCGCGTCCTGAGATGGCGAATGCGCTGATCACGGGCAGCTCGCGAGGCATCGGTCGCGCGGTCGCTCAGGCGTTCGCCCGCCGAGGCGACCGTGTCGTCGTGCACTACGGCCGCGATCGGGATGCCGCAGAAGAGACTCTCGCCTCACTCGAGGGATCGGGACACGCGGTCGTCGGCGGCGACCTCGGGGATCCGATCGAGGCGCAGCGCGTGGTCGAGGGGGCCGTCGCCGCCCTGGGTTCGCTCGACATCCTCGTGAACAACGCCGCGGTCGCGCCGAGCGCTGCCAACGCGCATCGCGTCGACTCGGCGTCGTATGCCGAGTGGCAGGCTGCCTGGTCTGCGATGGTGTCGGTCAACCTGCTCGGGGCGTCGAACGTGACCATGCTCGTCGCGCAGCACATGATCGAGCGCGGATCCGGCGGGGCGATCGTCAACGTCGGGTCACGCGGAGCGTTCCGCGGCGAGGCCGATCACCCCGCATACGCCGCGACGAAGGCGGGGCTGCAGGCGTTCGGCCAGTCGATGGCCCTCGTTCTCGCCCCACATGGCATCTCGGTGACCTCCGTCGCTCCCGGCATGGTGGCGACCGAGCGACAGTCGGCGAAGCTCGAGAGCGAGCAGGGCGACAGCATCCGCGGGCAGAGTCCGTTCGGTCGCGTCGGCACCCCCGAAGAGGTGGCGGATGCCGTCGCCTACCTCACGTCTTCCTCGGCGGTGTGGGCTTCGGGCACCGTGCTCGACCTCAACGGGGCGTCGTACTTCCGCTGAGCTCGCCGCTCCCTCGGCCCCGCACACCCTCGGGCTCTCACACCCTCGGGCACACACCCTCGGTCTCGCACACTCGGGCAGACACCCTCGGACTCGCACACCCTGGGGCTCGCACACCTTGGGGAGGAGATCTGTCCGCGGGGAGGAGACTTCGCGCGAATCTCTCCTCCCGAGGGGCAGATCTCCTCCCGAGCGGCGAGCTCGCTCCCCGCGCGCGGACCGGTGTTCAGGCCCGGAGAACGGACTCGAGCAGCCCAGGGAACAGCGCGTCGAGATCGTCGCGCCGCAGCGTCAGCAGCCGTCGCCGACCGTTGGCCTCATTGCGGATCACGCCCGCCTCGCGCAGCACCTTCATGAAGTGCGACTTGGTCGACTTGGGGAGGTTCGGATCGGTCGAGTGGCACGCGGCCATGTCGAGCGGGCCGTCGGCGAGCTGCCGCGCGATCGCCAGGCGCTCGGGGTCACTGAGCGCGAAGAGCACGTCGGTGAGCTGGATCTCGGAGCGATCCGGGTGCGGGAGTTCGCCTGGCATGGTTCGAGAATAGTTGAACAATCCGTGGAACGCGAGTACGCTCCGATAGTTCGATGATTCTCGAACTCAGGACTCGAGACCGACCCCGCGGGAGCACGCATGACCACCACGGCACCGATCACCACGACCCCGGGGCCAGCATCCGCCATCCGCCGCCCGCGGTTCGGATTCGCGCTGGCGATCGTGACGCAGATCGCGATGATGACCGGCGCGAGCGCTCCCTCGCCGTTCTATCCGGTGCTCGCCGCCGAGATCGGATTCGACGCGATCGTCATCAGCGCGGTCTTCGCCGTCTACGCAATCGCACTGCTGCTCGCGCTGCTCTCGGCCGGCTCCCTCTCCGATCACATCGGACGCCGTCCCGTCGCGATCGGCGGGCTCCTGCTGCTCGCCGGCAGCATGCTGCTCTTCTGGCACGCCGACTCGGTCGCGACTCTGATGCTCGCGCGCATCCTGCAAGGTGCCGCGAGCGGTGTGCTCATCGCAGCACTCTCGGCCGCTGCCCTGGATCTCGCACCCGGCGGACGCTCGAGGGTCGCCGCCCTCTGGAACGCCCTCAGCCCCGGAATCGGCCTGGCGCTCGGCGCGCTCGTCTCGGGCATCGCACTCGATGTGACCGGCCAACCGCTGCTCGACGTCTTCGCACCGCTCACCGTCATCTACCTCGCGCTCGCCGCATTGTTCTTCCTCGCACCCGAGACTGCACCGCTGCATCCTGGGGCGTGGGGGTCGCTGAGTTTCCGGCTGTCGGTGCCCGCCGGCATCCGCTCGGACTTCTGGCGGGGCGCACCGGCGATCATCGCCGGGTGGGCGACGGGCGGGCTCTTCCTCTCGCTCGGCGCCAACATCGTGCGCACCGAGCTCGGCGGCGACGCGCATGTCTGGCAGGGCCTCGCCGTCGCGATGCTGGCGGGCATCGGCGCGATCACCGCGTTCGTGTTCCGCAATCGCCGACCGCGCACCTCTGTGATCTTCGGCACCGCGGCTCTCGCGACCGGCACGGCACTGTCGCTCATCGCGCTCAGCGTCGAGTCGCTCCCCTTCTACCTCGCCGCGACGGCTGTGACCGGCATGGGCTTCGGCACCGCGTTCTCCGGAGTCGTCGCCTCACTCGCACCGCGCATCCCCGCCACCGACCGCGCCGACACTTTCGCCGTGATCTACCTTCTCGCGTACCTCGCGTTCGGCGTGCCGGCCGTCGTCGCCGGAACCCTGGTCGGCGTGTTCGAGCTCGGCGCGGTGTGCGTGGGATACGGGGTCGTGGTCATCGTGCTCGCGGTGGTGGCCCTCGTGCTGCGGGTACGCCGCGCGGAGTAGGCGGGCGCGGGGTTGGCGCGCGCGGGCCCTCACTTTTCGTGAGGCCGCATCGGGGTGCGCAGCGAGAGGACCCGCATCGGAGGACCCGCATCACAGAGTGCTCACCTCTTCGGGAGGAGAACTGCGCCTCAGGAGGAGACCTGCCCCAGGGAGGAGATCTGCTCCTGGGGAGGAGACTTCGCGCGAATCCCTTCTCCCGAAGGGCGGATCTCCTCCCGAGGGAGGAGAACCGCTCGGGAGGAGAACTGCGCCTCGGGAGGAGACTTCGCGCGAATGCCTCCTCCCGAAGGGCAGATCTCCTCCCGAAGCGCCACGTCCCGCATCCGCCGACTTCCCCTATCGAACGATTAACGATAGATTTCTGTTGTTGCTCGATGAGAGGAGGAGTCATGGGGAAGTCGACGATCGTGGTGTTGAAGGTCGTGATCGTGGTGGCGCTGATCGGATCCGTGGCGGTGCAGGCGCTCATCGTGCCGCTGCTGTGGATCGACCTCGCGGCCGAAGAGCTGTGGGGCCGGATCGCCTTCGTGTCGATCGTGGTTCTCGGCGTCGGCACCCTGCAGGTCTTCGGCATCTGCGTATGGATGCTGCTGACGAAAGTGCGCCGCGGATCGATCTTCTCGACCTCGTCGTTCCGCTACATCGACGTGATCATCGGAGCGATCCTCGTGGCCGCGGCACTCGCCTGGATCCTCGCGGTGATACTCGCACCGGGCTCGGCCGCGCCGGGCCTCGTGGCGCTCATCGGCGGCGCGGGCGTCGTGCTCGGCGGCATCGCCCTGCTGGTCGTCGTCATGAAGGCGCTGCTGCGGCAGGCCATCGAGCGCGACACCGAAGCACAGTCGCTGCGCTCGGAGCTCGACAACGAGGTGATCTGATGCCCGTCGTCGTCGATATCGACGTGATGATGGCGCGGCGCAAGATGGGTGTAGGCGAGCTGGCCGAGCGCATCGGCATCACCCCCACGAACCTCGCTGTGCTCAAGAACGGGCGCGCGAAGGCCGTGCGCTTCTCGACCCTCGACGCTCTGTGCGAGGTCTTGGAGTGTCAGCCGGGCGACATCCTGCGCTGGGAGGCGTGAGGGTCGGGAGGCCTGCGACGCGGATGCGACGCACGCGCAGCATCGGATGCCGGATGCCTACCGCCCCGCGAGCAACTCCCGCAGCCGTTCAGCCTCGCCCTCGGCCATCCCGTATCCGTGCTCGGGCCCCGGGTACACGCCCTCGCGCACCTCGCTCGCGTACGCCGCGACTCCGGCCACAGACACAGACCGCACATCGGCATAGCGCTTGACGAACTTGGCGACCCCGCCGGCATAGATTCCCAGCAGGTCGTGGAAGACGAGCACCTGGCCGTCGGCATCCGTTCCGGCTCCGATGCCGATCAGCGGAATGCGCAGCAGGGGTGCGAGCGCCGCGGTGACCTCCGACGGCACGGCTTCGATGACGATCAGTGAGACTCCGGCGTCCTGCAGGGCGAGGGCATCGTCGATCACGGTGAGTGCGGCGTCGGCGGTGCGTCCCTGCGCGCGGTATCCGCCGAGCGACGTGGCCGTCTGCGGCGTCAGCCCGACGTGCCCGACGACGGGGATTCCGGCATTCACGAGCGCGCGGGCACGATCGACCGTGGCACCGCCGCGTTCGATCTTGACGAGGTCGACGCCCGCCTCTTTGACGAAGCGCTGCGCGGTCGCGATGGCGATCTCGTCCGACGCCTCGTACGACCCGAAGGGGAGATCGCCGACGAGCAGCGGCCTGGTGAGTCCTCGCCGCACCGCCTTCGTGAGCATCAGCATCTCGTCGGTCGTGACGGGCACCGTGCTGTCATAGCCGAGCACCGTCATCGCGGCCGAGTCGCCGACGAGCACCATGTCGACGCCGGCCTCCTCGACGATCTGCGCGCTCGGAAAGTCGTACGCGGTGACCATGACGATGGGTTCGCCGGCATGCTTCTTCACGTCGAGCTCGCGCAGGGTAAGGCGCTTGGTCGGGGCGGCGTGAGCGCTCATCGGGTCGCCACCAGTTCACCGACGGCGTCGTCGACGCGGACGATGGCGTTCGACCGATCGACGTGCACGACGACGGGTTCGTAGTCGGCGAGGTCTTCGGGCGAGTAGTCGGCATAGGAGATGACGATGATCGTGTCGCCGGTGTGCACGAGGCGGGCGGCCGCACCGTTGACCTGGATGACGCCGGACCCACGCTCGCCCACCAGCGTGTACGTCTCGAAGCGCGAGCCGTTGTCGACGTCGACGACGTGCACCTGCTCGTTCGGCAGGATGTCAGCGGCCTCGAGCAGCTCGGGGTCGACGGTGATCGAGCCGACGTAGTGGAGGTCACTGCCCGTGACGGTGGCGCGGTGGATCTTCGACTTCAGCATGGTGCGTCGCATCAGGCATCGCCCTTTCCGTCGGTGGTCGTGCTGGTCTCGGTGGTCGAGGTGGTCGAGGCGGTCGAGCTGGTCGAGCTGGTCGAGGTGGTCGATGTGAGAGTCAGCAGGTGGTTGTCGATCAGCCGGGCAGCGCCGACGCGCGCGGCGACGAGCAGCAGCGCGTCCCGGTCGACGACCTCCACCGGCCTCAGGGTCTCGGCATCGCGGAGTTCCAGGTATTCGGCGTCGATTCCGGCCGCCGAGAGCACAGCCTGGGCGGAGGAGAGGATGCTGTCGCCGTCGCGCCCCCCCGATCGATGCGCCGCCTCGGCGGCGTCGAGGGCGCGGTTGAGCGCGGTGGCCTGGGAGCGAGCGTCCGCGTCGAGGTAGACGTTGCGCGAGCTCATCGCGAGCCCGTCTGCTTCGCGCACGATCGGGCACGCCACGACGCGCACGTCGAGGTCGAGGTCGCGCACGACCCGACGCACGACCAGCACCTGCTGCGCATCCTTCTGACCGAAGTAGGCGACGTGGGGCTGGACGATGCCGAACAGCTTGGTGACGACGGTGGCGACGCCGTCGAAATGGTGGGGTCCGCGGCTCGCTCCGTCGAGCACCTCGGTGATGCCCGCGACGTGGATGTTCGTGGCGAACCCATCGGGGTAGATCTCGGCCCGATCCGGTGCGAACAGGATGTCGACGCCCTCGGCCTCGGCGAGCGAGGCGTCGCGGGCCTCGTCGCGCGGGTAGGTGCTGAGGTCTTCGTTCGCGGCGAACTGGGTCGGATTGACGAACAGCGAGACGACGACGAGGTCGTTCTCCGTTCGCGCCGCCCGCATGAGCGAGAGGTGCCCCTCGTGGAACGCGCCCATCGTCGGCACGAGTCCGACCGACAGGCCCGCTGCCTTGGCGTCGCGAACCGCGGCTCGCACCTCGGCGATCGTGCGGAGGATTCTCATGCGTGTGGCTCCTCGGTGACGGCGGTCTGTTGGGTGGCCGCGTGATCGGCGGTCGTGTGGACGGTCGCATGTGGCGCGCGTTCGGCGACCGCGCGGGTCGCAGTGGCGAGTACGTCGAAGAGGTCTCGGTAGTCGCCGGATGCCGCGCGCTGCCGCGCCACGGTGGCCTCGTCACCGCGCGCGATCGGCCCGGTGAGAGCGGATGCTGCGCCGTGCGCCGCCCAGTTGCCGACCGTCTGTCGCACGAGTGGTGCGAGGTGGGCACGGTCGACGCCTGCATCCTTCGCGAGGTGCTCGGCGGCATCGAGCACGGCCAGCACGAAGTTCGAGGCGAAGGATGCGGCGGCGTGATACTCCCCACGGTGGGCGTCGTCGACGTGGAAGGGGTTCGCACCGATCACCCGCGCGAGCGCTTCAGCCGTCTCGAGCGCCTCGGGCGTGCGCCCGTCGACGGCGACGCCGATGCCGCGGAGAACCTCGCTCGACTCCTTGCCGGTGAAGGTCTGGAGCGGGTGGAGGCTGAAGTCGACGTCGGTGAGCGGCGTCGCACCGGAGACATGCGCCACGAGCCGCGCATGGGGGCGGGCGGCGAAGGCCACCGCTGCGATGGCGGAGTCCGGGACGCAGAGCAGCGCGATGTCGGCATCCGGCATCGAGTCCTCCCGGCGCAGAGGCCCTCGGACGACAAGGCCCGCCGCGCGCAATGCCCGTGCGAGTACGCCGCCGAGACGGCCGGCGCCGACGATGGCGATGGTCGTGTCAGGGGCGAGAGCAGGGGTTCTGTGCATGTCGATTCCCGGCCGAGACGTGCGGCGCGGATGGGATGAGTATCCGCCCGAGACGGGGTGTGCGCAAAATCTGAGAGCGATGTGCACAACGCTCTGCATGCTTAGGTTGCAGAAAACATCAGGTATCGCGCTGCAAGACGTGCTTGTTGATTCGCCTCGACTTCCGCCCGGTCGTCGAGCGAGGCCGGCGAAGCCGCCCGAGACGAGACGCCCCGAACGCTGCGACGCCGCAGCCCCGAGTTACAGGTAGTACGTGCGCGAGAGCAGTTCACCGTCTTCGCGGACCCACTCGATCGTGACGCCGCGCACCGCTGGACCTCCGAGGATCTGATGCAACCGCACCTGGAATGACGCCGTGGGCGGCACGTCGAGCGGGAGCTGATCGCGAAGAGTCAGAGCGATCCCACCTGTGGAGGCGATCCCTGAGACGACAAGGAGCTGCCCGCTTGTGTTTCGAAAAGTCCCGACCTTACCGTCGCTGTCGAAGGCCCACGGCTCGGGCCCGACAGTCGCCGTAGCCGACAGACGCACTCCGACACTCACATCAGCTTCGCGCTGTGCCGTCGGCTCGCGGTTGAGCGCCTCCCCGATCTCGCGCACCCCGCCCTTCGCGGACAGGCTGTTGATGAATGCGATGACCGCCACGGTCGACGCCGCGATGGATGCCACGGCGCCGAGCCACGAGGGCACGACGACGCCCCAGAAGTCGGTCGGCACGGGTTCCATGACCGCACTCTATCCGCGGCCACCGACACCGGACAGGGGCGCTCAGCTCGATGACGGGCCCTCGCCGCGTTTCGTCTCAGTCGACTTCGTCGTCTTCGCTCAACGACCGGGGACTTCGCTCAACGACCGGGGGACGTCACTCAACGACCGGGGGGACGTCGCTCAACGACCGGGGAACGGCAGGCCCCCGCATCCGCCGTACCCTTAACTGTTCTGCCCCACCCCCGGGCACCTTCTCTGGAGCATCCCCATGTCTGCAACTGCGGTCGACGATCGTGCCCGCTATCGGGCGAACCCGACGGTTCTCGAAGCGCTGAAGAGTCCGAGGATGCTGACGCGCGAGGTGCTCGCGGGTCTGGTCGTGGGTCTCGCGCTGATTCCCGAGGCGATCGCGTTCTCGGTGATCGCGGGCGTCGACCCGAAGGTGGGACTGTTCTCCTCGTTCATCATGGCGGTGTCGATCGCCTTCCTCGGCGGGCGTCCGGCGATGGTGACCGCAGCGACCGGAGCCGTCGCGCTCGTGATCGCCCCGGTCGCGCCGACGTATGGGATGGACTACTTCATCGCGACGGTGATCCTCGCCGGCATCTTCCAGGTCATCCTCGGGGTGCTGGGTGTCGCGAAGCTGATGCGCTTCATCCCCCGCAGCGTCATGGTCGGGTTCGTGAACGCGCTGGCGATCTTCGTGTTCAGCTCGCAGTTCCCGCAGCTGATCGATGCGCCGTGGCTGGTCTACCCGCTGGTCGCGCTGGGAATCGTCGTGATGATCGTGATGCCGAAGATCACCACGATCGTGCCGGCGCCGCTCGTGTCGGTGATCATCGTGACCGCTGTGGTGATGGCGTTCGCGATCACGGTGCCGACGGTCGGCGATCAGGGCGAGCTGCCCAAGAGCCTGCCCGAGCTGTTCATCCCGAACGTGCCGCTGACGTGGGAGACGTTCACGATCATCGCGCCGTTCGCGCTCGGGGTGGCGCTGGTCGGACTCATGGAGTCGCTGCTCACCGCCAAGCTCGTCGACGAGATCACCGACACCCACTCGAACAAGACGCGGGAGTCGTGGGCTCAGGGCGTGGCGAACATCCTCTCCGGAACCTTCGGAGGCATGGGCGGATGCGCCGTCATCGGCCAGACCATGATCGGCGTCAAGGCCTCGGGCGCCCGCACCCGCATCTCGACGTTCTGCGCCGGCATCTTCCTGTTCCTGCTGGTCGTCGTCTTCGGCGACTTCGTGAGCACGATCCCCATGGCCGCCCTCGTCGCCGTGATGATCATGGTCGCCATCGGAGCGTTCGACTGGCACAGCGTCAAGCCGTCGACCCTCAAGCGGATGCCGAAGAGCGAGACGTTCGTGATGGTGGCGACCGTCGTGCTCGTGCTCATCACCCACAACCTCGCGGTCGGCGTCGTCGGCGGAGTGCTGGTCGCGTCGGTGCTGTTCGTGCGGAGGGTCGCGCATTTCGTGTCGGTGAGCCGGACCCTGTCGGATGCCGGCGACGCCGTCACCTACACGGTGACCGGCGAGCTGTTCTTCGCTTCGAGCAACGACCTGACGACCCTGTTCTCGTACCCGGAGGATCCCGACCGCGTCGTCATCGACCTCACCGGATCGCACATCTGGGACGCCTCTACGGTCGCAGCTCTGGATGCGATCGAGACGAAGTACACCGCGCTCGGCAAGACGGTCGAGATCATCGGGATGAACGACAGCAGCCAGCGGATGCGGGGAAGGCTCACCGGCGGGTTCGAGTAGTCCCGCGCCGAGCATCCCCGGTCGTTGAGCGAGCACGGCGGAGCCGCGCGAGACGAAACGCACCTCACCGGGTCCGTCGGGCCACCACGTTTCGTCTCAGGCGACTACGTCGTCTTCGCTCAACGAACGACAGGCGCCCGTTCAGCGCACCAGAGAGGGCCGCTTGCTGTCGAACTCCCAGCCGGGCACGAGGTACTGCATGCCGATGGCGTCGTCCCTGGCTCCCAGCCCGTGTTCGACGTACAGCTCATGCGCCTCGGCGAGCCGAGCGCGGTCGATCGTCACGCCGAGCCCCGGGCGGTCGGGCACTCGCACCGCCCCGTCTCGGATCTCGGGCGCATCGACCGTCAGCTGCTGGCCGTCCTGCCAGATCCAATGCGTGTCGAGTGCGGTGATCTCGCCGGGCGCCGCTGCGCCGACCTGTGTGAACATCGCCAGCGAGATGTCGAAGTGGTTGTTCGAGTGCGACCCCCACGTCAGGTCGAAGTCGTGGCACAGCTGCGCCACGCGCACCGAACCGGCCATGGTCCAGAAATGCGGATCCGCGAGCGGGATGTCGACGGCGTCGGAGCGGATCGCGTGCGCCATCTCTCGCCAGTCCGTCGCGATCATGTTCGTCGCTGTTCGCAGGCCGGTGCGGCGACGGAACTCCGCCATCACCTCTCGACCCGAGAATCGGCCTTCCGCGCCGCACGGATCCTCGGCGTAGGCGAGCACATCGGCCAGGCGGCGGCCGATGCGCACCGCGTCCTCGAGCAGCCACCCGCCGTTCGGGTCGAGCGTGATGCGCGCTTCGGGAAACCGCTCGGCGAGCGCGGTGACGACGTCGGCCTCGACCTCGCCGTCGAGCACGCCGCCTTTGAGCTTGAAGTCCGAGAACCCGTAGCGGATCTGCGCGGCTTCGGCCAGGCGCACGATGCCATCGGCCGTCATGGCCTCTTCGCGCCGCACGCTCTCCCACCCGTCGCCGCTCTCGCGCAGATAGGGGAGGTCGGTGCGGTCAGCATCGCCGATGAAGAACAGATACCCCAGCATCGGCACACTGTCGCGCTGCTGGCCGTCGCCGAGAAGCTCCGCGACCGGCACGCCGAGGTGCTGGGCGTGCAGATCGAGGAGCGCCGACTCGATGCCGGTGACGGCGTGCACGGTCGTGCGCAGATCGAACGTCTGCAGCCCTCGACCGCCCGCGTCGCGGTCGGCGAAGCGGCTCGCGATCGCCCGCAGCAGCGAGCGGTATCGGCCGACCGGCTGGCCCGCGAGGAACTCCGCGGCCTCGGCGATGGTGCCGCGGATCGACTCGCCGCCGGGGACCTCGCCGAGCCCCTCCCGTCCGTCCGAGTCCGTCGCGATGACGATGTTGCGTGTGAAGAACGGCCCGTGCGCGCCCGAGAGGTTCAGCAGCATCGAGTCGTGGCCGGCGACCGGGACGACCTCGATCCTCTCGATCGTGGGCACGGAGGTCATGCCGACACCTCGCGCCGCCCGTCGACGAGACGCGACACGTGCCAGGGGTTGGCGTCGCGCAGCACCTCGGGGAGCAGTCCATCGGGGATGTTCTGATACGCCACCGGGCGCAGGAAGCGCTCGATCGCGAGGCTTCCGACGCTCGTCGTGCGTGAGTCGCTCGTGGCGGGGAACGGGCCCCCGTGCACCATCGCGTGCCCGACCTCGACCCCGGTGGGCCATCCGTTCGCGAGGATGCGCCCGACCTTGCGCTCGAGCACCGGAAGGAGCGCGGCGGCGAGCTCATGATCATCGGCGCTCAGCTGCAGCGTGGCGGTCAGCTGACCCTCGAGCCGTGAGGCGGCCTCCACCAGCTCGGCGGCGTCGCCGTAGCGCACCACCAGGGACGCGGCCCCGAAGATCTCCTCGTTCAGCACGGGATTCTCTTCGAACGACGAGAGCTCGGCGGCGTGGATCACCGGCGCCGGAGCGTGCGGCCCCTCGCCGTCGGTTCCCCGTGCGAGCACCTCGGCGTTCTCGTCTCTGGTCGCGACACCGTCGCGCCACGCGTGCGCGATGCTCGGCGAGAGCATGGTCTGCCCTGTGGCCGCACGCAGGGATTCCGACACGGCCCGCACGAACGCCTCGCCCTCGGCGCCACGAGGGACGAAGACGACACCGGGCTGCGTGCACAGCTGCCCGCTCGACCCCGTCGCACTCTGCACGTACCCCGCCGCGAGCGCCTCGACGTCGCCGTACAGGGCACCCGGCAGGATGAACACCGGGTTGACCGAGCTCATCTCGGCGTAGACGGGAATCGGCACCGGTCGCGCCTGTGCCGTGCGCACGAGCGCGAGACCGCCCTCGCGTGATCCGGTGAACCCGACGGCGTGGATGTCGGGGTCGGCGACGAGCGCCTGCCCGACGCTGCGTCCGGGACCGAAGATGTGCGAGAACACTCCGGGGTGCAGTCCGTGCGCGTCGATGGCGCGTGCGATCGCCGATGCGACGAGCTCGCTCGTGCCGGGATGCGAGCTGTGCGCCTTGAACACGACCGGGCACCCGGCGGCCAACGCGGATGCGGTGTCTCCCCCGGCAGTCGAGAACGCGAGCGGGAAGTTCGACGCCCCGAACACGGCCACCGGCCCGAGCGCGATCTTGCGCTGGCGGATGTCGACACGCGGAAGAGGTGTGCGGTCCGGCTGCGCCGGGTCGATCCGCACGCCGCGGTGCTCTCCGGCACGCACGACGTCGGCGAACAGCCGCAGCTGCCCGGTGGTCCGAGCACGCTCACCGAGGAGTCGCGCCTGCGGCAACCCGGTCTCCTGCATCGCCCGCTCGATCAGCGTGTCGCCGATCGCGTCGATCTCGTCGGCGATCGATTCGAGGAACGCCGCGTGAGCCTCGGGGGCGAGTCGGGAGAACGACGTGAAGGCCTCGGCCGCGGCGGCGGTCGCCGCGCGGAGCTGCTCGACGTCGATCTGCGAGTAGGGGGGTTCGAGCTGCTCGTCGGTGGCCGGGGCGATGGCGTACAGCGCGGTGCCGGTGCCGGGCACGGATCGTCCGGCGATCGACGAATGCCCGGTGAGGATGGCGGTGGTCATGTCACACTCCTTGAGTCGACGGCGGTGGTGCCGAGAGGATCGGCGAGGTCAGGCGGGAACGGCGGCGAGCAGGCCGGCGCGCTCGAGGAGCTGCGCCAGATCGGCGTCGTCCTGCGCCGACAGGTCGTGCAGCGGCGGGCGCACGGGGCCGACGCCGTGTCCGGTCAGACGGAGACCCGCCTTGACGATCGAGACGCCGAATCCCTTCCCACGATTGCGGATCGCGATGTACGGCAGCACGAAGCGCCCCAGCTTCTCGGTCACCGCGGCACGGTCCTGGGCGCGCACATCGCGGTAGAACTCGAGCGCGAACTCGGGGACGAAGTTGAACATCGCCGACGAGTACGTGCTCATGCCCATCTGCAGCAGCGGCAGCGCGTAGGTCTCTGCGGTGGGCAGACCGCCCAGGTAGAACAGGCGCTCACCGTTGCGCACGTAGACCGATGCCAGGTGCTCGATGTCGCCCGTCGCGTCCTTGAACCCGACGACGTTCTCGTGCCGTTCGGCGAGGATCGCCATCGTCTCGGCCGAGTAGATGGCGTTGCCGCGGTTGTAGACGATGATCGCGAGCTTCGTCGCCGCGGCGATCGCCGAGACGTGCTCGACGAGACCCGCCTGGTCGCACTCGGTGAGGTAGGGGGGCAGCACGAGGATCCCCTCCGCGCCGGCCTCCTCGGCCGCCCGGGCGTTCGCGATCGCGTGCCGGGTCCAGCCGCCGGCCGAGGCGAGCACCGGAACCTCGGGTCGCGACGACTGCACGGCCGCGCGGACGACCGCTGCGGACTCGGCCGCATCGAGACTGAACCCCTCGCCGGTGCCACCGGCGGCGAAGAGACCGGCCACCCCGAAGCTCGCCTGCCATTCCACGTGCTCGCGGTAGCGCTTCTCGTCGAATTCGAGCTCCGGCGTGAACGCCGTCGCGGGGAACGAGAGAAGACCTTCGCGAAGGTGGTCGGCCAGCTCGGTGGGCGTGAATCGTGCCACGGTGCACTCCTGGGGTGTCGCGCCGGTATCCGGCTCGGATCTGAACAATCGTCACGCTATGCGTGAAACGATGCGCCTACAAACCAAATGGTGGATGGATCAATGCGCCGTCTGCATCAGAGTGCCGACATCTCCGGCACCGGTGTCGGCAGTGGCCGACCGTCGAGGTGGGCCCGGAGGTTCGCGAGTGTGAGGTCTCGCATGTCGATCCTGGTCTCGTGCGTGCCGCTGCCGACGTGGGGCAGCAGCGTCACGTCATCGCGGATGAGCCGCGCGGGCACGTGCGGCTCGTGCGCGAACACGTCGAGGCCGGCTCCCGCGATCCGACCGTCCTCGAGAGCGGCGATCAGTGCATCCTCATCGACGACCGAGCCGCGTGCGATGTTCACCAGGAAGCCGTCGGGTCCGAGCGCGTCGATCGCCTCGGCATCCACGAGGTTCTCGGTCGCCGCCCCACCGGGAACCGCGATGACCAGCACATCCGATCGGCGCGCGAGGTCGACGACGGATGCCACGTGCTCCCACGGCACGCCCTCGACAGGACGTCGGGTCGTGTACAGGATCGACGTGTCGAAGGCGGCGGCGCGTCTGGCGATCGCCTGCCCGATGCGGCCGAGGCCGAGCACGCCGACCGTGCTGCCCGAGAAACGACGTGTGAGTGGAAACCCGCCCGACTCCCACGCGCCGTCGCGCAGGAACCGCTCAGAGGCGCCGAACCGGCGGAAGACGTCGAGCATGAGCCCGAGCGCCGTGTCGGCGACGCAGTCGGTGAGCACATCGGGCGTGTGGGTCACCCGGATGCCGCGGGCGACCGCCTGGGCGACATCCGTCGTGTCGTATCCGACGCCGAAGTTGGTCACGATCTCGAGGTTCGGGAGCGCGGCCATCAGCTCGGAGGGAACGCCGTTGCGACCGCTCGTGACGACGGCGCGCACCTTCGCGGCATCCGTCGGGTCGAGGGCCGCGAGGTCGTCGGGCAGCCGCACCACGGAGTACTCGTCCTGCAGCGTCCGCTCGAGAGAATCGAGCAGCGGCCCCGCCTGAGCGACGGAGCCGGGAGCGAACGGAGCGGAGGTTTCGGGAGACTTGGTCATGGCGCGAGACTACGTCCGGCCAACGATGCAGTTCCATAAGCGAAGTTGCATGGATTGATGCGCCGCAAGCATCTATGGGGTGAGACCGGCGTAATCTCGCGGATCGCGACTCGGCCGACGGATGCCGCACGGCACCGGCCCTCGGCACCGGCCGCCGGTGCGGCCTTCGCACCTGTTGACGCTCGGGAGGCGGTCTGCGACATTCACAACGGGCCGACAGCCAACGAGGGCCGCGGCCGTCCCCTACCTGGAGGAACCCGATGAAGCTTTCTTCCCCCCGACGCAGAGGCACCCGGGCAGCCGCGGTCACTGCCGGAATCGCATCGATCGCACTGCTGGCTTCGTGCTCCGTCGCCAACTCGGAGTCGGAAGGCGGCGGCGAGGGCGGCGCGGGCGACACCCTCCGTGTCGTGCTCACGCAGGAGCCCCCGACCCTCGAGGCGTGCGACGCCAACCTCACCTCCACCGGCGTCGTCGTGCGCAGCACGGTCACCGAGCCGCTGGTCGAGCGCAACCCCTCGACGGGCGAGCTCGAACCGCTGCTGGCCACCGAGTGGGAGCAGACCGGCGACACGGAGTGGACGTTCACCGTCCGCGATGACGTCACCTTCCAGGACGGCACGCCGTTCGATGCCGAGGCAGCCGCCTACTCCATCGATCGCGCCGTGAACGGCGACCTCGGCTGCAACGTCGAGGGCTACATCTTCGGCGACGACGACCTCGAGGTCGAGGCGACCGACGCCACCACGCTCACGGTCACCACCCCGAGCCCCGACCCGATCCTCCCCCTGAAGCTGTCGTTCATCGAGATCGTCTCGCCCGAGACCTCGAACACCGAGTTCGTGCGCGAGCCGGTCGGCACCGGCCCCTACGCGATCGGCGAGTGGCAGGCCGGCACGAAGCTGACGCTCGAGCGCAACGACGACTACTGGGGCGACGCCCCGCAGTTCGCCGACGTCGAGTACCAGTGGCGCTCCGAGGGCACCGTCCGTGCCGCGATGATCACCAGCGGCGAAGCCGACATCGCCCTCGGCCTCAGTGCCGAGGACGGCATCGGAGACCTGGGCGTGAGCTACCCGAACAACGAGACGATCGCCCTGCGCTTCTCGGGCGAGACGGCTCCGCTCGACGACATCCGCATCCGTCAGGCGATCAACTACGCCATCGATCGCGAGGGCATCGTCTCGTCGCTCTACCCCGATGGCGACAAGGTGGCCGCGCAGCTGATCCCCGAGGGCATCGTCGGATTCAACGCCGACCTCGAGCCGTGGGAGTACGACCCCGAGAAGGCGAAGGCCCTGGTCGAGGAGGCTGCAGCCGACGGCGTCGCGGTCGACACCAAGATCCTCATGCCGGTGCGCACCGCGCAGTTCCCGAAGGTCAGCGAACTCGGTGAGGTGCTGCGCGAGCAGCTGGCAGCCGCGGGGCTGAACGTCGAGCTGCGCATGGTCGACACCACTCAGCACCTGCAGTACCAGCTGAGTCCCTTCGTCACGAACGAGGGTCCGATCTCGATGCTCATCCAGCACGGCAACCAGGCAGGTGACGCGCAGTTCACGGTCGAGCAGTACATGCTCACGGGCGGAGCACAGGCCGAGTTCGGCGACCCGGCCCTGGACGAGCTCATCACCACCGCGCGGACCCTCACCGGCGACGAGCGCCAGGCCGCATACGAAGAGGTTTTCGCCTACGAGCGCGAGAACGTGGTGGCCCTGGCCCCGATCGCGCACCAGACGGTCATGCTCGGTCTCGCCGACCGGGTGACCTACGAGCCCAACTCGTCGACCGGCGACGAGCTGCGCATCAAGGAGGTCTCGCTCGCGGGCTGACCGCGAGCGAGAGTGAGAGTGAGAGGCGGGCGACCATGTGGACCTACCTGAGAAAACGAATCCTGCAGAGCGCGCTGCCGCTGATCGCAGTCGTCCTGGGTGTCTTCGTGCTCGCCCGCCTCACCGGCGATCCGTCGCAGCTGTATCTGCCGCTGAACGCGACCGATCAGATGCGCGAGGACTTCGCGGCCCGCAACGGCTTCGACCAGCCGCTGTGGAAGCAGATGGGCGATTACTTCCTCGGAGTCCTGCAGCTCGACTTCGGTCAGTCGCTGCGCACCGGTGAACCCGCGGCCGAGATGGCGCTGCGCGCCTTCCCCGCCACCCTGCAGCTCGCCGCGGTCACGATGGTCCTGGCGATCGTCATCGCCGTGGCGCTCGGCAGCTGGGCGTCGCTGAAGCCGAACGGCATCGCCGACCGCATCGTGAGCTTCTTCTCGATGACGGCGGCGAGCGTGCCCGACTTCTGGGTGGCCATCCTCGGCATCTGGATCTTCGCGATCACGCTGGGCTGGCTGCCGACCTCCGGCACCGACGGAGCGCTCGTCTGGATCCTCCCGGTCGCGACGCTCATGCTGCGGCCGGTCGGAGTGCTCGCCCAGGTCGTGCGCGGGTCGATGGTGACGGTGCTGGGTCAGCCCTACATCCAGGTCGCCCGCAGCCGCGGTGCCGGGCAGATGCACATCGTCTCGAAGCATGCGCTGCGCAACGCCGCAGCCCCCGCCCTCACCGTGGCCGGCGACCTGACCGTCGGCCTCATCAACGGCGCCGTGGTCGTCGAGTCGATCTTCGGCTGGCCCGGCATCGGCAAGCTCATGATCGACTCGATCCTGCAGCGCGACTTCGCGGTGCTGCAGGCCGCGGTGCTGATCACCGCACTGGCGATCTTCGCCCTGAACATCATCATCGACCTCGGTTATGCACTGCTCGACCCGCGAGTCAGGCCGACGTCCGGCTCTCGCGCCCGTCGTCGCGGCCCGGGGGCGCTCTCCGACACGAAGGCAGAGGTGCTGACGAATGTCTGACAACAACGCATCGACAGTCACCGTCCTCACTCAGAAGGCGCGCGGAGCACGGTCGTCCGGCCGCGCCAACCTCTGGCAGCTGCTGTGGAAGGACAAGGTCGCCGCATCCGCCGCCATCATCCTCGCGTTCATCGTGCTCACCGCGATCGTCGGTCCCCCGCTGTTCGGCGAGATCGCCCAGCGACAGGATCTCGGGGCGCGCAACATGCCGCCGTTCAGCTTCCAGCTCGGCTGGGAGTACGCACTCGGCAGCGACTCGCTGGGACGCAGCCTGCTCGCCCGCATCATCACCGCGGCAGGCACCACCCTGGGTGTCGCCGCCGCGGCCGTGGTCGTCTCCGCGATCGTCGGATCGATCTGGGGCATGTGGGCCGGATTCCACCGCGGATGGCGCGAGTCGGTGTCGATGCGCATCGCCGACGTCATCATGAGCTTCCCCTCGCTGCTGCTCGCCGTCGTGATCCTCTATGTCTTCAACCCGAGCGCGGCGAACATCGTGCTCGTGCTCGCGATCACACGCATCCCTCTCTACCTGCGCACCGCGCGAGCGGATGCCGCCGAGCTGCGCTCCCGGATGTTCGTCGATGCCGCGACGAACTTCGGAGCCACGAACCGCGCCATCGTCTTCCGTCACATCGTCCCGAACGTGCTGCCGACTCTCGTCACGCTCGCCACGCTCGAGTTCTGCTATGTGATGCTGGCCGAGTCGTCGCTGAGCTTCCTCGGCATCGGCATCCAGCCGCCCGACGTCAGCTGGGGCCTCATGGTCTCGCAGGGGCGCCAGTACCTCGCCGAGGCGTGGTGGCAGTCGGTGCTCCCGGGTCTTGCGATCGTGATCACCACGGTCTGCGCCAACGTGCTGGCCGCGTGGCTGCGTCTTGCGACGGACCCTGGCCAGCGCTGGCGCCTGCAGAGCAAGAAGCGTCGTCGTGTGATCGGCTCGATCGCCGCGCGCCGCTGAGCCCCTGGTGACGGTCCTCGAGTTCACGCTGCTGGGTGCGGTGATCCTCGCCGCCGCCTGCATGCAGGGCTCGATCGGATTCGGCATGGGCATGCTGGCTGCCCCATTCATCGCCCTCATAGACGCCACGCTGCTGCCGGTGCTCGTGATCATGCTGGCGATGGTCGTGACGCTGATCGTGGTGGTGATGGATCGCGCAGCGCTCGACCTGCGAGGCGCCGGCTGGGCGCTGGCAGGCCGCGTGCCGGGAACCGTCGTCGCAGCGGGGCTCGTCGCCGTCATGTCGGCGACCGCGCTGTCGTGGGCGGTCGCCGGCGTCGTGCTGCTGGGCGTCGTCATGTCGCTGCGCGGCTGGCACCCGCGGGTGACCAGGACGACGCAGGCGGTGGCCGGGGCGCTGTCGGGCCTCATGGGAACGACGACGTCTGTGGGCGGCACGCCGATGGCGATCATCTGGCAGGGGTCAGAGGGGCCGCGGCTGCGCGGCACGATGTCGGCGTTCTTCCTCGTCGGGTCGTCGCTGTCGCTGGTGGCCCTGTTCCTGTGGGGCGCGGTCCCCGCGCATGCGCTCGCCACCGCCGCCTGGATGGCGCCGTTCGCTGTGGGCGGCGTGGTGCTGTCGCGGTTCGTGAACAGGTTCCTCAATCGGCGGCGCACGCGCGCGATCGCCCTCGGGGCGTCCGCTCTCGGCGCCGTGACGCTGATCGTCACCCGCCTGGTCGAGATGTTCTGACCGGATGCCGAGGAGCTCAGCGCCTCGATCCTCCTGCTCAGCGAGCCTCGGTCCTCCTGCCCAGCGAGCCTCGGTCGTCCTGCTCAGCGCACCTGACGCTCGAGGGGACGACCGGCGTCGAGCAGGTCGATGTTGCGGGCGATGTCGGCGGCGCGCGCGGTGAAGACCTCGCTGGCGTGACCCGAGTGGTGCGGGGTCAGCACCACCCGGTCGAGCGCGGCGAACCTCTGCACGACAGGAGGCGCCTCGGCGCCCTGCGGCGCATCCCACCAGACGTCGATCGCCGCTCCTCCGATGCGTTTCTCTGCGAGGGCTGCGTACAGCGCGTCCTCGTCGATGAGCGCGCCACGGGCGACGTTGACGATCAGCGCGTCGGCGTGCAGCTGCGCGAGCGCGTCGGCATCGATCATCCCGCGCGTGCTCTCGGTGAGGGGTGCGGTGACGACGACCACATCGCTCTCGCGCAGCAGCGGATGCAGCTGCTCTTCGCCGTACACGCGATCGAGCAGCTCGGTGCCGGGTCCGCCCGCGTCCGGATGCCGGCGCAGGGCGACCACGCGCATTCCGAAAGCCTTCGCGAGGTGGGCGACGGAGCGGCCGATCTCGCCATAGCCGATGAGCCCCAGGGTGCTGCCGGCGAGCGATCGGTGGTACGGCACGCCCGCCGGAGGAGAGCCCGGCACGGTGGCGATCGTGCGCCACTCACCCCGGCGCATCTCGGCGTCGGCCTCGAGCGCTCGACGGCGCAGCATGAGCGCCGTCATGATCACGTGCTCTGCGATCGCGGGGCCGTGATGACCGGTGTTGCACAGCGGCACACCATCGGGCACGGCTTCGGCATCGATCCGGTCGACTCCGGCACCCGTCGCGTGCACGAGCCGCACGTGATCGGCGCCGGCCATGTCGTCGGTCGTGAGCCGCGAGCAGATCACCACGTCGGCACCGTCGATCGCGGCGCGCGCGGAGCCGGATACTCCAGGATCGGCGAACACCCACTCGTGCGGCCGCTCGGTGCGGCGCAGATCATCGGCGAACGCCGACATGATCGGGTCGGTGACCGCGATGCGCAACGGACGGCTCGCCGCGCTCACCAGCGGGGACTTTCCAGCACGTATCCGGGGTCGACCCGCTGCATGTAGCCGGTGTCGTCGCGCTCGCGGATGCCGCCGTCGAGGTACTGCCGATGCAGCCGCGCCAGCGCCTCGGGGTCGAGGTCGACGCCGAGGCCCGGTGCGGTCGGCACCGCCAGCGACCCGTCGACGAAGCTCAGTGCGCCCGGCGCGATGACGTCCTCGTCCTCGCGCTTCCAGGGCCAGTGCGTGTCGCATGCGTATCCGACGCCGGGAGTGGCCGCGGCCAGGTGGGTCATCGCGGCGAGGCTGATGCCGAGGTGCGAGTTCGAGTGCATCGAGAGCCCCCACCCGAGAGTCTCGGCGAACCCGGCGAGCAGGCGCGAACGCTCGAGGCCACCCCAGAAGTGGTGGTCGGAGAGCACGATGTCGATCGCGCCGAGGCGCACCGCCTCGGGGATGTGCGAGAACGCCACGACGCACATGTTGGTCGCGAGCGGCAGATCCGTGTGGCGGCGCACCTCGGCCATGCCCGCAAGACCCGGGGTGGGGTCTTCGAGGTATTCGAGCACGTCCTTCAGCGCGTCGGCGACCCGCAGCGAGGTCTCGACGGTCCAGGCGCCGTTCGGATCGATGCGCAGCGGGTGATCGGGAAACTCCTCGCGCAGCGCCAGGATCGCCGCGATCTCGTCGTCGGGCGCGAAGACCCCGGCCTTGAGCTTGAGCGCGGTGAAGCCGTAGGTGTCGACGATGCGCCGCGCCTGCGCGACGATCCCCTCGGGCGTGAGGGCTTCGCCCCACTCGTCGACGGACCCTCCCGGATGACCCGCCCACTTGTAGAAGAGGTAGCCGCTGAACGGAACGGCATCGCGCACGCGCCCGCCCAGCAGCTCGCTCGCCGGCACCCCGAGCAGCTTTCCGCGGATGTCGACGGTGGCGACATCGAACGGCGAGAGCACGCGGTCGCCCGTGCTGGTGCCCGTGACCATGCCCGACATGCCATGCCCACCGCGGATGCCGTCGCCGGCCACGCTGCGTTCGACCCGCGCGCGCAGATCATTGGTCGCGAACACGTCGCATCCGAGCACCGCGTCGGCGGCGACCTCCATCCGCTGCAGGTGCGCACTGTCGCCATAGGTCTCGCCGAGCCCGACGACCCCCGACTCGGTGATCACCTGAACGATGGCGCGCAGCGCCAGGGGCTCGTGCACGCCGACGGTGTTGAGCAAGGGCGGGTCGTGGAAGGCCACGGGCGTGATGCGGACGGACCGCACCGCGTTCTCGGCCAGCCGCGTGGCAGCAGGGACAGACAGCAGGAGCTCTTCGGACATCACGCCTCCGTTGGTGAGACTCCGGGACTCCGCATCAGCGGATTCCGCGTCATCGAGTTTCTCCGACACTATGGTGGGGACAGATGCGCAGACAAACCAAAAGTCGCACTGATTGATGTCGGGAGTGGATCGATGATCTCGCTGGTACAGCTCGAATGCTTCATCGCCGTGGCCGAAGAGCTGCACTTCGGGGCGGCGGCGACACGGCTGAAGATGACCCAGCCGCCACTCAGTCGTCAGATCCAGCAGCTCGAGCGCGAGCTCTCGACCAGGCTGTTCGACCGCACCAGTCGTCGTGTGGCGCTGACCCAGGCCGGGCGCGCGCTGCTTCCCAACGCCCGTCGCCTCCTCGACCTCGCGGCGAAGGCCGTCTCCGATGTGCGCTCCGTCGGCGAGGGCGCGGCCGGCACCGTCACGATCGCGTACACGGCGATGGCGGGCCAGGCGGTCGTGCCCGATCTGCTGCGCCGCGCGTCAGCCGAACTGCCCGGTGTCACGCTGCTGCTGCGCGAGCTCGTCTCCCTCGACCAGGTGGAGGAGCTCGAGAAGGGCACGGTCGACATCGGCCTGATGCGGCCGCTGCTCGCCCGACCGCAGATCAGCAGTCGCGCGGTCTACCGCGAGCGCCTGTCGGTGGCTCTTCCGAGCGATTCGGCCCTCGCGCAGCGCGGCGAGCCGCTGAAGCTCATCGATCTCAAAGACGAGTCGCTGCTCATGTACTCGCCGAGCGGCGCACGGTACTTCCACGACCTGCTGCTGTCGATGTTCGTGGCGAGCGGTGTGCATCCGCACATCGTGCAGTACGCCGGGCAGGTGCCCGCGCTGCTCGCGATGGTCAGCGCCGGCATCGGGTTCACGCTGGTGCCCGAGTCCGCCGAGCGGATCTCCCCCGACTCGGTGACGCTGCTGCCGATCAGCGACGCCGATCCGTCGTCGCGGGTGAACAGCGTCGAACTCGACATCGCGTGGAACGCGGAGTCTCACAATCCGCTCGTGGAACGACTGCTGAGCCTGGTCGACGAGGTGGATGACTCCGCGTGATCGATGCAGCGAGCGCATAGCCCAATGCCGATGTAGGGCTTGATCAGGATGAATCCGCACGCCTAGCGTGAACGGAAGATGATCAGTGCTGATGGCACGACCCGTGCTCGATGAGGAGGACGCATGCCGAACGACGTCGCCGCGACCGCCGATGAGTCCGCTCGACTCGGCGAGTCCGTGAACCCGACGCCCAGCGGGCAACCCGCCGCGCGTGATGACATCCTGCGTGTCGAAGACCTGCGCGTCGCCTACCGGATCGGCGACCGCGAGGTCGATGCGGTGCGGGGCGTCGACCTGAGCGTGGGTCGCGGCGAGGTGGTCGCGATCGTGGGCGAGTCGGGCTCGGGCAAGAGCACCGTCGCGCAGTCGATCATGAATCTTCTCGCTCCCAACGCCGAAGTGGTGAGCGGGCGCATCGAGTTCGAGGGCGAAGACCTCATCCCACTGAGCGAGCGCCGCTGGCGCAGCATCCGCGGGCGTCTCATCGGGCTGGTGCCTCAGGATCCGGCACTGTCTCTCAATCCCGTGCGGCGCGTGGGCGTGCAGGTGGCGGAGCCGCTGCTCGTGCACGGACTCGCGACGAAGCATGACGCCCACGATCGCGCGGTCGAACTGCTCGAGATGGCAGGGCTGACGTATCCGGCCGAGCGGGCGAAGCAGTACCCGCATCAGTTCTCGGGTGGCATGAAGCAGCGCGCGCTGATCGCGGGGGCACTGGCCGCGCAGCCGAGCCTGATCATCGCCGATGAGCCCACGAGCGCTCTCGATGTGACGGTGCAGAAGCAGATCCTCGACCATCTCGCGAACCTGACCCGAGAACTCGGAACGGCGATCCTGCTCATCACCCACGACCTGGGGATGGCGGCCGAACGGGCCGACCGGGTCATCGTCATGAAGCAGGGCGAGATCGTCGATTCCGGGCCCGCAGAGCAGGTGATGAACGCTCCGACGCACGAGTACACGCGCAAGCTCATCGCCGCAGCACCCCGGTTGAGTGCGCACGAGCGTCGGACCGCATCGACCACGGCCCGCATCGAGTTCGGCGGAGAGCCGATCGTGCGGGTGACCGAGCTGACCAAGATCTTCCCGCTGCCGAAGGGCGCGGGCGACCGCCGCACACTCACGGCCGTCGACGCCGTCTCGCTCGAGGTGCGCCGCGGTGAGACGCTCGCCGTCGTGGGCGAATCCGGATCGGGCAAGAGCACGCTCGCGCGACTCGTGCTGCGCCTCGAGGAGCCGACGTCGGGATCGATCTCCTTCGCCGGCGAGGACATCACGCACCTCAAGGGCGAGAAGCTGCGTCAGCTGCGGCGGCGGTTCCAGATGGTCTACCAGAGCCCGTTCGACTCGCTGAACCCGCGCATGACGATCGAGCAGCTCATCACCGAGCCGCTGCTGTCGTTCGGCGAGGGCGATCGACAGTCTCGATCGAAGCGCGCTCTCGAGCTGTCGGAGCAGGTCGCTCTCCCCGACGGGATGCTCGGCCGCTTCCCCGACGAGCTCTCCGGCGGCCAGCGACAGCGCGTGGCGATCGCCCGCGCCCTCGCGCTGGATCCCGAGTTCCTCGTGCTCGACGAGGCGGTCTCGGCGCTCGACGTGTCGGTGCAGGCGCAGATCCTCGCCCTGCTCGACGAGCTTCAGCGCGAGCGCGAGCTGACCTACCTCTTCATCACGCACGACCTCGGAGTCGTCGCCGAGACCGCCGACCGCGTCGCCGTTCTCAAGAACGGAAAGCTCGTCGAGTGCGGTGACGCGACGCAGATCTTCACGGCTCCCCAGGAGGAGTACACCCGGATGCTGATCGAGGCCGTGCCCGCCTTCTCCGCCTGACGCCAGCCGCGGTCGTTGAGCGAGCACGGCGAAGCCGAGCGAGACGAAACGCGCCCATATCGGCCCACCACGTTTCGTCTCAGGCGACTTCGTCGTCTTCGCTCAACGAACGGCATACCCGGTCGTTGAGCGAGCACGGCGAAGCCGAGCGAGACGAAACGCGCCCATCGCACGGCATCCCCCGGTCGTTGAGCGAGCACGGCGAAGCCGAGCGAGACGAAACGCGCCCATCGAACCGCGCAACGTTCACTTCGCACTCCCCCTGCGTTCACCTCCGCCGCCTATCTTGAGTGCGGTCGCGCGAACGCGGCTAAGAAACAGACAGATCGTTGTACATAAACCACAACACCGGGGTAAAGTCGGATCAGACATACCTCGATGACGAGAAAGGCGACCATGGTCGACATCCGAAAGAAGCGCTGGTCTCTCCTGGGAATCGCTGCGGTGGCGGCCGTGACCCTGACCGGCTGCGCAGGCGGCAGCACCGAGACCGACGGCGGCTCGAGCGACGGCGGGTCGGATGCGACCCTCATCGTCTACACCAACTCGAACAGCGACGGCCGTGGTGAGTGGATCACCGAGAAGGCAGCGGATGCCGGCATCGACATCGAGATCGTGGGCCTCGGCGGCGCCGACCTGACCAACCGCATCATCGCCGAGAAGAACAACCCCGTCGGCGACGTCGTGTTCGGTCTGAACAACATGTTCTTCGAGCAGCTCAAGGCCGAAGAGGCGATCACCGCCTACGAGCCCGAGTGGAGCGGAGAGGTTCCCGCCGACGCGGGCGACCCGGCTGACGGCGCCTTCTGGCCGCTCGTCGAGCAGGCCATCGTCACCGTCTACGACGAGAACACGACCACCGACGCCCCCTCCGACGAGGAGGACCTCTGGACCGAGGAGTACGCCGGCCGCTACGAGGTCAACCCGGCGCTCGGCCAGGCCACCCCGCAGCTCGTGCTCGCCAGCATCCTGTCGCGTCACCTCGATGAGGACGGCGACCTGGGCGTCAGCGACGAGGGCTGGGAGCTCGTCGAGGCGTACTACGCCAACGGCTCGCCCGCGGTCGAAGGCACCGACCTCTACGCCCGCATCACGCGTGACGAGATCGACTACGGCGTGCTCCCCTCGAGCGGCATCGCCGCCCGTGACGAGGAGTACGGCACCAAGACCGGCATGATCGTTCCCGACTACGGCGTGCCGTATGTCACCGAGCAGATCGCGCAGATCAACGGCACCGGCAACGAGGCCAAGGCGCAGGAGTTCATCAACTGGTTCGGCAGTGCCGAGGTGCAGGGCGAGTTCGCCGCCGAGTTCAACTCGATGCCCGTCAACGAGGGCGCGGTCGAGCAGGCCAACCCCGAGGTCGTCGAGCTCATGGGCACCCTCGACCGTCAGGACATCGACTTCGGCTTCGTGAGCGAGAACCTCGGAGCGTGGGTCGAGAAGGTCACGCTCGAGTACATCGGCTGATCGAACCGAACCCCTCTTCACCACCTAGCCGGAAAGACAGCATGATCCGTTTCGAAGATGTCGAGGTCGCGTTCGGCGATCACCATGCGGTCTCGCACCTCGATCTGGAGATCCAGGAGGGTGAGTTCTTCACCCTCCTGGGTCCGTCCGGATGCGGCAAGACCACGGCCCTCCGCACACTCGCCGGGTTCGTCGAGCCGACCGGCGGGCGCATCCTGATCGGCGGGCGCGATGTCACGCGCGTGCCGAGCGAGAAGCGCGGCGTGGGCATGGTGTTCCAGAACTACGCGCTGTTCCCGAGCATGAACGTGCGCGAGAACATCGCGTTCGGCCTCTCTGTCCAGAAGACGTCGAAGGCCGACCAGCGCCGCCGCGTCGACGAGATCGCCGACCGCACCGGGCTCGCGCAGTCGCAGCTCGAGAAGAACGTGTCGGAGCTCTCGGGTGGGCAGCAGCAGCGCGTGGCCATCGCCCGCGCGCTCGCGCTGACCCCCAGCATCCTGCTGCTCGACGAGCCGCTGTCGAACCTCGACGCGAAGCTGCGCGTGCAGCTGCGTGAGCAGCTGAAAGAGCTGCAGCGCGAGGTCGGCGTGACCACGGTCTACGTCACGCACGATCAAGAAGAAGCGCTCACCCTCAGCGACCGCATCGCCGTGCTCGACGCCGGCACGCTGCAGCAGGTCGGCACTCCCGAGGAGATCTACGACCGCAGCGCGACGCCGTTCGTCTGCCGGTTCATCGGCGAGAACAACCGTCTCAGCCCGGCGCAGATCACGAGCCTCGGCGGCGGACTGGATGCCACGGCAGACAGCTATGTGCGGCCCGAGAAGCTGCACCTGGCCGAGGCGCACGACAGCTCGACGGCATCCGCCTCCCTCGATGGCACCATCGTCGACCGCACGTACCACGGCAGCCACAGCGTCTACACGGTGACGGCAGAGGATGCAGCGCTGCGCGTCAGCGTTCCCGCCGCGGCGAGCGCCCGCCAGTGGAACCCGGGCGACGCGGTGCGCGTCGTCGTCGACCCCCGCTGGATCCTGCAGTACCCGGCGGCGTGACATGTCGACTCCCCAGAACTCGCAGAACTCCCAGAACCCCACAGACCCCGCGGTCCCGCCGTCAGCGGCCGTGACCGGAGAAGCCGGCTCCTTGACGACCCACGCGGTCGTCGAGGGTCAGACGCCGGGACCGCGGCCCCGTAAAAGAGGAAAGCCCGGCAGCGTGAAGGCGATGCTGCGCTCGCCGCTCGCCTGGATCACGGGCATCATCGTGATCTGGTTCGCAGCCGCCTTCCTCGTGCTGCCGAACGCCGCCCTGCTCGGCGTCACGTTCTTCCCCGACGGGCAGTTCAGCATCCGCGCCGTCGAGAAGCTGTTCGGCAGCGAGCGCGCGCTGAAGACCCTCGGCAACAGCTTCCTGCTCGCCGTCACCCTGTCGATCACCGTCAACGTGGTCGGTGTGTTCATCGTGCTGGTGACGAAGTACTTCCAGGTGCGCGGCGCGAAGATCCTCTGGCTCGGCTATGCCACCACCCTGATCTACGGCGGCATCGTGCTGGCCGCGGGATACAACTTCATCTACGGCCGGTTCGGGTTCTTCACGAACATGATGGTCAACGTGTGGCCTGACATGGACCGCGACTGGTTCTCGGGCTACTTCGCTGTCGTCTTCGTGATGACGTTCGCGACCACGACGAACCACATGCTGTTCCTCTCGTCCTCCCTCGGCAAGGTCGACTACGCGTCGATCGAGGCGGCGAAGCTCATGGGCGCCTCGACCTGGACCATCCTGCGCCGCATCGTGCTGCCGGTGATGAAGCCGATGCTGTTCGCGGTCACGGTGCTCACGTTCCTCATCGGGCTCGGGGCGCTGACGGCTCCCCTCGTGCTCGGCGGTCCCGACTTCCAGACCGTTGCGCCGCTGATCATCGACCTCTCGCGCAGCCCCATCACGCGGGACATCGCAGCCCTCCTGGCGATCGTGCTCGGCATCGCGACGATCATCCTGCTCGCGATCATGAACCGCTTCGAGAAGTCGGGCGTGTACTTCTCCGTCGCGAAGGTGGCGACGCCGATCCAGAAGCAGAAGATCCGCAACCCGTTCGCGAACGTCGTCGTGCACGTCATCGCCTACCTGCTGTGGGTGATCTACCTGATCCCGGTCGTGCTGATCGTGATCTTCTCGTTCGTCGATGCGCGCAGCATCCTCGCCGGGTCGATCACCCTCGACAGCTTCACGCTCGACAACTACGTCACCGTGTTCTCGAGCGCCGAGGCGATCCGCCCGTTCATCGTCAGCGTCGTCTACAGCGCCGTGGCGTCGATCGTCGTGGTCGGCGGGCTGCTGTTCGTGGCGCGGATGCTGCAGAAGCACCGCAACCTGCTGACCACCGCGATCGAGTACGTGCTGCACATCCCGTGGATCCTGCCGATCGTGCTGATCGCGCTCGCCCTCGTGACCGCGTTCGACGAGCCGCGGGCGATCGTGGGCGGGCTCGTGCTCACCGGCACGCCGATCCTGCTGCTCATCGCCTACATCTGTGTGAAGATCCCGTTCACGCTGCGCCTGCTCAAGGCCGGGTTCGCGTCGGTGCCCGATTCGCTCGAAGACGCCTCGCGCATCCTCGGAGCGAAGTCGCTGACGACGTTCCGCAAGGTGCTGGTTCCGCTCGTGCTGCCGACCGCTGCGGCGATCACGGCGCTGAACTTCAACAGCCTGCTCGATGACTACGACGCGGCGATCTTCCTCTACCACCCGCTGTTCAAGCCGTTGGGTGTGGCGATCCAAGAGAGCACGCGCGGCGAGAACAACCTCGACGCGATGCCGATCACGTTCGTCTATACAGTGCTGCTCATGATCATCATGGGTGTCACCATGTATCTCGTGTATGGACGAGGTTCGCGCGCAGGAGCGCCCCGCAAGGCCAAGAAGGCACGCGCGTGAGTGGTGCGGATGCCGGTGCTCCGGGGCTGCGCGTCACGGTCAGCGATGTGGCCGCTGCCGCCGGAGTCTCCCGGGCGACGGCGACCCGTGCGCTCAAGGGCGAGGGGCGATTCGCTCCCGAGACCCAGGAGCGGATCCTCGCCGAGGCCGAGCGCCTCGGGTACGTGCGCAACACGATGGCCGCCGAGCTCGCCGCCGGTCGCACCGGCACGGTCGGGCTGATGCTGCGCGACGCGAGCAACCCGGCATACGGTCTGCTGTTCTCGCGGCTGCAGGATGAGGCGCACAGGCGTGGCCTCGACCTCGTGACCGTGACGATCGGCGCCGACGTGCAGGGCGCCGAGCAGGTGAACGCGCTGCATCGGCTGCTCGGCATGCGGGTGGCCGGACTGATCGTCGCGACCGGTGGCATCACGGCCGCACAGCTCGAGCCGTTCGCCGACCAGGTGCCGATCGTGCGCGCGGGGCGGGTCGAGACGGCGGAGCGGATTCACACCGCGCACTACGACGATCCGGAGCACGGGCGGATGCTGGTGTCGCACGTCTTGTCGCTGGGGCACCGGCGCGTGGTCGTGCTCTCAGGGGCCGAGGACGTGTCGTTCGCGGAGCATCTGCGGGCGTCGGCCATGGAGTCGACGTTGGTCGCCGGTGGGGCCGCGGTGACGCGGGTGTCTGCGGGGGCGGCGCCGACCGATGGAGTGGATGAGGCGCTGGATGCCGTGCGCGATGGGGCCACGGCCGTGATGTGTGCGTCGGACTATCGGCAGCTCGCGGTCATGCGCGCGGTGCGTGCTGCGGGGCTGTCTGTGCCCGAGGATGTGACCGTGACGGGGTGCGACGGCATCCTTCCCGGTGCCGACCTGCTGGGGCTGACGACGCTGCGGATTCCGGTCGAGGCCGTTGCTGCAGCGGCTGTCGAGACTATGCAGCTTCTTCTGACCTCGGGTTCTGATGCTGCCGAGACCGTTCGGCAGCCGTTCGTCGGAACTCTCGTGCCCGGGTCGACCGCAGCGGCCATCTGACTTCTGTCCTGTACTTGTTCGTCGTCTCACTGGAAGAGAAATGATCCTCACCGAGCACTCTCGCCCATCGCACACCTTCGTGCACATCTCCGATACGCACCTTCCCGGTGAACGCGCGCCACTGTACGGCAGTGGGGCGGATGCCGATGCGAACCTCGCTTCTGTGTTGTCGCGGTTGGTGTCTTCGGGGCTCCGCCCTGATGCTCTGCTGTTCACGGGCGATCTCGCGGATCGGGGGGACGCGTCGTCGTATCGGCGGTTGCGGGAGTTGGTGGCGCCGGCGGTGGAGGCGTTGGGCTGTGAAGTGGTGTGGGCCATGGGCAACCACGACGAGCGCGGGGCGATGCGGGCGGAGTTGGGGCTCGCCGGTGGCGCTTCGGATGCGGTCGTGGAGGTGCGCTGGTTCGGTGGAATGCGGGTGATCGTGCTGGACTCGACGGTGCCGGGGCAGCACTGGGGGCGGGTCGATGAGGCGCAGTTGGAGTGGCTTGCGGCTGAGCTGTCTACGCCCGCGCCGGAGGGTTCGCTGCTGCTGATCCATCACCCGCCGCTGCCGACGGTGCTCGACCTCGCGGTCACGGTGGAGCTGCGAGAGCAGGCTTCCCTTGCTGAGGTGTTGCGTGGTTCGGATGTGCGGGGGATCCTGTCGGGGCACGTGCACCACCCGTCGTTCGGGACGTTCGCAGGGATCCCGGTGGCGGCCGCATCGTCGAGTGCGTACGGGCAGGATCTGGCTCAGCCCGTCGGAGCGACGCGGGGGCAGGATGCTGCGCAGGGGTACAACCTCGTGCACGTGTATGACGAGACGATCGTGCACTCGGTCGTGGGGCTCGAGGTTGGGGCGGATGTTGGGGAGCCGGTGGCGGCGGAGGAAGCCGGGAGAAGGATCGCTGGGCGGGGGATTTCGTGGCGGGAGCGGGTGTAGTTGCCCCCTACCCCCTCCCCGCGGTCTTGTCGTCGTTAGCCGCTACAGCCCTAGATACCCGATTGCGCCATGCCCGGAATGCCCGCCCCACGCGCTGGAACCCGTTCGTTCCACCGGTCCCCCAAGGCGGGCGGAACTCGTTCGATGGGGGCACAAGCAAGTAAACATGACGACTGCGAAAATCTTCCTGTGGCGACGCCGAAATAATTCGAGTCTTAAACGCTTCGGGTGACATTGCATGCCAATCAGGCAAGCTCAACAGCACGCGATTCGCCGTCCGTATGCTCCCGTCGAAATAGTGATTTGCTGCATCGGATCGAAAGTACCTGTTGAGGGATCGAGTCACTCTCGCCAAATTCGCATACAAGACCTCAACACCACTAGCTTGACGAGGCTGCCGTCCGTGAGAGTACGCGATCTTGGTCGCCCAGCTCGGCCGAAGCGCATCAAGGTCGGCACCGACGCGCTCGATAGTCCAAAGCAGAAGGAACACCGCCCTTCGAGAATCATCGGTGTGAAACTTGCTCTCGCGACTAGTCACGATGTCTCGCGCGTTCGCCACTTCCGGCGACATAAAATGCGCCACCAGCTCCGACACCCTTTCGTCGCGGCGCGCCACATAGTCGATTCGCAGGTTCACTGTCGCCACGATCGCAGCGGCAATGGCTCCTAGTCCCGCAGCGAGAGCGGCGATCAGACCAAAATCAAGTTCGCCCACCGAAGCACTGGGCTCACGGATAACTACCTTCACGCATTTTGTGACGAGATTCACCCAATCCTCGCATGCGACGTCGCGAGCGACCATTTGGAACACTTCCAATTGCACTATCGAGAGCAGAGTCACGTCGCGAGTATACGGGCCAGCGTCCATGTGAGACGCGAGGCGGCCAGAGCGGTTGGGTCATAGTCACGCTGATGGCAGGGGCTGTGCCCTGGTCAGTCTTCCGTCAGCCGCCGACAAACCCGGACATGACAACAGCGAAGCCGGCGGCTTCGCACGCAGCCGCGAGTTCCGCGGTGGGGTCATGCGCTCCTAACGCGAAGGCCCCGAGAAGCGATTGCCCATCAGGAGCCGCCTCTTTCACGGCGTCGACCGCGTCAGCTATTGACCCGTGGTCGGCGCTAGGGGTGTTGCTGAGAACCCGAGAGGCGAGGTCCGCCCAATGGTTCAGCTCGTCCTGACTCATGCGATCGGTTTCGAACGCGGCTCGCGCATTGTAGAGAATGGTCCGCACGTCGCCCAGCGCCGCACAGGTTACTTCATCATCGCCGGCAGTCGACGTCGGTGTCGGCGTCGGCGATGCTGTCGAGGGCTGCGCCGTCGAGGTCTCGTCCCCGAGGTTCGGGGACGAAGCGCAGCCGGTCAGGCTACCGAGCAAGAAGACGACGACAGCGGTGCCATAAAGCGGGAAGCGGCCGGTTCGAAGGAGCGACATTGCTTCAATGTACTTGTCCAGCCGGCAGTGGCAGGAAGCCATGAGGGTAGAGGATGCGCGGCAGCTGGTGTTCTAGCGCAGGCATTGGATAGCGTGCGGTCATGTGGAAACGCACAAACGTCCTCACGGTCGCCCTCGTCTCTGCACTCTGCACTGCAACGCTCGTCGGGTGTACGGCCTTGGTTCCAGAAGCTGTCGAGACACCAGCGACGGTCACAACAGCGGATGGTCCGAGCACGGAGCCAGTGCCGAGCGGGACACCATCGCCCGAAGCATCACAGGAATGCCGGCTGCCCCGCGGCGATTCCACGATCCTGAGCGATGAGCTGCTAGATGTGGGCCTATACGCGGCCTTGGCTGATTTCGGCCCGCGGGCGGAAGCTGAAGGCACAGTGACCTACGCGGAGGATGGGAGTCTGGCTTCGTACTTGGTCGCACCGGGGGATTCCAAGGCTGCAATCCGCGATCGGCTCTGCGTTGGGCACTATTCGTTCGAGGCGCTGAATGCGGTTCGACGCGGCAGCTTGCACTCGATGGAGCCGACGAACCAGGCGTACCTGACACCGCTGTATGCGGGCGACACACTGAACCTCAGCCCCTACACGATCGCGAGCGTCGGCGACGTCAACGGTGAAGTTCACTCATACGAAACCGTGTTTATCCTGCCCCCACAGCGCTGAGAGTCCAATGGCCCTGCCCCGTGGCGGGCGGCAACAGGCAGATCAGTGGCTCCAAGACTGCGCAGAGTCAACCACCTACGCATCACTTCGAGCCGTGTGAAGTGCTCCCACTGCCCGGAGCGCCTCGCGAAGTCCCGCCACTCCTTTGAAGTGATGTGTTGGCATCCCGAGCTTTTCCGCCCCGACGAGCTTGCTCTCCGAATCATCGGTGAAGAAGACCTCCTGCGGCGCGAGCTGCATCGCGCCGAGCACGTGCTGGAACGCCCGCACGTCAGGCTTCGTCCAACCGATCTCGGCGGAGTTGAAGAGGGCCTCGAAGTGAGAGTCGATGTTCATCGACTCGACTTCAGCAGAGATCGTGTCAGTCCCGTTGGTCAGGATGGCGGTGCGGATGCCGCTCGCTCGCAGTTCATCGACAAGGTCGAGCACCTCTTCGTTGACATGGAAGGGCTGACTCCCCCACGCCTCAGCAGCTTCATCGTTGCCGAGCTCCACGCCGATCCGCTCAACCCACTCGCGGCGAGAGATGCGGCCGGTCGTCACCTGTTCGAGACGATGTGGAGCGAAGGCGATCGCCTCGATGGAGCCGGGTTCGAGTTCGTGAGCTCGCTCAATGCGCGTAACGTTCTCGGGGTCGAAGTGACGGACGACGCCATCGAGGTCGAAGAGCACGGCACGGATGGGAGGCATCGGAACAGGGTACCGGTGTAGACAGTCACCGACCGGCGTGGGCCATGATCAGGACATGGAAGCTTCGACGATTCTCCCGAGGGCCCTGATCGACATCTCGCGCCGCTACGACATCCCCGTCGCGAACATCCGGGTCGCTCTGAGGTCGAAGGATCCCGAGCTGCGCGAGATGCCCGAGTCGCCTGAGCGAGACCGGATTCTTCCGCCATCGGAACACCGCTCGTTTGTTGAAGCCCAGCACCCGACGGGCCACCACGACCGGAATTTGGGCGGCGGCCATTTCACGGACGAGCGGCAACAGTTTGAGGATTGACACCTGCGGCAGGTAGGCGGCTGCTCGACGAGGGATCTCGTTATCTTGCTCTGAGTGCCCGTATGCGGCCGAGCTGCGAGAAGCTCGGCCGCATCGGCCGGGGCACGCCGGACTCGACGCCGTCTTATACGCCCGTGATCTTCAGCCGTCGTTACTGGCAGAAATCGAAGACGCCGAAGTCTTTCGCGATCCGGCTGATAGGGGCTTCATCCCGACGTGCGGCCGGAATGACATCGTCCCTGAACGCTCGCGGGATTGCTTTCGGAACAGTGTCGTCCTCCCGTGCGAACCGAAGTCCTCACAGCGTTGGAGTCAACCAACCGACAACAGCCCCATGGGCTGGCCCAGGCAGCTGAAGAAATGTTCAAGGCAAACGGATGGCGATGAACGAAGGCGGGGTCCGCCTGGGGGCGCGGAAACGGTCGAGGCATTCACCATCTGACAGAGCTGCGTTAGTCCATCGAGCGTATCTCCGAGTGGGATCGCGCTATTTCATCAGCTCAGCGGTGCGGACGAGAGCACGGAGAAGTCAGTTGAGATATATCGGCATTAGGGTGAGAGTGTGACTTCGCTCGATGCGCCCACCCCTACTGCCGATCTCGGCGTTGCTGCGGTCGTAGCGGAGCTGAGGAGCCTTGACCCCGGCGGGTCACGGATGGCGAAAGTGTTCCGATCCACGTTCGATCAGCTGTACGACGGACAGCGCACCGGCCGCTATAGCCTCGCCCAGTTGTTCAAGACCGAGAAGACCCATTTCGGCACGCTTCTCGAAATCAATCTCCAGCGCGAGCTCAAGTTCGCTGACGGCGGTGTACTGGACTTCAAGATCGCCGGGCTCGAGGTCGATTGCAAGTACTCCCATACCGGCGCGTGGATGCTGCCACTGGAGAGCTTCGAGCAACTGATTTTGGTCACTCAGGCCGATGATCAGAGATCGGTGTGGAGCGCGGGCGTAGTGCGAGTCACCGAAGAGAACCGGCGCACGAGCGAGAATCGCGACAAGAAGACAGGCCTGAACGCGCATGGCCGTTCTCAGATCACCTGGCTCTTCAAGGATGCGCCGATGCAGCCGAATGCCCTACTCCAGCTGCCGTCAGCGACAGTGGCCGAGATCATGAGCAGGCGTAGCGGGCAGGCAAGGCTGAATGAGCTCTTCCGGCAAGCGACGAACCGGCGTCTATCCAGGAATATCGTCGCCACGGTCGCCCAGCAGGACGACTACATGAAGCGCGTGCGTGACAACGGCGGCTCCCGGAGCGCCCTGCGCCCCGAGGGCTACCTGATCCTTGGCGGTGACTACTTCATCCAACGCGATATTGCCGCCGCGCTCGGAGCAGTCGTGCCTGAACCCGGCGAATTCGTCAGCGTGCAAGTCGTGCCCGCACCCCCGACGGAGGGCGTCGGGATCGACGAAGAATGGTGGCGGCTTGCCGAGCCCGACGAGCGGATCGACCTCCCAGCCCCTGTACTCCCGCGATGAGCGAAACTGACCTGCCGGCCCCGGACAGCGACGAACTGCGGCAGCTGCTCACCCGTGAGGACCTGCGCTCCCTCTACCTGTTCCTGTACGACCGGCGCCGGAACCCGCCGACGATGGTGGAGATCCGAGCCCACGCTGCTGCGGCAAACGGCGAATCGCATTCGCAAACCGACCGTCGGGTCCGGGAACTACGTGACTGGTTCCGGCTGCCGGTGGTGCGTACAGGTCGTGTGCACGTCTACCGGCTTGAAGGCCGCGCCGATGAGCAGCAGGGCGAACGGTCCGGGGTCTCGCCAAAGGTACGTGGTGAGGTACTCAGCGCGAAGCGGTGCGCTCAGTGCGGAAAAACCCCGGCCGAGGATCACGTGAAGCTTGAGGTAGATCACAAGATCCCGCACAGCTGGGGCGGCACCGACGATATGGAGAACCTCCAGCCGCTCTGCACGCAATGCAACCACGATAAGCAAGCGTTCTACTCATCGATGGACCCATTCGAGGAACAGATCCGCACCGCCACCGCGCACCTGGAACCGCATCGGCGAATCGGTGAACTACTGAAGGCATTCCACATCGCCGGAGTGGACACGCCCTCGCGGGTCGTCGGCGTTGTCGCGTCGATGCACCAGTACCAGGAAGACTGGCAGAAGCGCATGCGCGAGCTCAGAAAACTCGGCTGGGACTACGACACCATCAAGCGCAAAGAGAACGGGCGCATCAGGAGCTATTACCGGCTTACCGCGTTCACCGACTGGCCTGATGGGAACATCGCTGCAGAAATCAAGCGCCGCGAGAAAGCCAAGAAGCGGGCGAAAAGCTAGATACGTGCGAGCACTTCGGTTACCGCACCAGGTAGAAGGCGACAGCGGGAGCGGCGGCCTGCGGCTATAGCCATCCCGCTGTCCGCGCATCCGATTCGCTGCGCCCACCGAACCGACGCGCAGACCAGGGCCGCGGGAAGACGCTGGTGGATGGTTAGCTGACCGCCCGGAGCGTGCTGCCGGTGGTCGTGCGACGTGCGACTACCGCGCCGAGTGCTTCGGCGATCGATCCGCCGATGGCGTTCGCGACCGGCGGAGGAAATGCATTCCCGATCTGCCGGTACACCGAGGTCTTGCGGCCGGAGAACTTCCACTCCGGGGCGAAGCCCTGGACGCGAGCAGCCATCTCGTTCGTCAATCGTGGTACGAAGTCCATCGGGGTGTCTGCGCCGGGTGCTTCCTCGACGATTCCCTTGCCGTCTACACCGAGTTGCAGCCATGCCTGCTTCGCGCGGGTGGGCCCTAGGTCAGCACCACCGTGCTTGCGGGAGCCTCCGACGATTGTCGGGGCAATACTGTTGGCGCGCTTGGCCCACTCTGCCGCGCCTTCCCATCCTCGGGATGCCATGAGCGGCTCGAGGACTCGTCCGACGGTTGGCGGGGTGCCGTGTGCGCGGGGCCATTCGAACTTGCGGAAGTTACGTCGCTTCATCGCGACGAGGATGAACCGGGGTCGCAGCTGAGGAACGCCGAACTCGCTGGAGTTGAAGAGCTGCCAGTCCGCGTCGTACCCCATCGCATCGAGGGCATCCAGGATGGATTGGCGGTATGGGGTAAACCGTGCTGAGGCGAGGCCTTTGACGTTCTCGAGCATGACGGCGGTCGGGCGTGCTTCACGCACTAGTCGGATGGCTTCCGGGAACAGGTCACGCTCGTCGTCGGCGCCGAGCTGCTTGCCGGCGATCGAAAATGGCGGGCAGGGCACTCCCCCGGCCAGAAGGTCGATGCCTTTGTAGTCGCGGCCGTTGACCTCGCGGACGTCGCCCTCGTGTACGTCCCATTCGGGACGGTTCAGCCGGAGGGTCGCGGCGGCGTCGCGGTCGATCTCGACCGCGAGCGAGTGGCCGAATCCGGCCATCTCCAGTCCGGACGACTGCCCTCCGGCGCCCGCGCAGATCTCCAGGACACTCAATTCAGGCGCTTTCGTCATATCCTCAATCATCTCATCGAAACGTCCGAAATCCGTGATCATCGGACGCCATGACGGATCATCTCACGAGCCTCCGACGTTCGGCCCGGGTGCCCTATCGCGCATGCGTGATCCGGATCAGGGTGGTGCTACCGGCAGCCCATTCTTCGGGTTCGCTGTCGTTGCGCCGCCGGACACGAACGGCGCGTGCGAACTTGCCTGGCGCAGTGCCGTCCGGGAGGGCTTTCTCGGGTATGCCTGTGAGCCACCGGCCGCCGATGAGCAATGCGGCAGTGCCGGAGCTGGAGCGCTCGATGTTGCCGATCGCGCCCTCGATGGCGTCGGGGCGTTCCCAGCCTGGGACTTCGTCCCAGTGGGGTTGACAAGTCATGCGCTTCGGGCAGAAACGGCACGTGTATGCCTCCGGCCGCGCGTCGGTGCGTTCCGTGAGCTGCGCAGCGCGGATCTGATCGAGGAGGGTCGCGACGGCGGACGGCGCCACTTGGATCTCTGTCGGCCCCCGCTGCAAGCTGAAGACGATTACGTTCTTGGGAAACGTGCCATACGACGCCTGGAAAAGGTGCGCGTAGAAGGTCATCTGATGCTCGATCGCGGGCGAAGGCTCCGCGGAGGCGTCGCGTCCGGTCTTGAGGTCGATGATGAACCCGTCGGACCCGGCTCCTGCAATATCGAGGATTCCGAAGAGGTGGTTACTCTCGTCGCTCAGCAGCAGTTCGCTGCGGACGTCAGCGTTCGCACCGGAGAGGGTCGCGGCAAGTTCCTTCGCGCGGATCTTAAGCCGTGCACGCGTAACGACGCCCTGCGGCATGCGTACCGGGTCGGCTTCATGCGCTGCGGCGACCTCGTCGAAACGCTCCTGAAGCCGGGATCCGGGATCAGGAAGTGACCACTCTCCGCTTTCGGCCCAGGCCTGCAGTGCGAGGTGCGCAACGCTGCCGGCGTTGTCCGCACCCCGACCGGGCGGTCTGACTGGCGCGCGGGCGGGCGTCGCAGATTCCGGGCAGCGCAGCAGACGCCAGGTGGCTGTCGCCGACCACCATTGCGGTGCGACTGTGTCCGGGATCATGTGCCTGCCGGCTCGGAATCGGAGATGAGCTTGAGCACGCGACGTGGGTCGCGGTCGAGGGTGAAGGAGTCAACGAAGATTGCTCCGTCCAGGCCTTCTTCGGCTGTCTCGATCTCGGCCATTGCCTCGGCGAGGCGGGGCGCGATGAGGGTGTCCTCGGATGCTTCGAAAGCATGGCGGGCGATCACCGCGAACGAGCCTTCGCTGGGGCTGTCGTATCGTGCGGCCGGGACACTGCTGCTGATTGGCGTCGCGTTGTAGGCACGGGCCCACCGTTCGATGGCGGCTGCTTCCGCCACCGTATCGATGCTCAGCGGTTGTCTCTTGAGGAGCCGGAATAGGTCCCTGGCGAGCCGCCAGTCGAGCAGGGCGTGGTAGGCCATATTGCCGTAGTCGCGCAGGCAGCGGTAACAGGATGAGGTGCAGGCGTCCGCGTGCGACGGCTCCTCCAGTTCAGAGAGATAGTTGGATACTGCATCGAGGAATTCGGGCAGGAACGCGGATGAACCCAGGTGCGTGCTGAAGCCGGCTCCGTTTTCCAGGGTGTCGGCCAGGAAGGCGTATGTTGCGGGTTCGCTGCCGGTCATTCCGGAATAGATACCGGCGGCGAGTTCGAGGGGCTGGATATCGAGTGCTGCCGACGCGACGGTGCGCAGAAGGAACGCGAGCGAGTACCATCCGGCGCGACGGCTGTCGGTTGCTTCCTGAGCGCCGTAAGGCTGCCGGACGCCGGTGACGAGGTTCAGGCGGAGTCCCGACGCAGCATCCGTAGGTGCGGCGGCGCCAGCGAAGAGGAAGTCGGTGTGCTGGATGGCGCCGAGGGCGACGCTGATCGGTTCTCCGGTAGCGAAGGAGGGATGAAGCAGTCCGGCGTCTATGGCGCGCGTAGAGACGTACCCGCCCCACTCGGGGCCGCCGGGGGTTGCCGCGCGGAGGGTGAAGAGCTGCCCGCCGTTGTCGTTGATGACGTACCGGGAGCCCGGCCCGGAGAGGATGAGGGCGTTGCCGGGCGCCTGAAGGGTGAGGGCGTCCATGTCGGTCATTGCCCGTGCGGCCATCGCGCGCGGACTCCAGGAGAAGTTGCCGTCGAAATCGGTGCCGCGCCCGCCACGGAATCCAAGCGGTTCGTGCAGCGGCACGCTCGTGTAGAAACTTGGTCCGGCCCCGCATTGCGGGCAGGTATTCGTGACCTGGCCGACGGCCTGCTGTTCGCCGAGGTAGGAACAGGCACGGCAGATCGACAGCGGCGACTCCGCGCCGAGCGGCTCCGTTACCGGCTGCGGACGGGGCCCAGCGGGTCTGAACGCAGTAATACCGACGACCGGGTAAACGGTTCCGTCACGGACGACTTCGCTCATCGGCGCGAACTGGCTCACGGCCATGCTGAGGTCGCGATCGATCACCCCGGACGGCGGCCACGGGTAGGAGCGCTTGGGCCGGTTCAGGTAGAGGTAGCGGACTGAGGTGGGGAATCCGAACATGGGCAGGAGGCCCTGTTCCGCGAGGAGCTGGCTGAGGTCCTCGTGTCTCGGGTTCGTCGCGGCAGAGTCGATATCGTCGATGAGGGTTCTGGCGCATTTGGCGGCCTGCTCGTCGGCGGTGCTGTGGAATGCGGTGCTGCTGGCGAGGGATCTCGCGGCGTCCCGGACGGCGTCCGGGTGGTCGTGGAGCCACTGTTCGAGCCGGGGCCGGAGCATTGCCTGCCAGTCGGCGGTCTTCCCGAATGCGCCATGCACGTTGGCGCTGGCGTCTTCCCCGCTGGCGACGGCTATGAAGTCGGCGGACGCCTGGCGGAGGACTTCGCTGCGAAGTGAGCGAGCGAAGATTTCTGGCCGGTTGAGCACGAGGTAGGGCTTCGGCGTGGGTTCGTTGGTGATTCGATCTGGCCGTTCGAAGTAGTACTCGTCGTGGCTGCGGCCTCGGCATACGGTCAGGGCGATCGCGACCGGTGAGTTGCGGCGCCCCGCGCGGCCGACGCGCTGCTGGTAGTTGAATCGGGTTGGGGGCATGTTGCCTAGGACGACGGCCGAGAGCGCGCCGATGTCGACGCCTGCTTCCATCGTCGTGGTCACGGACAGGAGATCGATAGCGTCGGTGAGCTCGTTCTCGCCTGATCCGAGGAATACGTTCTGGAAGCGTGATTGACGGGATTGTGCGTCGATGCGGTCGGTTTGGCCGGTCAGTTCAGCGGTGTTGAGCCGGAATCTGCCGTCGCCCCGTGTGGCTTTCCAGGAGTAGTAATCCTGGCTCAGATCGGTCTGGGCTGCAGTCGCTGGCAGCGGGGTCGCGCATTTGGTGCAGTAGCCGTTTCCGGTGCTGAGGTGCTGGCGGCTGCATTTGGCGCAGATCCATGCGCGTCCGTCGCTCATTCGCAAGACTACGGCGGACGGGTCGATCAGGTATTCCACGACCGCACCGCCCGCTCCGGTGAGGGCGTCGTCGCGGACGCTGTCGGCGCCAACGGCTTCTGCCGTGGCTACTGCGGCCCAGAATTTCCGCAGTTTCGGAGTCGGGTCGTCGCGCTTGCGGCGTAGGCCGAAGAACCTGCGCTGGTCGGCGAGGATGCGCAGCGCGGCGCGCGCCTGCCCGGCGGCTGGATCGGCGGGCGCATCGGCGGGCGCGGTGTCTGAGCTGAGGGTCAGCCAGCCGAGACCGAGGGATTCGAAGTCCCTGCCTCCCCCGGAGAACAGACCTTCGAGCAGTTCCTCTTCCAGGGAACTGCCAATATCGTTTAGCAGCGCTTTCTGCGGATCGGTCAGGCCCGGTTTTGGTGATGGCGGACTGACCTCCCAGTCGTAGAGTTCGGACCACGACACGGCGGGATCGTCGGAGGTTTCCCGGAGCCGGGCATGGGGACCTCCAGGGTTCATCCCGAGTCCGAGGAGATCCGCCGATACTTCGGAAGCGAGTTCGCGCAGAGAGGGCGGGGCTGCAAGGTTGCTCTTCAGTCGTTCGGCGTCGCCCGGGCCGGTCCCCGGCTTGCCGTCCCAGACTTCGCGGAGTTCGGCGAGAGCGGCCGCATTGCGCTGCTTGAGGCGATCGAGGGCGGCGAAGGACTCGGCGGTTTTCTCGTTCTGAAGCACGTGGGCTTCGGCGAGTGCAACATCGTGCGCGGTGCCCCCAGAAGTGGCAAGTCTCGTGTAGAGCAGCTGGCGTAGTAAATCCTGGTAGTGCCGGAGGCTGAGTCCTGCGGAGAGTTTCGCGGCGTCCTGGCGGCTGTCGGTGAAGACGATGAGCTTGCGCTCGGCGTCGCTTAGGTCGTTGGCGAGCTCGGTGGTGAGCACCTGGTTGATCTTCTCGAAACCTGTGCGCATCTGCCGGATGGGAGACCGCTGCGTCGCTGGATCGGCCGCAGGCAGCCGCCCGTTGCGGCCGTACTGGATTTCCCAGTCGTCACCGCAGTTCGGGCACTGCGTCGGGTAGGGGCTGACTGTCTCGGGGGCGCGGCGTAGTTCGCCTGTGGCGCGGTTTCGGGCGATTCGGGCGTGGAAGCTCCAACCGGTGAATCCGTTGGTGAGGTTGCTGAGTTCTCCGGAGGCGGGGTTGAGCTTGCTCTGACGGAAGGTGTATTCGACGGCGTTGCTGTCGCGGTTCCAGGATGGTGAGTCGAGGTTAGTCAGGGCTGCTTCGGGGCGCGGCCAGTAGACGAGGTAGTTGTCGGCCGTCCGTTGAAGGGTGACCTGGTCAGGGAGCTTAGCGAGTTCGGGGACGTCGGCGAGGAGCATGGTTTTGACAGCGGCCACTTGAAGTTCCCCTTCTGGAGCGAAGCCGCCGAGCATGACGTCGCCGCAGTTCTGGCAGTACAGCAGCTCGAGTACGCGAGCGCCGCATTCGCATCGGGTCGCGGGCTCTGCGTAAAGTTTTCCGATGGTCCGGTCAGCGTGCGGTTCGGTGACGGCGGTGCAGCTGGGGTCGCAGCATGCCCACATCCCGACGACGTTGCGGAAGAACAGGTGGGCCCGGAACTTCGGGTCGCCGGGCTTCGGGTCTTGCGCGAGCCCGGCGAGAACGTTGGTGATCGCTTGCTCGGAGATGTCGGCGGGCGTGCCCGGAAAGATCTCCTCGGCGACTTGGCTAAGTGTTTTCGCCCCGCCGGTTCCGTCGCCGGAGAGGACGCCCCGGAGCGCGCTGACGGCGCCGGCGGCCCTGCCATCAGTGGTAGCAGTTGTGGCGTCCAGCGATGCAAGCGCGGCCGGGTCGATTGCGGGCGGGATCTGGTACGGCGGAGGCGCGATCGCGGACCCAGCGACGAAGGTGAATGTTCCCGGGTCGGCGTCGAAGAACTCGTGAAGGTAGTCGCTGTCGCGTCCGGGATCGAGAGACGCGGAGGCCGCGAGAACACGGAACTGGTCGGGTCGTGTGTCCAGGCCGAGGCGGCGCTTGAGGGTGCGCAGCAGGTATGCGACTTCCGTGCCTGCAGTTCCTCGGTAGGTGTGGAGCTCGTCGACGACCAGGGTGAAGACGTTGGCGGGGTTGTCGAGCCATCGGCGGGTGGCGTCGAAGAAGTGACCGTCGCGCTCTCGCAGCAGCATCACATTGAGCATGGAATAGTTCGTGATGAGGACGTCGGGCGGGTAGTCGAGCATGTCCCAGCGCGAACGCATTTCCGCGCCGTCGAGGCGCGGCACGAAGTACCGAAGGTCGTCGTCGGTCTTCTGAGCTGCGAGGTGCCGTGCACGGATGCCGCGCCGGTCAGTCTCACGCAGGTAACGCCGCAGTTCTGCGAGGGCGAGGCTGTTGTCCCGGGTGCCAGTGACCGGGGTGGCTCCGGTGTAACGGCCGAAGTAGAAGCGGTGCCCATTGCGGTTCTCGTCCAGCCAGGCGCGGATGTTGTCGTTGTCGAGGGCGCGGCGTAGGCGGATGAGCTGGTCGTCGACGAGCGCGTTCATCGGGTACAGGACGATGGCGCGCACGGCGGCGTCGCGGCCTGTTTCCCCGTCGCGCTGGGCGCGGAATGGATTGTTGCCGCCGGTCCACCAGTCGGCCGGTGTTGCGCCCTGTCCTGTCCAGCTACGGGACTCACTCAGCAGCGAGGAGAGGACGGGCATGAGGAAGGATTCGGTCTTACCCGACCCCGTGCCTGCGGTGATGACCATGTGCCGTCTTTGCTGGACTCCCGCAGCGAGAGCCTCTTCCTGATGCCGGTAGAGCGAGGGGACCCCCTGGAGCAGGCCGGTGCTAGCGAATTGGGCGAGATCGGGGTCCGCGCCGGCCGCGGTGACGGACTCGGCGAGAGATCGGCCGGTGCTTTCGTATTCCGGCCGGAGTTCGAGCAGAGGCTTGCGGTAGACACCTCCGTCGCGGTCCAGCAGGGTGCGGCGTTCGGCCTGGAGACGTTCGTCGGCGAGGCCGAAGGGTGTGTCGTAGTAGCGGAAGTAGGCGTCACGGAGGTGCTCGAACGTCTGGATCGCGTCAAGATGCCCGCTGCTGCTTGTCATGTGTGCCGGTCTCCCTGTTAGGTGCTGATCTGCATGGTCTGTCCGAGCGACGAGGCAACGCTGGTGGCGATATCGCGGGGGACGTTGTCGTAGAGGGCGGTCTCGGCAGCGTTGCCAAATCTCGGGGCGAAGCCGCTGCAGAGGACGAGCGCACGCGAGTGAAGTGGCGGGAGCGGTGCGCCCCAGTCGACGATGAAGGTACCGGTCGTGGTGTGATGGTCGCTGTCCGGCCGCCAGCGGACGACGGTGTCGCCTCGTCTTGCGAGCTCGGCGAATACGCCAGCCGCGAGGTCCGCGGCGTACCAGGCGCCCCCGCGGCGCAGCAGATATTGCCAGCGCCCGTTGATCTGCTCTCGGTAGAGCCCGTCGGGCAGGGCCGGGTCCCTGGGGGATGCTGTCATCCAGTTCTGAGGGCTGAAGCTGCCGAGCTGCTCGAACTGGGAGTCGTACGCGGGTGGTGCTGTCGGTACCGTGGGCGCGGTCGGTGGCAACATGTAGGCGATTCCGGCTGCGGCGCAGCCGGAGTAAGCCGCGCCGATCGCGGCGGCGGCGTCTTCGAGATCGCGGGTCCGGTCGTACGGGATGAGGATCGTGGAGGGTGCGGGAATGTCGCGTTCGGAGCCGGTACGCCGTGCTTGCTCGACGTAGATTCCTGCGGCGTCAATGGCGCGGATCAGCCTAGGTCTGCGGGCACCGGCGAGGACTGCGAGGCCGTCGGCGAGTGGCAGACGAGTGATGACGGGCGGGGCCACGGACCACGTACCGTTTTTCCAGTCAACCTCGCAGTGCCCGAGCGATGCGGCATCGCGCAACCATCGTCCGCCGGAGCGCTCGGGCAGGTCGAGATTCTCAGTGCGCGTAAGCCATGCGGCGCGGGCACGGAAGTCGGCGATAGTGCCGCTGCCGGATTCGCTGAGCCAGGTCAGCAGGAGGTCGCCGATCATGCCGAGCCTGCAGACATGCTGAGCTGCACTTTCCAGAGCTGCGCGCCGTTCGTGTCGCTGCATGCTCGCTTCCAGGCGTCGAGGATGTCTATGGCGAGCGTGTGTTCGCTCGGATCTGCGGGGCCGATCTCCGTGAGGTGCCAGCGGGCGCCGCGCCGCTGGGCGAGCCAGCGAGCGGTCGCGGGCGCACTGATCTCGAAAGAGGGAGAGTGAATGTCGATATCGATGCTGGAGAGGAAGCTGGGCGGAACCGGTTCGGTTATGCGTTCGGTGCGTCCGTCATGATGCAGGAGCCAGGATTCGTCTCGACTGCGTCGGGCGAGTACCGGGATCATGTCCGTGGTATCGGTGACGAGGGCGCCGACTACAGCGAGCGCTTGGCCAGATCCGCTCATGCGCGCGCCGCTGGTCCAGCCGAGGGTCGCGGTACCGCTTGGCTGGGCGGGATCTGGACCTTCTTCGAGGGTCGTGAAGGCGAGTGCTTGCCCGTCGGCGTCCACGAGGTGCCGTCCCGTGCCGCTGACGAAGCGGCGTAGTTCCAGCGGGAAGCCGTTCGCTTGGAGATGCTCCCGTCGGCCGTCGAGTGTCACGGTTGCGGGGCGCGGATCGGGTCCGGAGGGAAGCAGGAGGTCCGGTTCTCCGCCGACGAGATAGTGGGTTGCGGAGATGCTGGTGGCGAGGGGAAGCCCGCGGACTAGCCGGGCGCGGGGAATGGCTGCGGGAGTCACTCCGATGCGGCGAAGGCCGGGCAGTCGCGACAGAATGAGCTCGAGAGCCTGTCCGTCTGTGAAGCGGACGTTTCGGAAGAGGGCGTAGCCGGGCAAGAGTACAGATCCGCGCTGCGGTATCAGGCGCCATCCCTCGGTGGCGGCTTCACGGAGTACTTGCTGGAATTCTCCGGTGTGGGCACCGCTAATCGCGACCAGGTGTTCTTCGAAGGGAAGCATCCCGGGGACGGAGGACCATGTGCCGGTTTGTGGATCGGGGAGCAGGAAGATCACGGCTGAGGGCGGAAATTCTGCTGTGAATTCCCTGCCGCGCAACCGCGTGCCGGATAGCAGTAGCTCTGGGCTCACTGCAAGGGATTCCCGGGCGGCGTAGTGGGCGAGGCCAGGGGTGGCCGTGAGCTGGACTTCCTGCCCGCTGTCGGTGGCGAGCACGGTGAGCGTTTCGGGTCCGCCTAGGGGCACGGGGAATAGCCAGCGGGCCTGCCAGGCATCGAGGTCGATGCTGAGGCGCATTGCAATCCGCTGCTTCCCGTCACTTGTCAGTACCCGACCGTCCCACGCTCGGGCGTGGGCTTCTACAACGGCAGCGAGCAGCGGGCGGATGTCGGTATCGCCGAGTGCGCGCATGAAGCCATCGCTCAGTCGGTTTTGCAGTGCTGCGGTCCAGATGTCGAGTGCGCCGAGGATCACTTCTGCGTGGGGCGCGGAGCCGGGACGGAAATCAAGGGCTTGGAAGAAGCGGGTCAGCGCAAGGCGATCGCTCTGTCGCACGAGCGCCTGCGACAGCGGGTAGCCGATCCTCTGGAGGTGCGGATGATCGCGGATCGTTGAGACGCCGACGGTCCCGTCCTGCGCATCGAGCCACGAATGTAGCCCACGCCACATCTCTACTGCGTTGAGGAAGGCACCGCCCTCCCTGAGATCGTTACGCAGGGTCTCGGTCTCTTGTTGGGTTGCGTCCGGTAGGAGTGCTTGTGCGAGCCGAAGATAGTAGTTCGTGGATCGCGCCTCGGAGTCGGAGCGCATCCTGGTTGCGGCCAGTACAGTGATGGCGATGACCGGCAGGACGGGTGGCGGCTCTTTTTGTGAGCCCCGCTGCCATTGTTGATAAGCGGCCGTGATGGAGCTGAACATCGACCGGCCCTCGGTGATGCGGACGCGGCTGCGGACGGCTTCCCCAAGATGACGGCCAGCGTCTTCGGCCCCGGGAAGGAGGCGCGTGATTTCGCTGTCGTCGAGGAACAGCACGGTCGGACCATCATGCGGGAGCAGGAACGCGTCAGAGAGCAGCCTCTGCCATTCCTCGTACTCCGCTGTCATAGCGAACGTCCTATTCTTCTAGCCCAAAATCAGGTTAGCGGCGAGAGACGCGAATGAGCGCGTTCAATACCGACTTCTCATGACCCCAATGAATGTTCACGGCTCATACCAGATCGATGGAATAGGGCCCTCGTGCGTGCGACCCTTCCCCGATTGACAGGTGCGCCGCAGCTTGGGTCAGCTCTACGTCGTCAGGGATCGTTGTCAAGAATCGGACGCGGCCTCCCGCCCGACAACTGCGACACAGTCATGTCATCGCCGACGTATCTCGGCCGCGGAACCAATACCCGGGCCGACCGCACTGAACACCCCTATAACAATCGATGCCACCGGAAAGCTAGCGACCCCGAATGAGCGGGCCGTCTAGAGCGAGCAAAGGCCAGAGTATGTGCCTGCGGGGCTTGCGATTACAGAATGCACAGGCCCGTGGCAGTCGTGGCCAACCCGCAGGTTCAGGTTACGGCGACTACCTCTGGGCAGGGAGTGTTATCGAACCATGCGCCGCACCTTCGATCGAGCGTCACCGCGCGGGCGATGTTCCCGGGCCGCTCACCCAAGGAGGATCACCGAATCACGTGCGCGATGATCGAGTCGCATACACTTACGATAACAAGACGCACCGTTGCGAAACCCAAGCCTCAAGGAGCTCGACCATGGCCCTCACCGCACACTCCACCATCGGCGACTGGATGAGCGACCCGACCGGCGGGCCGCTCATTCGCGCACTCTTCGAGCAGACGGGCGCCGACCCCGAGCTCCTCACCCCCGTGCTCGGCCTGCCGCTGCAGCAGCTCGTCGCGATGAGCCAGGGCGCACTGCCGCAGTCGGTGGTCGACGACCTGGTGCGTGCGGCCAATGGCGGCGAGATCCCCGAGACCACCGACGAGAGCGGCTGGACCGAGAAGCCCACCACCGGACGTTTCGCCGGGAAGACAGTGATCGTCACGGGCGCAGCATCCGGAATCGGCAAGGCCACAGCATCCCGCATCGCGCGTGAAGGCGGACGAGTCATCGCCTCTGACATCGCCGCCGACAAGCTCGACGCTCTGAAGGCCGAACTGCCGGATGCCGACATCACCACCGTCGCCGGTGACCTCACCAAGCAGGACGCGATCGACGCCGTCATCGCTGCCGCGGGCGACCGCATCGACGCCCTCGCGAACGTCGCCGGCATCAACGACGACTTCTCCCCCGCAGGCGAGACGACGGATGCCGTCTGGGACCGCGTCATCGCGATCAACCTCACCGCCCCGTTCAAGCTCATGCGCGCGGTGCTGCCGATCATGGAGAGGGCCGGCCGCGGTTCGATCCTCAACGTCTCCAGCGAAGCGGGTCTGCGGGGCAACTCCTCGGGCAACGCCTACACGGCCAGCAAGCACGGCATCATCGGCGTCACGAAGTCCGCGGCGTTCATGTATGGGCCGAAGGGCATCCGCGTGAACTCCGTCGCTCCGGGCGGCGTCGCCACCGGCATCCCGATGCCCCCGAACATGTCGGAGTACGGCTCGGGTCGCCTGGCCCCGTTCCAGCAGGCGATCCCGACGGTAGCGACCGCCGAGCACCTCGCCGCGTCGATCACGTTCCTGCTGTCGGACGACGCCGTGAACATCAACGGTGCCGTGCTGGCATCCGATGGGGGATGGTCGGTGCAGTAAGCACCCCTGAACACCACGCCCCTGCCGACCCGAACGGCAGGGGCGTTCTTTCCGACGTCACACCCACAGCGATACGCCTGCGCTCGTGAACATGTGTGATCGTCACGGCCGCGTAGATGCCGGCCATGACAGCCGTGCACATCGTGTCCACCACGGATTGGCGCGCGGCTTCGCCACGGGACGGGGCATCCGACCAGGGTGCCTACGCAACCGAAGTCGCTTTCGCTCCGCACCTAGACTGCAAACAATCGCGTCCGTCAGGAGCAACAGAGGAGCACGAGTGAAGACCGACCTCACGACGCCGCAGGGCATTTTCGGAATGCCTCAGCATCTGACAGTTCCCATCTACCAGCGCCCCTATGTGTGGAATCAAGAGGACCAGTGGGCGCCTCTGTGGGGGGATATCCGACGTCTGACCGAACACCGACTCGAGAACCCGAGTTCGAACGCCACTCACTTCCTGGGCGCGGTCGTGACGCAGGACGCCCCGACCGGTCCTGTGGGAATGCAAGAGTTTCAGATTGTCGACGGCCAACAGCGCCTGACCACGCTCCAACTCGCGCTTGACGCGACCGCTGCTGCGCTCGCCGCGCGCGGACTCGAAGGGCTCGCTGCACGTCTGAACTTCCTCACCCATAACGACCACATGTTCGTCCGTGAAGGCGAGCCCGCCCTGAAGCTCCGCCACACGAACCGCGATCGCGCAGCTTTCGACGAGGTGATGCTCGCCGAGCCCCCGGTCGACCACGCGTCACTCACGCACCGAGATTCTCGCCTGAATCAGGCGCACGAGTACTTCGCGTCGCATGTGGGCGCCTGGCTCGACTCGGATCCCGAATCGCTGGCGTTGCGCGCCGACGCTCTGGCGATCGCACTGCAGAACGCACTGCAGCTCGTCGTGATCCGTCTGACGGCGGACGAGGACTCTCAGGAGATCTTCGAGACACTCAACGCGCGCGGAACACCTCTCACCGCCGCGGATCTCATCAAGAACTTTGTGTTCCAGCGCCTCAAAGTCGAGGGCAAGGACACAGAGGAGGCCTACCGCAGCTGGCCGTTCGAAACGAAGTTCTGGGAGGCCGAGGTCAGCGTCGGACGGTTCCCAACCACCCGCAGCGCACTCTTCCTGGGTCAGTGGCTGATCTCCCGAGTGGGCAAGGAGGTAAGTCCGCGATCCACCTTCGGTAGGTTCAAGTTCTTCGCAGAGCACGAGACTGCTCGCTCGATGTCCGAATTGCTCGTCCTGATCACCGAGCAGGCCAAGATCTATCAGGAACTCACCGAGCGAGCATCCGACCCGCACGCGAACCTCAGCCGCCTCGAGCTTCACATCTACCGAATGGCTGTGGCGCAGGTCGAGATCACCAAGCCCGTCGTGTTGTGGCTGACCGAACCGGGAACTGACTACACGGTGGAGTCGATCAGCGGTGTCATCGACGCCGTCGAGAGCTGGATCGTCCGTCGCCGCCTGCTCCGCCTGCAGAACGGAGATCTCGGACGAGTCGCAGCGGAACTCATCTCGGCTGCGCGAGGTGCGTCCGACGATGAACTGGTCGACATTGTCGAGCGTCACCTCGCGCGTCAGCAGTCCACGAGCACGTACTGGCCCGGAGACGAGGAGCTCAGCGAGACATTGCGATCGGTGCCCTTCTACCGACGGTTCTCTCAGCCGATGCAACGGATGCTGCTGCAGGCCGTCGAGGACTGGTATCGCGGCTACACCTCAGAGAAGTCATCGAAGACCGGCATCCGCGTGCACCGCGACAAGCATCAGGTCGAGCACCTGCTGCCTCGCTCATGGCGCAACCACTGGCCGGTCCCGGACGCCGCTGCCGAAGCCGATCGCGAGGAGCATGTCCACCGACTCGGCAACCTGACGCTCATCACCGGCTCTCTGAACGCCTCTGTGTCGAACGGCCCGTGGTTGGGCGGAAACGGGAAGCGAGCAGAACTGCATCGACATGACGTGTTCTTGATGAACCGCGCCATCGTCGATGCTTCCGAGGGCGGATGGGACGAGCATCAGATCGATGAGCGGACCGAGTACCTCATCGGGGGGATCATCGCGACCTGGCCGGTGCCGGAAGGCCACGAAGGCAAGACCGTCGACCGCACGGCAAGGCTGTCGAAGGCTACAGCGACGTACGCAGATGTCATCGCCGCGGGTTTGATCGAGGTCGGTACGACGCTCGTCTGCACGGACGGCCGCTGGCCCGACGCTCGAGGCACGCTCCTCGCTGGAGGGCGCATGTCGTACGACGGCATGACGTACGAGACTCCGGCCGCAGCGGCGCGCTACGTGCGTGGTGGGCAAAGCGGCAATGCCTGGTACTTCTGGCGAATCGAGGACGGACCGCTACTCAACGACCTCCGCACCGAGATGCTGCGGGCGCAAGACCGGGCGACGACGGTCGCCTCGGAAGTCGAGAGCTGATCTCCACCACCCACTGGTTGCGCTGTCTCGCATGGATATGCTGACTGCGGGCCCCGTCTGGGACTGCCCGAGGCCGCCACAAGGGGGATCGATGTCGAACGCGCCAATCCTGTTGTTCCTGCATGGAGTCGGTACGGGCGATCCCAAGGACACGTGGAAGACGCAGCTTGCTGAGTCGCTGGTGCGGGTCGGTCATCCGGACCTCGACGGGGTCAAGGTGATCGCTCCGAAGTTCGCGCACGCGCTCAAGGGCGCGGACGAGAAAGAGCCACTTCCCCCGATCACGCTTGACCGACTCTCCGGCGAGAAGGCCAGGGCCAACCGCCGCGAGTTCGAGCGACGGATCGGTGCCGTCGAGTTCCGGCTGGGTCACCAGGACAGGGGAAACGGATACATCGGAGGCGACGTCACGGTAGACGCGGCGGTCAACCTTCGGCCCTTCGTGCAGGCACGCAATTACCTTAAAGATGCCGCGATCCGAGCGCAGGTCCTGAATCGCGTGCTCAGCAAGATCCCGACCGAAGGCGAGATCGTCATCGTCGGCCACAGCCTCGGCTCGGTGATTGCCGCCGACGTCATCAGTCGCCTCCCGAAGGGTGTGCGCGTGCGGGGCATGGTGACGATCGGCAGCCCACTCGCCAGCGAGACGTTCGGCGTCGACAAACTTCGCGACAACCTTCGCGAGCCTCCATCAAACCTGGACTGGTGGGTGAGCTTCTGGGACGGGATCGATCCCGTCGCTGCTCGCCGAGGCGTCTCGTCGGCGTTCCCCTGGATGATCGACTTCCGGGTACCGACGACGACCCTCAACCCCAAGTCCGCTCACCAGGCCGTCAACTACCTTTCCCGTGATGTCGTCGCGGAAGCCATCGGGTTCGCCCTGTTCGGCTCCCGATCCCGAGACGTAGTGAAGTCGGAGCGATCGCTCGATCACCCGCTCAATGCCGCCGAATCGATCTCCATCCTTGCGCTGCGATACGCGCACCTGGTCATCGAGGAACTCGAAGGAGAGCAGAAGACTAAGTACGCCGGCGCCGTCCGCGCCGCGCAGGCGATCGTTGTCGAGACGTTGAAAGGGCATCGCCTCGACTCGGGGGATTTCATCCCGAACGCAATCGCCCGCTTGTCTGTCGATCTCTCCGACGCGGAATCAGAGGCCGACTCGCCGGCGCCGCCGACTCGCCTGCCCAAAGAGGAGGCGGTCGTACCTCTCGTCGTGCTCGCGTCCGAGAATGTCATCCTTCCCTTCGAGATAAAGATCGCACCGGACAAGCGCCAGCGCGCGATGGAGAACCTGACGGCGGAGCTCGGTCTCACCACCAAGTTCGGCGAGGACCTGTTCGCCGCGGCGAAAGCGGCGGACAAGGCACTCGCCGGTGGATCGGCTGCGAATCTGTGGATCAAGTGGGGCGTCGTCGGAGTGGGCGCGGTGGCGATCGTCGTCGCCACCGGTGGCCTCGCGCTGGCAGCCGGCGCAGGTCTGGCTGGCGCGGCAGCGCTCACCAGCGCGCTGGCCGCGTTCGGCCCAGGCGGGATGATCGGCGGCCTACTCACAGCCGGCGCCCTCGTCACCGCCGGCGGTGGCGGCATCGCATTCGGGCTCGCCAGCCCGGGAACCAGCCCCGAAGCCCTGGAGGCCGTCGTCTCGCGACAGGTCGCCGCGGAGCTACTGCGGAAGGCGCAGAAGCTCGATCGCGACCCCGGCGTCTGGAGCAACCTCGTCGCAACGGAGATCGAAGTTCGTCGGCAGCTCGAGCGGCTGGACGAATTCTCGGATCCCGATTCTCCTACGATCAAGAATCTCGAACGGAAACTCACGACGCTCGAACGCGCTCTCACCGCTCTCACAAAGGCGGGACTCGCTCCTGCTATGGGTGACGCGCCCGACGATGAGGAGAAGCCCAAAGCGCGCGGGATCCGCTTCGCGGTTCCCGGACGCTGACCCGGCGGAAGTGACGATCGAGTGGCCGTCGTGAACCAGGGCGGGCACTACGGCGAGTCGACGCTCCGCGAGATCGTCTACGCAGAAGCCGCGGGCAAGCCCGTAACCTTCGTCGGCCTTGCCTACGGCCAGGCGTAGACCTCACATCTCCCCCGCCTACCCTGGCTCTATGAAGAAGCTCCCCACGCTCGCGTCGCTGGCCGTCGGCATCCTGATGCTCTCCGGATGCTCGCAGGCGTCGACCATCGCGGCCTGCGGTCAGGTCGCCGCGCAGGCAGCGCAGGTGACGGGTGTGATCGGCAGCGTCAGCTCGCCGACTCCCGAGGCCGCGCAGGCAGCGCTCGATGAAATTAAGAGCGTCGCCGAGAACATCCGCGGTGTCGACGGACCCGAGGAGTTCGTCACCCTCCGCGACTCATGGACTACGAGCATCGACGCATTCGCCGCCGAGGGCGAGAAGGCCATCACCGGCGACCTCACGGGCCTGGACGCTGCGACGACAGAGATGCGTGCGGCGACCGACGCGATCCTCGCGTACTGCACTCCGTAGTCGGCACCGCCCGCGGGCACTTCAGCCGCTCGTTCGGCGGAACCCTCATCGCGATCTCGACGCTCTCGCCGATCGCACGCCCGCCCTCGAAGGCACGAGGCCATCACCGCAGACCTCCCCTGCATCCGCTCGGACGAGACGTTCACCCGGATTCCGGGGCAGCGACTGCTTCTAGTTCAGACAGCTCTGTAGTACCGTTCATGCCACGCTGACGAACCGACACCCGTGATGCGACTTCGACTGTTTCTGATTGCCGTGGCGGCCGTGATCGGCGCTGCATTGACCTGGTGGGGCGCCACCACGCTGTTCACCTCCGGTGTGCGGGCTGACCTCGAGGGAACTGCCGGCGATCTCGACCTACTGCCTGCTGCTGCGGCCGCAGGGGGAATCGCATGCGTCGTCTGGGCGCTGTGCGCGCTCGCCTGGCAAGTGGGCATCATCCGGACGCGACGACGGTCGCGGCGCACACCGGAGGGACAACCCGCGCGCTGACCTGGGCGCTGACACCAGCTCGGCGACGGTACAACCCACGGGCGTGACCTATCGCGCAATGCCTCGCAGCAGCCGCGTCACAGTCTCCTCGACGCGCTCTGCACTCAGAGGTTGACCGATCAACGCCGCGTACGACGCCATGGCGATGAGCTGGTCGGCGATCGCGTCAGCATCCACGTCGGACCGCACTTGCCCGTCGACCTGTCCGCGCGCGATCCGCTCGGCGACCCACGAGCGGATCGGCGCCGCGAGATGCTCGTTGAGCGCCAGCCCGAGTTCGTGGTCGGTGGCGGTCACCGCGATCAGCGCCCGGGCGAGTGCGACGCCCTCGGGCTTCGCGAGCCCGGCCGACATCGCCGAGAACCACGCGTGCAGGTCGGCCCGGATGTCGTCGCTCATCGCGACTGCGGGGTCCGCTCCTGGCAGGTCTCCCTCGAGCAGCGCCTCGCCGAGGATCGCCGCCTTCGACGGCCACCAGCGGTAGATCGTCTGCTTGGCGACTCCGGCGGTCTCGGCGAGCCCCTCGATCGTCACCGCTTCATACGTACCGGCCACGACGGCAGCGCGCATCGCCTCGAGCACGGACTGGCGCGCGGCTTCACTTCGGGGACGGGGCACCTGAACAGGCTACCCATCGGAACACCTTCAGCAGCGCGGGCGGTAGGTGTGCGCGACCGCTCCCGATGCGAGCTCGCGGCGCTCGATGAGCTCAAGGCTCAGGCGTTGGCTTAGACCGTCGAGCAGCCGCGGACCGCTTCCGGCGACAACCGGGTGCACGACGAAGGTGAACTCGTCGATCAACCCCAGCTCAGCGAGCGCGCGAGGGAGAGTCACCCCACCGACGGACAGGCCCTGGCCCGGCTGCCGCTTGAGCTGCTGAACGGCCTCACCCACGTCGCCTCGGATGAGCTCGGCGTTCCAGTCGACCGCATCCAGCGTGCGCGAAACGACGTGCTTCGGCACGCGATCGATGGCCTCGGCGAAAGGGATCTCCCACTCGCTCATCCAGTCCGGCCAGACTCCGGATGCCGGGCGACGCCACGCGGACTCCATCATCTCGTAGGTCGTTCGGCCATAGAGCACGGCATCCGCCCGCTGCATCTCAGCCGTCCAGAAGCCCATCAGCTCCTCATCAGGAGCGACGCCCGCCTCGTGATGGACGCAGCCGTCGAGCGTGACGTTGATCGAGTAGCGCAGTGGTCTCATCTCGCCGATCTCCTTCGATGCGGGCGGTGGTTTTGCGGGATGGGATTCAGACTATTTTCGGGGGTCGACCGCTGGAAGCCCACGATCCAACTGCGGAGGCGCGCTCGAAACGCGGCCGCCGCCAGCTAGCCACTACTGACGACTCAGGCCCGGTTTCCCATTCGGAGCTCGTGCGCCTGCTGGGCACGAACCTCTTCAGCATGGCGCGCTGCATCTGCATCGGCATGGGCCCCGAGGGCCGAGCGGGTCTGGAGCCCCACAGTACGCGCGTGCATAGCGAGCAGACCCGCGAGGACACCGATACCGATGAGCGTCGAGCCAATAGACAGGCTGAAGCCGGCGGTGCGCAACTGCTCCGAATCAATGTCGAGCAAAGATCCGCTCGGCCAGGACAGGTACCCGTCGATTGCAAAACCGGCACCGACGACCAGCGCGATGATCGTCGTCCAAACCAGAAGTCTCATGGACGGATCCTATTGGGCGACCAGCCGCGGCGATCCGGAGCAAGCCCCCTGTTCCGCACGCGCCGGCCGCTCTAATGTGACCGGCATGTTGAAGATCGTGTCGATCGTGATCCGCGTGAACGACCTCCCGGCGCAGTCGCGCTTCTGGCAGGCAGCTCTTGACTATGTCGAGCGGGACCCGGCATCCGACGACTGGGTCGTGCTGAAGCCGCGCGACGCGGACGCCCCCTGCATCGCGCTCGACGCCCACCATTCCGAGAGGGTGCTGCCGCCCCGCATCCACCTCGACATCTACGCCGAGGATCAGGATGCCGAAGTGCGCCGCCTGGCCGAGCTCGGCGCCCGCGAGGTGCACTGGGACAACCGGCCCGACGATGCGGACTACGTGATCATGGAAGATCCCGAGGGCAACCGGTTCTGTGTCGTGGACCGGCCGGACTGGGCGGGGTGGGAGCGGGCTCGGGCCGAGTGACGCGCCCCCTCGTCAGCACTCAGATCGCCAGACGTTGTCGAGCGGACCCCGGGAGAGTGCGAGCGCTCGAGGTCCGCTCGAACGGTCGGGAGACATGTCAATCGGCGCCTTTGCCCGTCTTCGCGACCGCATGACGTAGCAAAGCACACATATGAGGACAGTGCAGTATCTTGCATCGCCGTCCGACCGGGGAGTGCGACGCGGTCCCGCTCCAGCGCTGACGCTCGCGCCGGCCGAGGTGGCATTCCGGTCTGAATCGTTACTTGTCCGACGCGTCCAGCAACCGATATACAGGTCAAAGCGCTCTGGGGGCGCTGGCGATTCGTCGCCTCACTGTCGAGGGGAACTCTCATGTCACTGCCGCCTGCCTCCTGGCATCCAGATCCGCAGAATCCGCATCAGCTGCGCTGGTGGGACGGCCATCGCTGGACGGATGCCACATCGCCGTCGCCGGCTGCTGCCGTGACATCGCAGCTGTCGCACCCCGCTCCGGCCGCAGCATCCGTCGCCTCGAAGCGACGCAGCGGGTGGCGCACCGCCGGCATCATCATCGGCGCACTCGTGGTCGGCGGGGTACTGGCCCGTGTGTCGCCGATCGCGATCCTCCTGGTGGCCACGGCGATGGTCGGCATCGCCCTCTATGTGATGGCCGCTCGCCCTCTTCCGGCACTGGGACTGCGGTCACGGATGTCGGGAGTGGTCGCGCTGGGTATGGCCGCTCTTCTGGTCACGGGTGGCGGCATCGCCAGCGCGAACGGCGGAGGCACTCCGACGGCATCCGAACCGCAGAACTTCGCGGCCGTGGCGACATCGACTCCGAAGCCCAGCCCGACCCCCACGCCGACCACGTTCGAGACCGCGACCGAAGAGGTGCCCGTGCCGTTCGAGGCGACCACGGTCGACGACCCTCAGCTCGATCAAGGCGCCACAGCGCTCGTCTCCGCCGGCGTGAACGGTGTGAAGGTGATCACATACCGCGTGACCATGGTCGACGGTGTGGAAGTGTCTCGCGAGGTCGTCAGCGAGGCTGTCTCGGTGCAGCCGGTCAACGAGGTGACAGCGATCGGAAGCAAGGCTCCCGCACCGGTTGCCGTGCCCGCTCCTGCGCCCGCACCAGCGCCCGCACCGGTGCCGCTCGTGCAGCAGGGCGGTGGCGGCTGCGACTCGAACTACACCGGTGCGTGCGTACCGATCTCCAGTGACGTCGACTGCGCTGGCGGCAGCGGGAACGGACCGGCATATGTGCAGGGCCCCGTGCAGATCGTCGGCTCGGACATCTACGACCTCGATCGCGACGGAGACGGGATCGCCTGCGACTAGTCGCTAGCCGTCCACCTCGAGCGACCGGTAGAAGTAGAACGCCCGCTCGCCGGAATCGGGGTCGACGCTGCTGAACCCGTGGCGTTCATAGAAGCGCATCGCCCCGGCATCCGGCTCGTCGACGTTGATCTCGATCGCCGCGACGCCGAGCTCGCGGCAGATCTCGACCATGTGCTGCAGGATCGCACTGCCGATTACGGTGCCCCGCTGCTCGGGCTCGACGTACATCTCGTCGAGCAGCGCGACCGGCCCGTCAGACCACACGTTCGGGCGCAGGGTCACGAGGGCGACGCCGACCGCGGGTTCGCCTCCGAGCACGGCGAACGTCGACGGTTCGGCGAGCAGCACCTGCAAGCGTTGGGCGAGAACTTCGGCGCCGGGAGTCTCGGTGTCGAACTCCGTGTTGAACGCGTGCAGCATCTCGGCGAGGCGGTCGGCGTCCGAAGGATCGGCCCGTCGGATGCGGGGAGTCGGGGTCATGCGGGGGCGCCTTTCTTGTGTCGTGGTGCGTTTCGTCTCGGGCCGCTCCGCGGGCCTCGCTCAACGAACGAGAAACAGAGCGTTTCGTCTCGGGCTGCTCCGCGGGCCTCGCTCAACGGACAGATCACGGTCGTTGAGCGAAGACGACGAAGTCGACTGAGACGAAACGTCGACCGCGGGGGCGTTTCGTCTCGGCCTCCCTCAAGGAACGAGGCCCGCGGCACCCTCAGCGATCAGGCGCTGTCCGAGTCGGCCTTTCGCGACCCGGCCTCGAGCACGTCGCCGGCCGGCAGCTCCTGGTGTCCGCCGAACTGCAGGCGCATCGCCGACAGCACCTGGTTCGCGAACTTGTCTTCGTCGCGCGAGGCGAAGCGCTCGAACAGTGACGCCGCGAGCACCGGCACGGGCACGCCCACGTCGACAGCGGCCTTGACCGTCCAGCGGCCTTCGCCGGAGTCGGAGACCCGACCGGCGAGGCCGTCGAGCTGCGGATTCTCCGCCAGCGCGGCAGCGGTCAGGTCGAGCAGCCACGACGAGATGACCGATCCGCGTCGCCACAGCTCGGCGACCTTCGATGTGTCGATCGGGAACTGGTAGAACTCCGGCTCCTCGAGAGGGGCGATCTCGGCGGAATGCTCGGCCTCGCGCACTCCGGCATCCGCGTTGTGCAGCAGATTGAGGCCCTCGGCGATCGACGCCATGATGCCGTATTCGATGCCGTTGTGCACCATCTTCACGAAGTGCCCCGCGCCCGACGGCCCGCAATGCAGATAGCCCTGCTCCTCGGGGGTGAGGTCTCCCGTGCGACCGGGAGTGCGCTCGATCTCGCCGACCCCGGGAGCGATCGTGCGCAGCACGGGCTCGATGCGCTGCACGGCCTCATCCGGTCCGCCGACCATCAGGCAGTATCCGCGGTCGAGCCCGAACACTCCGCCGCTCGTGCCGACATCGACATAGTGGATGCCGCGCTCGCGGAAGGCCTTCGCCCGCCGCACGTCGTCGCGGTAGTTCGAGTTGCCGCCGTCGATCAGGATGTCGCCCTCGTCGAGCACCTCCGCGACCTGGTCGGCCACCGCTCCCGTGAGCGAGGCGGGCACCATCATCCATACAGCCCGCGGCGCTTCGAGCTTCGACGCCAGGTCTGCCATGCTGTCTGCACCCACGGCTCCCTCGGCGACCAGCGCCTGCACCGCATCGGCATTCACGTCATAGACCACGCACTCGTGCCCCGCCCGCATGAGGCGGCGCACGATGTTGGCACCCATCCGGCCGAGTCCGATCATCGCCAGCTGCATGAGAATCCCTTCGTCCCCGCCCCCGATGGGCCGAGTCGGGGCAATCCTGGCACGGGTTCAGGGGTGGCTCAATGCCGTGGCGCGGTGGGCGCTCGGTGCGGGGTCGATGACGCACCGCTGGTCTCGGTTTGTGGTGCAGAAGTGACCTCGCACGCATCGGGCACTCGGTGCGGGGTCGAAAACGCATCCGAAAGACCGTCTTCCGATGCGAAAGTGACCCCGCACGCGGCCGCCCTCGGTGAGGGCCGCGTCCGGGCAGCCCTCACAGATGCACGCTCAGATCACGGATGCAGGCCGAGCCCGTCGTTCTCGGCATGCATCTGTGATCCGGACGTGCAGGTGTCGACGAGTGAACAGCCCAGACCTTCCGCATCCGGGCCGAGGGCTCCCGGTGGATGGAAGGATTGAAGAATGACCACCGGAACGTTCGACCAGATCACGCAAGACGACCTGCGAGCGGCAGGCAGCCTGAAATGGACGAACTTCCCCGACATGATCGGCGCGTTCGTCGCCGAGATGGACTTCGGACTCGCCCCCGCGATCAACAGCGCGGTGAAGGATGCGTTGGATCTGGGCGTCACCGGCTACCTGCCCGAGAAGCTCGCCAAGGACCTCTCGCGGGCCACGGCCCGCTGGTACTCGGATTCGTATGGGTGGGAGATCTCGCCCGAGCGGGTGCACCATGTGCCCGATGTGATCGCCGCGTTCGAGCTGGCGATCGAGCACTTCACGACTCCCGGCTCGGCGATCATCGTGCCGACGCCCGCATACATGCCGTTCCTCCTGGTGCCGCCGATGCATGACCGTCGAGTGATCGAGGTGCCGAGCATCGAGGTCGACGGACGCTGGGTCATGGACCTGGATGCCGTCGCCCAGGCGTTCCGTGACGGCGGCGAGATGCTGGTGCTCTGCAACCCGCACAACCCCCTCGGCACCGTGGCGACCCGTGACGAGCTGCTCGCGATCGCCTCGGTCGTGACGGATGCCGGAGGCCGGGTGTTCTCCGACGAGATCCACGCCCCCATCGTCTACGCGCCGGCTCAGCACATTCCCTACGCATCGGTGTCGGAGGCGGCGGCGTCGCACACGCTGACCGCGACGTCGGCGTCGAAGGCGTGGAACCTCGCAGGCCTCAAGTGCGCGCAGGTCATCCTCTCGAACGATGCAGACGCCGCGCTCTGGGAGAGCCTCGGATTCTGGGCAGGGCACGGCACCTCGACGCTCGGCGTCGTCGCGAACATCGCCGCCTACACGGGCGGCCGCGAGTGGCTCGACGAGGTGGTCGACTACCTCGACGGCAACCGGCGGATGCTGGCGCAGCTCGTCGATGAGAAGCTGCCCGGCGTGCGGATGATCGTGCCCGAGGGCAGCTACATCGCGCTGCTCGACTTCCGCGAGACCGGGTTGACCGGGGACCTCGGCGAGTGGTTCCGCGAGCACGCCGGAGTCGCGATGACGGATGGCGCCGCCTGCGGTGAGGCAGCCATCGGATACACGCGCTTCGTCTTCGCGCTCCCCCGTCCGGTCATGGTCGAGGCGGTCGACCGCATCGCCGCCGCACTGCGCGACCGGGCCGTCTGAGCGCGTTTCGTCTCGCTCCGCTCGCTCAACGACCGGTGCTCCTCTTCCGCTCTCGGTCGCTGGCCGAGGACGGCACCCCTCCCCACCCCGGTCATTGAGCGAGGACGGCGCCCCTCCTCCCCCGGTCGTTGAGCGAGGACGGCGAAGCCGCCCGAGACGAAACGCACCACACCTCGGCGGCGCCCCTCTCCTGGTCGTTGAGCGAGGCCGGCGAAGCCGCCCGAGACGAAACGCACCACACCCCCTCCTCCCGGTCGTTGAGCGAGGCCGGCGAAGCCGACCGAGACGAAACGCACCCACACTGCGGACGGCGGCGATTGTCGGCATCCGCGCGTACGCTCCGCCTGCATGGGATACGTCTACATTCTTCGCTGCTCCGATGGCACGCTCTACGTCGGCAGCACCCGCGATCTCAGCAAGCGGATCGTCCAGCACCAGGAGGGGATGGGCAGCGAGTACACGAAACGGCGGCTCCCGGTCGAACTCATCTGGAGCAGCGAGCACGCCCGCATCGATGACGCCTTCGCATGGGAGAAGCGCCTGCAGGGGTGGAGCCACGCGAAGCGACTGGCGTTCATCGACGGCGGGCTGGATGCGGTGCGTGCGTGGAGCGTGCGGGAGCGGCGCGAGCGGGCGGCTCGGGGGAAGCGTCCCGCGGTGAGGTAGCGCGTTTCGTCTCGGGCGGCTCCGCCGGCCTCGCTCAACGACCGGGGGCGAAGGCTCCGCCCGCCTCGCTCAACGAACAGGGTCGAAGGCGCTCACCGGGGAGACGAAGGCCCCGCCGGGAATCCGGAACACCGCCGCCTGCATCCGTCAGAACCATCGCCGATCCCAGGCGCGCAGCTGCAGCTGCGCCAGGCGACGCCGGGTTCCCGTGACGCCGAGCATCATCGCCATGCGCGATTCAGACCCCGGGCCAGAACCAGACGAATAGGTATACTTATTCCCAGGCAGCAGCGCCCAGAATCGCGGGATTCCAGCCATCTCGTACATAACTAAACATATAAATAGATTTAATCTGCATTCCGGGCTACACTCGGCGATGTCGTCCAGAGCGGGGCGACCTCAGGTTCACCGAGGAGCATCGTGGCTCAGACCCATTCGGACTTCATCCACTCCGTCGCAGAGCGCGTGCGATCGCGCACAGACGAGGCGACAGCGGCCATGTTCGAGCGCTGCTTCGAGAACACCCTCGGCACCACCCTGCGCGAGATGCCCGACGGCACCCTGTTCATGCTGACGGGCGACATCCCCGCGATGTGGCTGCGCGACTCGACCGCCCAGCTCGGCCCGTACCTGCACTTCGCTGCCGAGGACCAGACCATCAGTGACATGATCGCCGCGGTGTCGCGCCGGCAGATCGAGTACGTGCTGCTCGACCCGTATGCCAACGCTTTCAACGCCGCACCCGACGGCAGCGGACACCAGAGCGACCGCACCGAGCAGTCGCCCTGGATCTGGGAGCGCAAGTACGAGGTCGACTCCCTCTGCTACCCCGTGCAGCTCGCACACGACCTGTGGGCGACGACGGGCCGCACCGATCATCTCGGCGACTCCTTCGCCCGCGCCGCACGTGTGATCATCGAGCTCTGGCGCACCGAGCAGGACCACGAGGCCCACTCGACGTACCGGTTCGAGCGCTTCGACTGCCCGCCCAGCGACACACTCGTGCGCGAGGGGCGCGGCAGCGAGACGGCGCCGACGGGCCTCACCTGGTCGGCGTTCCGCCCGAGCGACGACGCCTGCGAGTACGGCTACAACGTGCCGGGGAACATGTTCGCCGCAGTCGAGCTGCAGCACATCGAGAGCATCGCGATCGAGGTGCTGCACGACGAAGACCTCGCGGCGAGCGCTCGCGACCTGCGCGCCGACATCGAGCGCGGCATCGCCGAGCACACGGTCGTCACGAGCCCTTCGGGCGACGACATCTATGCCTACGAGGTCGACGGTCGCGGCGGCATCCTGCTTCTCGACGACGCGAATGTGCCGAGCCTGCTGTCGCTGCCGCTGATCGGCTGGTGCGGAACGGACGATCCGCTCTACCTCGCAACCCGCCGCTTCATTCTGAGCACCGCGAATCCGGTCTTCTTCGCGGGAACCCTCGCCTCGGGAACCGACTCGAGCGGCCTCGGCAGCCCGCACACCCCGGTCGACCACGTCTGGCCGATCGGCCTCTGCATCGAAGCGCTCACCACTGACGATCGGGCCGAGAAGGAGCGCATCCTGCGGCTGCTGCTCGAGACGGATGCCGGAACCGGCCTCATGCACGAATCGTTCCTCGTCACCGATCCATCTGTCTTCACGCGGGAGTGGTTCTCGTGGGCGAACGCGATGTTCTGCGAACTCGTGCTCGACATGACCGGACTCGCCACTCCCCGTCGAGAGCCCGTCCGCCGCGAGCCCCTCACCGAAGCGCGACCGGCATGAGCGCCACGACCACGGACGCTCCGGCATCCGTCGACGAGTCCCGCCCGACGAACACGGGGCCCACACCCGGCAAGCCGCGGAAGTCCCGCAACCCCAGCGCGAGGCAGATGACCTGGAACGCCTGGCTGTTCCTGCTCGTGCCCGGCGTGCTGTTCGTCGTGTTCATGGCGCTGCCGATCGTCATCGCACTCGTGCTGAGCCTCACCGACTACGCGATCGTCGGCGACTTCGAGTGGCTGGGCATCCAGAACTACCTCGACATCGCGGTCGACCCGTTCTTCTGGATCGCCCTGCGCAACACCGCCTACTACACGGTGCTGTACGTGCCGGCGGGTCTCGTCGTCGCCCTCGGCACCGCCCTGCTTCTCAATCGCCGCCACCGTGCGGTGCGCCTGTTCCGCACCCTCTTCTACATCCCCGTCGTCGCCTCGACAGTAGCGACCGCGACGATCTGGTTCTGGATGCTGAACCCGCAGAACGGTCTGCTGAACGTGGCGCTCAGCTGGTTCGGCATCGACGGGCCCGCGTGGCTGTACGAGTCGCAGTGGGCGATGATCGCGATCGTCATGATGAGCGTCTGGGCCGGGTTCGGCGCCAACATGATCATCTTCCTCGGGGGCCTGCAGGGAGTGCCCGGGGAGCTCTACGAAGCGGCCCGCCTCGACGGGGCGAACGCCTGGCAACAGTTCCGCTACGTCACGCTCCCGTCGCTCACGCGCACGACATTCCTCGTGTCGACGCTGCTCATCATCGGCGCGTTCCAGGTCTTCGACCAGGCCTATGTGCTGACGAAGGGCGGACCGGGCAACTCGACCGTCACGATGGTCTATTACATCTACAACAAGGGCTTCGGCGCGCTCGAGATGGGCTACGCGTCGGCCCTGTCGTTCGTGCTCTTCCTGATCATCCTCGTGTTCTCGCTTCTGAACGCGAAGCTCAACAACCGGAAGGGCGTCTGATGACGAACACGCTCAGCGGTGGCCGCGCCATCGAGACCGCGCTGGCCGCCGGCACCCCGGTGGCCCCACCCCTGCATTCGCGCCGCAAGCCGACGACCCGCAAGCGCATCGCGACGGTCGGCTGGTACATCGGCGTCATCCTGATCAGCGTCGTCACCGTCGCCCCGCTCGTCTGGACGATCTCGACCTCGTTGAAGCCCGCCACCGAGATCCTCTCGGGCGCGCTCAACCTGATCCCCGCGAACGCCACACTCGAGAACTACCTGCAGGTGTTCGAGGAGGTGCCGTTCGGCCGCTACTTCGTGAACTCGCTCGTGCTCGGCATCGGCGGGGCCGTGACGAACATCTTCTTCGGCGCCCTCGGCGGCTATGCCCTGGCCAAGCTGCAGTTCAAGGGCCGCGCGGCGGTCTTCGCAGTGTTCCTCTCGTCGCTCATGATCCCCGGCATCATCACGATGATCCCGTCGTTCCTGATCCTGCGCTCGATCCCGTTCGCCGGCGGCAATGACGTCTTCGGACAGGGCGGTCTCGGCCTGATCAACACCTACTGGGCTGTGATCATCCCCGGTGCCGCCGGAGCCTTCGCCGTGTTCTTCATGAAGCAGTTCTTCGAGACGCTTCCCGACGAGCTGGGCGAAGCGGCCCGCATCGACGGCGCGAGCGAGTTCCGCATCTTCGCGATCATCTACTTCCCCCTCGCCAAGGCCGGGCTCGCGGTGCTGGGCATCATCAGCTTCCAGGCCGGATGGAACAACTTCCTCTGGCCGCTGATCGTGCTCAACAGCCAGGACATGATGACCGTCCAGGTCGGCCTCGCCTCGTTCGTCAACAACTACGAGACCGCTTTCGGTCCCCTCATGGCCGGCACCGTGATCGCCAGCCTCCCGGTGCTGCTCGTGTTCCTCTTCGCGCAGCGCTACATCATCGAGGGCGTCGCCCACGTCGGGTCGAAGTGATCCACCGGTTTTCCCTTTCCCACCACACCCACCACACGCATCACACCAAGGAGATTTCGATGAAGAAGCACCTGAGAGTCCTGACCGTGTTCGCCACGGCATCCCTCGTCGTGACCGTCGCCGGCTGTGCATCCGGCAGCGACGCCGGCGGCGGCGACGGCCCCGAGCCCGTCGTCATGTGGGGCTCGTGGTCCGGCGACCAGGTCGACCAGCTCGAAGCCCAGGCCGAACGGTTCAACGAGTCGCAGGACGACTACGAGGTCTCGTACGTGCCGCAGGAGCTCGTCGAAGAGAAGCTCCTCACCTCGCTCGCCGGCGGTCAGGTTCCTGACGTCGTGCTCTGGGACCGCTATCAGACCTCGCTCTACGCGCCCAAGGGAGCACTCGCCCCGATCGACGAGTTCATGGAAGAGGATGCCGTCGACACGAGCATCTTCTACGAGCCGGCGCTCGGCGAGATGGAGGTCGATGGCGAGCTCTACGGCCTGCCGCTGCTCGTCGACAACCGATCGCTGCTCTTCAACCAGACGCTGCTGACGGATGCCGGAGTCACCGCACCCACCGACTGGGACGAGCTGAAGACCGCCGCCGAGGCGCTCACCGTGAAGGACGGCGGCAAGCTGACGCAGGCCGGCCTCGACCTCAGCGACCCCGGCCTGTTCAACATGTACCTCGCGCAGGCGGGCGGTCAGCTGCTCAACGACGACCAGACGAAGACCGCGTTCAACAGCCCTGAGGGCCTCGAGGTGCTGAACTTCTGGCAGAGCCTGCTCGATGCGGGCGTCTACGAGCAGGGCTTCGGCGACACCGGGGACTCGTTCGCCGAGAGCCGCACGGCCATGAAGCTCGACGGGCCCTGGGCGCTCTCGACCCTCGACAAGGTCGACGGCCTCGAATACGGCGTCGTGCAGCCGCCCGCCGGACCGAACGGCGACCAGGGCGCCTACATGGGTGGCTTCGGACTGGTCATCCCCGAGGGCGCGAAGAACGCCGAAGGCGCGTGGGAGTTCATGAAGTGGTGGACGACCGAGGCCGAGAACGGCGTCGCGTTCGGTGAGATCTCGGGCTGGATCCCGGCCAACATCGAGGCCGCGAACGACCCGTTCTTCACCGAGGACGAGCACTACGCCGCCTTCATCGAGACGATGAACTACGCGCAGACCCGCCCCAACGTGCAGGGCTTCTCGGACGTCGAGGGCAAGGCGCTCGTGCCCGCGCTCGAGCGGTTCCTGTCTGGCGAGATCTCGGCCGAGCAGGCGCTGAAGGATGCCCAGGAGCAGGGCGACCAGCTTCTCGAACAGAACCGCTGACCCCCGTCGGATCGCGCAGTCGTCTCAGACGGCCGCGCGATCCGCCGCCATCCACCCTCAGGAAAAGGACACATGACCAGCACTTCCGCGCAGACCTGGTCGGCCCGTGCCGACACCGCGCAGCAGAGCCTCGACCACTTCTTCGGTGTTCCCGGCATCCAGTTCCTCGCGAACAGCCACCCGCATGACCGCGGCGACACCGAGGTCTTCAACTACTGGTGGCTCGCCCACGTGATCGACGCCCGGGTGGATGCCTGGGTGCGCACCGACGACGACGCCTGGATCGCGCAGGCGATCACCGCACGCGACAACATCGTCGAGCGCAACGGCGGGCAGCTCTTCAACGACTACTTCGACGACATGCTGTGGTTCGCTCTCGCGCTCGAGCGCGTGCACCGGGCGACCGCCGAGCGGCAGTACCTCGACGAGGCGATCGCGATCTGGGATCACGTCATCGCCGAGGGATGGAACGAGACTCTCGGGTGGAGCCTCGCCTGGCGCAAGCAGCAGCTCGCATACAAGAACACTCCGGCGAACGGACCGCTCGTGATCCTCGGGGTGCGATTGAGTCGCCTCGACACGTCGCGCGACTATCTGTCGTATGCGCGGCGGGCCTTCGACTGGCTGACCGCGAACCTGGTCGGCGACGACAGCTTCGTCGAAGACGGCATCAACCGCACCGGTGACGGCACCGTCGACACCCAGTGGCGCTTCACCTACAACCAGGGGCTCTACGTCGGCGCCGCGGTCGAGCTGTTCCGCGCCACGGGCGACGACGTCTTCTTGCAGCGGGCCGTGCAGACGGCGATCACCGCGGTGCGCGAGCTGAGCGACGGGACGGTCTTCCCGGACGAGGGAGACGGCGGCGACGAAGGCCTCTTCAAGGGCGTCTACTATCGCTACCTCGGTGAGCTGCTAGCGGTTCTGACCGAGTCGGACTCCTTCGCCTCGGAGCGGGTCGAGCTCGATGGCTTCGTGCGAGCCGGCACCGATGCGCTGTGGCAGAACGGCCTGGTCGACGAGCACCTGCGCCCGGGCAATGACTGGTCGCAGCCGCCGGTCGAGTGGATCCCCTACTCGACCATGGTCAGCGCGATCTTCGCCGTCGAGCAGCGCGCACGGCACGAGGGTCGAGAGGTCGGCGGTGTTGTCGGCGGTGTTGTCGGCGCTTCGGTCGGTGCTGCGGGAGCCGGGGCTGAGGCTCCGGCGGGTGCGGCTCCGTTGGGTGCGGCTCAGGTGGGTGCGGCTCAGGTGGGTGCGGCGCGCGTAGCACGCTGAGACCGGCTCCATGATCCGCCCGTGGGCTTCGGCCTGCGGGCGGATCGCTGCGTTCGGGGGGTCTCCGCGTCCGACCGGATCTCGGCCTGCGGGGGCGGGGCAGCGGTCTCGTATTCAGCATGATCGGCCGGGATCAGCGCCTCTACGACGGTTTCGAGCCGGGAATCCGAGATCCGTGCTGAATTGTGAACGCGCAGCCGGTCAGACGCGACGAGTCAGCCGCGCGGAGCGGCCGACGACGAGCCGAGTATGAGCTCCGTGGGCAGCACGACCTTCTCGATCTCGCTCGGTGCGCTGATCTGGCGCCTCACCGACTCGACGGCCTTCTCGCCGAGAGTGCGCTGTTGCTGGCGGATGTGGGTGTAGCGGAACAGCCGTGTGTCGAACGTGGCATCCGGGTGGTCGAAGCAGACGATCGAGATGTCCGCCGGAACCTCGAGCCCGAGTCTGTGGCATGCCTCGCGCAGCATCAGCGCGATGTTGTACTCGGCCGCGACGTAGCCGGTGATGTCGGGATGCTCTTCGATGAACGCGACCAACCGGGCGATGTCCTGCTCGATGGTGTCGGCGCTGCCGGGCACGGTCGAGCCGATCGTGCGCAGCTCGGCGCTGTTCTCGAGGGGCAGATGGTTGGAGGCGTGAGCGTGGATGTACCCGTTGCGCCGATCGTCGCTCGATGAGACGTGGCTGGTCGAGCTCACGAATCCGATCGTCTTGTGTCCGAGGTCGAGCAGGTGCTCGGTCGCAGCGCGCCCACCCGCGAGGTTGTCGGAGCAGACGGCCGAGACCGGGATCCCGTCGAAGAGGCGGTCGAGGATCACGACGGGGAACTTCTTGGCGACCAGTTCGAGGGCGGCGGGCGGGATGTACTCCGACGAGCTCGGAAGCAGGATCAGGCCCTCGACACCGGCGCCGACCAGGGCGCGGATGCAGGCGTCCTCGTCGGCGAGGTCGCCTCCGGATCGCTTGAAGACGACATGGGTGTCGGCGCCGGTCGCCGCGAGGATGCCCTCGATCACCTTGTTGCCGAAGCTGTCGTCGAAGCTGGTGATCACGCACCCGATCAGAGAGGGGCTGCGGTCGGCGTCGTTCTGCGCACGGGCGGGAGCCTGCGGCGTTGTGGGCGTGAGGCTGGTGACCACCGTGCCGATTCGCGGGCGGCGCATGATCAGACCGTCGGTGCGCAAGAGATCGAGCGCCCGTTTGATCGTGATGGGGCTGACATCGAACCGGCTCGACAGCTCCGCCTCGGACGGCATCCGGTCGCCGACCGCGTACTCGCCCCGCAAGATCGACTCGCGCAACGCTTCGTACACCTGCTTGTAGAGCACGTCTGTCCGATCGTTTCAGCCAATAGTTATATTTAATCTACAGGCTTCGTGAACGGATGTCGCGCCGTATGCCACCTCGCCGCCACGGGAACGATTCACCGCGCGAGAACGGCATCCCCCATCGCCGCGAACGCCTCGCGCAGGATCGGCCGGGGAGTCGCGAACACGACGCGTACGAAGTCCTCGTACCCGCGTCCGAGCAGCGCCCCCTCGGTCAGCACGACTCCGGCGTGGTCGCGGAAGAAGGCGGCCGGCGCGCCCTCGATGCCCAGCGCGCTCGTGTCGATCCAGCCGATGTAGGTCGCGTCCGGTTCGCGGTAGATCGCGCCGGGAAGATGTTCGGCGACGAGCGACCCCAGAAGGTGTCTCGACTCGGACAGATACGCGAGCCCTCCGTCGAGCCACGGCTTGCCCTCGCGATACGCCGCGGTCGACGCGACCACGCCGAGCGTCGCGGCTCCGTGCTGCACCGAGAACCCGAACCGGCGGTAGAGCTCCTGGTCGGCGTCATTGGACGTGATCAGCTGAGCGGTCTTGAGCCCGGGGATGTTCCATGCCTTCGATGCGCTCGTGCCCGTGACTGTGTGCGCGGCCGTGGCCTCCGACACCGACGCGTAGGGAATGAACGGCCGCCCGTCGAAGCGCAGCGGCGCGTGGATCTCATCCGCGAACACCCGACCGCCGTGGCGCTCCACGATCTCGGCGAGCGCCTCGAGCTCGGCTCTCTCGACGACGGTTCCGGTCGGGTTGTGCGGGTTGCAGAGCACGAGCGTGCGGGCACCGGCGGCGAACGCCTCATCGATGCGCTGCAGGTCGTGATGCCAGCGTCCGTCGACCTCGACACCGGGGATCTCGATCACCGGATGCCCGATCGCGGGCAGATATGTCAGGAACGGCATATATGCGGGGGTGGGCACGATGACCGGTGATCCCGCGGGTGCGTACTCCTCCACCGCCACGCGCAGCGCGGCCATCACGTCGGACACCGGATGCACGCGCTCCGGATCGATCGCCCAGTCGTACTCCCGCTGCATCCACTCGGCGGTCGCCTCACCGAGCCGGGCGGCCAGCGGGGGCGACAGGTATCCGAGGTTCTCCTCGTCGATCGCTCGGTGCATGGCATCGGCGATCACGGGCGCGACGCCGAAGTCCATCTCGGCGACCCACGCGCCGATGCGTCCAGGGTGCAGACTCCACTTGCGGCTCTCAGGTCGATCGAGGTCGAACCTCGTGCGGGAGTCGAACGGATGCGGGTCAGTGCGCGCGCGGTGATCGGTCATGGCGAGCGGCTCTCAGCAGCCCGCGAACCGACATCGAGCAGCGCCACCGGCACGACGGGTGCTCACGCGGTCACCCGTCGTCGGTCGACCGGCGCGGTCGGTGGTCGTGATCTCAGACACGAGTACTCCTTCACAGCGTGAGCTTCCACACTAAGGAAGGTCCTGTCGTCGTGCGATTCTCGTTTCGGTGAGTGACGGTCAGGATGCCGCGTCGCGTCGGCCGGCGAAGGCGATCCCGCTCGCCGTGCGCACCAGCGTCGCGTTGTCGGGAGCGGTCCGCCCATCGGGGAGGGAGAGCGTGTCTTCGAGTCCGATGCGCGAATCGAGTTCGAGCTCGACGGCGAGCGTGAACGCGGGCCACGCCGATCGCAGTTCCCCGTGCAGCAGGATCGGGATGTTCGGCTCGTCGAGCCGCACGTGCGCGATCAGACCCTCCGCGTGGCGACGAACGACCTCGACGGCCTCGTCGGGCAGTTCGATGAGCACGCGTGTGCATCGGCTGCGGACAGGCGACCGAGTCCAGGCCTCGAGCCCCGTCGCGTCCCAGATGCCCGCTTCGACTCCGACTCCGCGGCTGAGCAGCAGCTCGGCCACGTCGTCAGCACCGGCCTCATGCCAGTTGACGGATGCGAAGTCGGGGAGGTCCGTCCACTCCGAGATCGCGGCCAGCCGCCGCTCGACATCGGGCTCGATCCACGCTCCGGTCGTCACACCGATCGGCACCTCGGGGCACGCGGACCTCAAGGCCCGCAGCCACCGCCCGACGTCAGCGGCAGCCAGGCTGTCGCGCCCCGCAGCATCCTTGGGGTGCACATGGATCTCGGTCGCTCCCGCGGCCACGGCCCGCGCCGCATCAGCTGCGGAGAGGGCGGCGTCGGCGCTCAGTGCCGGATGCTCTGTTGCCGAACGGGCGCCGTTGATGCAGGCCTGCAACAGCATCCGTCGGTCTGATCGGTCCAACGAATCGCCGCCCATCAGTTCATGAGGTCGCGCGGATGCCAGTCATACAGATTTCCGGTGTCGGATGGTCCCTCGTCGGTGCGCACGGTGTGCTGCACCTGACGCGCCGCCGCTGCTCCGCGACCAGCCCGGACGGCTTCGTCTTGGGTCCCGAAGCTGGAACCCAGGGTGCGGGATTCGCCCTCGATGCGGTTGAACCAGATCCCGTCACGCTGGAAGGTCTCGATGTCGCCTGCGGCCATGCCACGTCCTTTCGATCTGCCTCCTTTCTACGTGACGGGCCTGACACCGGGAGAGCCCCTTGACAGTGTGCCGCCCCGTCGTCAGACGAGCCATGAGCGTCGCGATGAGGGTCGAAAGAGCGGACCATTCACCAAATAGTCGCGGCGTCAAGCCCTGTGACGAGCTCTGCTCGTGCGGTTTACGGTTATCGGATGCATGACCCGGATGCATCAGCAGGGAGCAAGTGATGACGTTGGAAGTGGTCTCGCCCACGGCTGCACTCCTCGACGGACGGTACGTGCTGCACGACCGCGTCGGGCAGGGCGGCATGGCGACCGTCTATCGTGCTGAAGACACGCACCTCGGACGCATCGTCGCGATCAAGATGATCCACGGCGAGGGCCCGGTCGCATCGATCGAGCGGGCGCACACCGAGAAGGCGCTTCTCGCGTCGCTGAGTCACCCCTCGCTCGTGACGCTCTACGACGCGCAGCTCGTCCCCGGGCGCCCCCAATACCTCGTCATGGAGTTCGTCGACGGACCGACCCTCGCCGCGCGCATGGCCGAAGGCCCGCTGCCACCCCGAGACGTCGCGCGCATCACTCGCGACCTCGCCGAGGGACTGGCCGCGGTGCACGCGGCGGGGATCGTGCACCGCGACGTCAAGCCGTCGAACGTGCTGCTGGCACGGGGTCGGTCGGGCCGGCCTCTCGCCGCGAAGCTCGCCGACTTCGGCATCGCCACGTCGATCGAGGACACTCGGCTCACGACGCCGGGGATCGTGCTCGGCACACTCACCTATATGGCTCCGGAGCAGCTGCGCGACGCCGCTCCCGGCACTCCGGTCGATGTCTTCGCGCTGGGCCTGGTCGTGCTCGAAGCCCTCTCGGGGGAGACCGGGTACGCCGCGCTCGGCTCCGGGCGCGCGGCGGCGATCGCCCGCCTCGCGCAACCGCCGAGGATCTCCGAGACGGTTCCCCAGGAGTGGCGCGATCTGCTGACCCGCATGACGCGGCTCGAGCCCGAAGAGCGACCGACCGCGGCCGAGGTCGCTCGTGCAGCGCGAGGTCTGCTGCGGGGCTACGCGTCTGACGCCAACGGTTCCGCAGTCGCTGCGGCGGCGGCAGCCATCGTCGCGTCGGCCGGAGCGGATCCTGTGGCAAGCACGGCGCCGGTGGAGGATGCCGGTGCGGATTCAGCTCGCGGCGGGACTCCGCCGAGTGAGGCTGTCGTCGGTCAGCCGGACGGCAGCGCCGCACCGCCGGCGGCGCCGGAGGCCGCTGCCAGCCCGACAACCCGGACGACGCAGATCGCCGGCACCACCGGCGCGACGGCGGTGCTCGATGCGTCGTCACTCCCGCCGACGCGAGTGCGCACGCGTCCCCACCCCCGCCGACGAATGCTCGTCGGCGCAGCGGGACTCGTCGCGACGGGCGCACTCGTCGTGGGTCTCGCGGCCTTCACCGCGCCGAACCCCGATCACGGCCGACTCGCGTCGGCTGTGGCGGCTCGTACCGCCGTGACGCCTGCGGAGACCACGCCCGCAGAAACCGTGACCGAAGAGGCCCCCGCCGCACCGGTCGAGGTCGTCACCGACTCGGGCAATCAGGGCAACGGCAACAAAGGAGACAAGGCCGACAAGGGCAACCCGGGGAACTCGGGGAACTCCGGGAACTCGGGGAACTCGGACAAGGGCCAGTCCAACGGAAAGACGCCGAAAGAGAAGGACAAGTAGCACTGGCGAACCCTTCGCGCTCGGCAGGTTCGTGCTGGTGGCGGGGTGGGTCCCGCGCCTCAGTTGGCACCTCCCGTCGGTATCCCCTCGGAACACCGACAGCAGGTGCCAACCCAAGAACTCGACCGCCGACGCCGCCCGCCCGGCCGCGACGGCGCGACAGTCTCGCTGTGCGTCAGCCCGCGTAGGCGGCCCGCACGTCGAGCACCCAGGTCACGCCGAAGCGGTCGGTGAGCATCCCGAACCCGGGTGACCACGCCGACGCGGCGAGCGGCTCGACGATCGAGGCGCCGTCTGCGAGAGCGTCCCAGTATCCGGTGAGCTCGTCGAGCGAGTCGGCGCGCAGCGACTGGAAGAAGGGGCGGTCGGTGATCGTCATCCCGTTCTCCCGCGCGGTGGTGCCCGCGGTCGCGTCAGAGTGATCCTCGCCGGGGATGTCGTATGCCATCAACCGGAAGCCGTCGGCGTTCTCGACCTGCCCGAACACGATCTTGTCGGCGCCGGGCACGCCCGCAGGCATCCCGAAGTCGCCGTAGGTGGCGAGTGTCACCTCGCCGCCGAAGACAGCTCCGTAGAACTCGAGCGCCTGGCGAGCGGTGCCGCGGAAGTTCAGGTGGGTGGTGGTTGCGATGCTCATGATGTCTCCTCGATCGTCGTGCGGCGGATTCGCCGTCGAGACCAACACTCACAGCAGAAGAGGACAGTTTCGGTCCTCTACCTGACGCAGAATGGAGGCCATGACCGGCAGCTCCTCACGCATGCTCGCCCTGCTCTCGCTGCTGCAGACGCAGCGCGACTGGCCGGGGCAGGTGCTCGCCGACCGCCTCGACGTCACACCGCGCACGGTGCGCCGAGACGTCGACCGCCTGCGCGAACTGGGCTATCGGATCAGCGCGATCAAGGGTCCGGACGGCGGATACCGGTTGGCCGCCGGCTCCGAGCTTCCTCCTCTTCTCTTCGACGACGAGCAGGCCGTCGCCATCGCGGTCGCGCTGCAGAGCGTCTCGGCCACGGGGATCGACATCGACGAGGGCGCCGCTCGCGCGCTGGCCACCGTGCGCCAAGTGATGCCGTCGCGCCTGCGACATCGGGTCGACGGCATCCGCTTCACCGGCGTCGAGAACGAGACCCGGGTGGATCCGGCGGTGCTCGAGGCCGTCAGCGCCGCAGTGCGAGACCGGCACGTGCTGCGCTTCGACTACGGCGACCACAACCGCCCGGCCCGGCGCACCGAGCCGCACGACGTCGTCGCCCGTGAAGGACGCTGGTACCTCCTCACGTGGGATCTCGAAGCCGACGACTGGCGCACCTTCCGACTGGATCGGATGACCCCGCGCATCCCGACCGGCCCCGTCTTCACGCCGCGCGAGCTGCCTGCGGCCGATGCACAGACCTACCTGGCGGCGCGGGCGAAGGGGTCGGATGCCGGCGACCGCTGGCCCTGCATCGGAGAGCTCATACTCGAGGTGCCCGCCCGCGAGGTCGCGAACTGGATCGGACGCGACGGCAGCGTCGAGCCCATCGACGACGTTTCGTGTCGCGTCACGGTCGGGTCGTGGTCGTGGGTCGGCATCCTCGCGTCGATCGCCCGCTTCGATGCGCAGTTCACGGTCGTCGGGCCACCCGCTCTGGCGGATGCTGCTCGCACCCTCACGGGGCGGTTCGCCGCCGCATCCTGATCTGCGGCCTGCATCGCTTCCCGTGCGTGGTCAAAAGTGCATGCCCCAGCGTTGATTCGGATGCCTTTTCGACCACGCACCCGGTTCAGGATGCCTTTTCGACCACCCACTCGTCATGCTCCTCCGCCCGGGCGATCGGCCACAGCATCCCCCGGTAGACTGGCCATGCCCCGCCGGCCCCTCATCTAGGAGTGCGCGTGACCACCGCCCCTGCACCTGCCCACAAGCACGTCCCCGACTCCGTCGAGAACGCAGCCGCGACTCCGGAGAAGGAACAGCCCTACGCAGCGCTGGGCCTCAAGGACGACGAGTACGCCCGCATCAGGGAGATCCTGGGCCGCCGCCCCACCTCCGGTGAGCTGGCCATGTACTCCGTGATGTGGTCGGAGCACTGCTCCTACAAGTCGTCGAAGAACTACCTGCGCCGTTTCGGCCAGAAGGTCTCAGACGATATGAAGGAGCGCCTGATGGTGGGCATGGGCCAGAACGCGGGCGTCATCGACGTCGGCGAGGGCTGGGCCGTCACCTTCAAGGCCGAGTCGCACAACCACCCCTCGTTCATCGAGCCGTTCCAGGGTGCGGCCACCGGCGTCGGCGGCATCGTCCGCGACATCATCTCGATGGGCGCACGCCCGGTCGCGATCATGGACGCCCTGCGTTTCGGTGCGATCGACCACCCCGACACCGCCCGCGTCGTGCACGGCGTGACCAGCGGCATCAGCTTCTACGGCAACTGCCTGGGCCTGCCGAACATCGGCGGCGAGACGGTCTTCGACTCCGTCTACCAGGCCAACCCGCTCGTCAACGCGCTCGCGGTCGGCGTCCTTCGCCACGAAGACCTCAAGCTCGCCAACGCGACCGGCGTCGGCAACAAGGTCGTGCTGTTCGGTGCCCGCACGGGTGGCGACGGCATCGGCGGCGCCAGCATCCTGGCATCCGACTCGTTCGACAGCACCGGACCCACCAAGCGCCCCGCGGTGCAGGTGGGCGACCCGTTCGCCGAGAAGGTGCTCATCGAGTGCTGCCTCGAGCTGTACCGCGACGAGCTCGTCGAGGCGATCCAAGACCTGGGCGCCGCGGGAATCTCGTGCGCGACCAGCGAGCTCGCGGCCAACGGCAACAGCGGCATGAAGGTCTCGCTCGACAACGTCCTGCTGCGCGACCCCTCGCTCACGGCTGAGGAGATCCTCATGTCGGAGTCGCAGGAGCGCATGATGGCGATCGTCGCCCCCGAGAAGCTCGACGCGTTCCTCGCGGTCGTGCAGAAGTGGGACGTCGAGACGTCGGTGCTGGGCGAGGTCACCGGCGACGGCCGCCTCATCATCGACTGGCAGGGCGAGCGCATCGTCGACGTCGACCCCTCGACCGTCGCGGTCGACGGCCCGGTCTACGACCGCCCGGTCGCCTACCCGACCTGGATCGACGCACTGCAGGCGGATGCCGCCGAGAACCTGCCCCGCTCGAACGACCCCGAGGTGCTGCGCGAGCAGTTCCTCAACCTGGTCGCCTCGCCGAACCTGGCCGACACCCGCTGGATCACCAACCAGTACGACTACTACGTGCTCGGCAACACGGCCCTCTCGTTCCCCGATGACGCCGGCATGATCCGCGTCGACGAGGAGTCGGGTCTCGGCTTCGCGATCTCCACCGACGCGAACGGCCGCTACTGCCAGCTCGACCCGTATGCGGGTGCGCAGCTGGCCCTGGCCGAGGCGTACCGCAACGTCGCCGTCACCGGCGCCGTGCCCACCGCGATCACCGACTGCCTGAACTTCGGCTCTCCCGAGAACCCCGAGGTCATGTGGCAGTTCGGGCAGACCGTCGACGGTCTCGCCGACGGATGCTACGAGCTCGGCACCCCGGTCACCGGCGGCAACGTCTCGTTCTACAACCAGACCGGCGACGTGCCGATCCACCCGACCCCGCTCGTCGGCGTGCTCGGCATCATCGACGACGTCTCGCGCCGCATCCCCTCGGGATGGCAGGACGAGGGCCAGAACATCTACCTGCTCGGCACGACCTCGACCGAGCTGTCGGGTTCTGCGTGGGCCGAGACCGTGCACCAGCACCTCGGCGGACTGCCCCCGAAGGTCGACCTCGCGGGCGAGAAGCGCCTCGCGGGTCTGCTCGGTGCGGCACGCGACGAGTGGCTGATCTCGTCGGCGCACGACGTGTCAGAGGGTGGCCTCGCTCAGGCCCTTGCCGAGGGCGTCTCGCGCTTCGGCGTCGGCGCACGCGTCTGGCTCAACGAGATCATCGAGCGCGACGGAGTGGATGCTGCGACCGCACTGTTCTCCGAGTCGACCGGTCGCGTCATCGTGACGGTCCCGCGTGAGGACGACGTGAAGTTCCGTGGGCTCTGCGAAGGCCGCGACTACCCCGTGATGCGCATCGGCGTGACCGACTCCGAGGGCGCGAAGCTCGAGGTGCAGGACGTCTTCACGGTTCCCGTCGCCGAGATCCGCGAGCGCTCGCAGGCAACCCTGCCCGCCGCCTTCGGCCCGACCGTCAGCGAGCCGGTCAGCGCATGAGCGGCGACGGCCTGAGCGAGGACTACGGCGACCTGGGCGAGAAGCGCAATCGCCGCCTGCGCATCGTCGCCTGGAGCGTCATCATCGCGCTCATCCTCGGCGGCGGCGGCGCGACCGTCATCACGCTGCTGCTCGGCTGAGTTCGGGTCATCCTCCTTCGGGTGCCGGGGCGGGTCGTGTGCTCCTTCGCGCCTCGTGCTCGTCTCCCGTCGGAGCCGGGTCGACGAAGCAGTCGACGAGATGGCGACGAAGGCCGCCCGGCCGAGGCGAGGAGCGGATGCGACGTCGTTCGCGTACGGGCATCGATCGGGTCTGGATGCGCAGACAGGTGGCCAGACAGCGGTGGCTCGGTGAGCCGGACGACTACCGCGAGAAGAAGAAGCGGGTCAGCCGCACGATCGAATCAGGGTCGTGGTGCTCGCGCCCCAGCGACTCGACGATGATCGCGCCGAGGATCGCTCGTCCGAGCTGCTCGACAGGCGCCTCCTCAGCGAGCTGTCCGTCGCGGATGCCACCTCGGAGGCGTTCGGTGAGGTACTTCTCGACCCCGAGGCTGTCGCCGAGGTGCGCTCCGACTCCGGCGTCCTCCGTCGCCGCGGCGACGAGCGAGCGCAGAAGAGCGCCTCCCTCGGGCGCCTCGAGGATCGACAGCACGCTGCGCAGCCAGGTCTCGACATCGGCGGCGAGGTCTCCGGTGTCGGGAACGACGAAGTCGACGGGGATGAGCCGACCTTCCGCGAGGCATTCGCCGATGAGGGCTCCGCGTGACGGCCACCAGCGATAGATGGTCTGTTTGCCGACGCCGGCCTCTTTCGCGATGCCTTCGATCGTGAGCCGGTCGTACCCCTGGTTGTGGAACAGACGAGAGGTCGCGTCGAGGATCGCTTCACGGGCAGCAGTGCTGCGCACGGGTCCGCTTCGATGCTCGTTCACCACACGTTCAGGATAACCACAGAACTCTAGACGAGACGCCCCGTATGATCTATCCGTCTGAAGGAGATCGTTGTGGCTGCACTGCTGTACCGCCTGGGTTCGTTCGCTGCACGCAAGGCGTGGACGGTGATCGTCTCGTGGGTCGTCATCCTCGGTCTGGGTGTCGGCGCGTTCCTCACCCTCGGGGGCACACTGAGCAACAGCTTCGACATCCCCGGCACTGCCTCGGGCGCCGTGACCGACCAGCTCGCCGAGAAGCTGCCCGACACCGCCGGCGGCACGGGAACCGTGGTCTACCAGACGACCGACGGATCGGCCTTCACCGAACAGCAGAAGCAGGAGATCTCGGATCTCGCGTCGAGCGCCGAGGATCTCGACGGCGTCGCATCCGTGATCGATCCGTTCGACGCTCAGCAGCAGCAGGCCGTGCAGGCGCAGGACCTCGCTGACGGCAAGGACCAGATCGACGGCGGCCGCGCCCAGCTGGATGCCGGTCAGACCCAGCTCGATGACGGACGCACCCAGCTCGATGCGGGTCTCGAACAGCTCACCACCGCTCGATCACAGGCCGAGGCGGGCGGTGCTCCCGCCGAGCAGCTCGCGGCGTTGGACGCTCAGATCGCCGCCCTCAACGGCCAGCTCACCGAGCTCGACGCCCAGCAGAAGACGATCGACGAGTCGCGCGACGAGCTGGACGCCAACGCCGAGAAGGTCGACCTCGGATCCACGCTCCTCGATCTCACGAACGGCATCGGCGTCGTATCCGAAGACGGCTCGACCGCGATCGTCAACGTCTCGTTCGAAGACCCCCGCCTCGAACTCTCCGAAGAGGTCAAGCAGGGCACGATCGAGCACTTCGACTCCTCCCCGATCGAAGGCGTCGAGGTGAACTTCGGCACCGACATCGCGCAGGGGGTCCCCGAGATCTTCGGCGTCGGCGAGGCGATCGGCCTCGCGTTCGCGGCGGTCGTGCTGATCGTGATGCTCGGCACGCTCATCGGCGCAGCCCTGCCGATCGTCACGGCAGTCGTCGGCGTGGGCGTCGGCGTGACTGCATCCCTCGCCTTCTCGGGCGTCGTCGACATGGCATCCGTCACCCCGGTGCTGGGTGTGATGCTGGGCCTCGCGGTCGGCATCGACTACTCGCTCTTCATCGTGAACCGGCACCGCAAGCAGCTGCTGAACGGTGTGCCGGTGAGAGAGTCCATCGGCCTCGCCACCGGCACCTCGGGCACCGCCGTCGTGTTCGCCGGCACCACGGTCATCGTCGCTCTGCTCGCCCTCAACGTGACGGGCGTGCCGTTCCTCGGACTCATGGGCACGGTCGGCGCAGTCTGCGTCGCGGTCGCCGTGCTCGTCGCGATCACGCTCGCCCCCGCGATCCTCGGACTCGTCGGCACTCGCCTGCTCAGCGGCAAGGCCCGCGCCACGATCGGGCAGCCGCATGCCGCGGGCAAGCCCGTGAAGCAGATGTCGACGCTGCGTGCGATCGTCACCGTGCTCGTCAGCGTCATCGCGCTGCTGATCGTCGCGATCCCGTCGATGTCGATGCGCCTCGGCCTGCCCGACGGCGCGAGCGAGCCCTCCGACTCGACCAGCTACCGCGCGTTCCACATCGTCGACGAGCAGTTCGGCGAGGGGGCGAACGGTCCGCTGCTCGTCACCGCCACTCTCGACGACGCGGTCGACGACGACGACCTGCTCGCCACGCAGGTCGAGATCGCCCAGACTCTCTCCGACCAGGACGACGTCGTCGGCGTCGCCCCGATCGCGACGTCCGACGACAACACGCTGCTCGCGTTCCAGGTGCTCCCCGCAGAGGGCCCGAACAGCGCCTCCACAGAGAAGCTCGTGCAGGACATCCGCGCACTGCCGCAGCTCGACGGCGGCATCACTCTCGGAGTCGCCGGCCAGGCGGCCACCAACATCGACATCTCCGAGGCGCTGGCCGGCGTGCTGCCGCTCTACCTCGTGGTCGTGGTCGGGCTCTCGCTGCTCATCATGATCGTCGTGTTCCGCTCGCTGCTCGTGCCCATCATCGCGACCGGAGGCTTCGTGCTCTCGCTCTTCGCGACCTACGGCCTGATCGTCGCCGTGTTCCAGTGGGGCTGGGGCGCCGAGATCATCGGTCTGCACAGCACCGGTCCGATCCTGAGCTTCCTGCCGGTGATCCTCGTCGGCATCCTGTTCGGGCTCGCGATGGACTACCAGCTGTTCCTCGCCTCTGGCATGCGCGAGGCGTATGTGCACGGCGCCTCAGCCCGGGATGCGGTGGCCCAGGGCTTCCGAGCCGGACGATCTGTCGTCGTCGCCGCGGCCCTCATCATGGTCTCGGTCTTCGGCGGGTTCATCTTCTCGGAGTCGACGATCATCCGCTCGATCGGCTTCGGCCTCGCCTTCGGTGTGCTGCTCGACGCCTTCGTCGTGCGGATGCTGCTCATGCCCGCGCTCATGCACCTGCTCGGCCGTTCGGCCTGGTGGCTGCCGCGGTGGCTCGACCGCATCCTCCCCAACGTCGACATGGAAGGTGCAGCGCTCGAGCGCGACCACCCCGGCGTGCGGACCGACACGGTTCAGGTCGTCGCGGCCGCAGACGACGCAGAAGCGCGCTGACGTCACGCACCCCGGAACCCGGATGAGGCGGCAACAGCACGCCGCCTCTTCCGCGGACGCTCGAGCGTGGGTAGCCTCGGCCAACAAGGAGGCACCATGGCCATCGCACCCGTCGACGTGGCCCTCGACGCGAACATCGAGGGCCACCTGATCGGCTCACCCGTCAGCATCATCCGCGAGTTCACCTCGACCCTCGGCAGCGGGCCGCGACTGCACCGGCATCCGTACGTCGAGACCTTCGTGATCCACCGAGGCCGCGCGCTCTTCACCGTGGGCGACGAGCAGGTCGTCGGATCCGGAGGGCAGGTGCTCGTCGTCCCGGCGCTCGTCAGCCACCGTTTCGAGGTGCTCGACGGCGGCACGTACGAGGCCACCCACATCCATTCGAGCGATCGGTTCATCACGGAGTGGCTGGAGTAGTCACTCTTCTCGTCACCAGGCGTGCGATCTCCAGCCGGATGAACTCGGCGACCCGCACATCGGGTCAGACCACCATCCCGCGCCAGATCACCTCGACGGCAGCCCTCAGACGGGCGGCGACCGCAGGGTCGTCCATCCGGTCGCCGCGCACGACGATCTGGTAGTACGCGGTGCCGGCGATCGCATCGAAGCACGCGTCGACGTCGAGATCCGGGCGCAGCTCACCGCGCGCGACCCCTGCGCGCAGCGCGTTCAGCAGCGGCACCCGCCTTCGCGACACATGCGACTGCCAGTACGCCTTCTGCAGCGCACGGTCCGACATCACGAGCCGGATGCGCTGACGGAATCGCTCCTCCGCATACCCGGATGCCGTGACCGACAGAGCCACTCCGCTCTCGCCGAGCCCGAGCCCGTCGAACAGCGCATCGCGAAGATCGACGTCGTCCGGATACTCCGGCGGCACCATGCGCCCGACGTCGAGCGCGGCCGCGATCAACGTCGTGAGCGACGGCCATCGGCGGTACAGCGCCGCCCGACTCACCCCGCTCCGCGCGACCACGCGGCTGACGGTCACCTCCTCCCCCGCGTCGATGATCTCGAGCGTCGCGGCGACGATCTGCCCGTCGATGTCCTCATCACGCGGACGGCCGGGGCGGCGGCGAACCGCAGCCCCGACAGCATCCTGTGCCACAGCCGTGATCACACCAGCGCCCGCTCGCGAAGACGCGTGATCGTGGCGTCGGACAGCCCTGCCGCTCGCAGCGGTGCGAGAGCATCGCCGTGCTGCTCGCGGAGCGTGTCGAGCAGGGTGCGCATCGACACCTCCATCGAGCCTTCGAGCAGCGCCGCGCTGGCCCCGGCGGCACCCGCGTCGAACCCGAGCGCCTTCCACATCGCGCCCATCACCGGAGCGGTGCGCTGCATGATCGCGACCATGTTGCCGCCGGTGAGGGCATAGTCGGCGACGATGTCGTCATCCGCCGCACCGAGAGCGACCAGCAGCATCGCCGCGACCACACCGGTGCGATCGCGCCCCGCCGCGCAGTGGAACGCCGCGGTTCCTGGAGTGTGTGCGATCACGTTCAGCGCCGTGACCAGCTGCGGTGCGGCCACCTCGACCATGCGCAGGTACATCCGCCCCATCGCGTCGTGGGTGAGCTCGGGGGCATCCCGGTTCATCGACTCTCCGACATCCGCGATCAACGGCAGGTGGTGGTAGGCCACGGGGTACTCGGCGAGAGGGCCGCGACCGGTGACAGAGACCTCCAGCGGCGAGCGCAGGTCGATGATCGCGGTGAGCCCCGCGGCGACGAGCTTTGCGGCGACGTCCGTCGTGACGTAGGCGAGGTCGTCGGTGCGAATGGCGAGGCCCTCGCGCAGCACGCCGCCGTCGATCGGAATGCCGCCGAGATCGCGCAGGTTGACGGGGGCGCTGAGCACCAGGTCGATGTCGGCGATGGTCATGTGATTCTCCTTCGGATGAGGGCGCTGCCCTGGTCGATCGCCGTGACGAGCACGATGATGCAGATGATGATGGCGCTGAGGTGTCCGTAGTCGTACATGCGCATCGCGGTCGTCAGCTCGAGGCCGATGCCACCGGCGCCGACGAGACCCAGGATGGTCGCGCCGCGCACGTTGCCCTCGAACAGCAGCAGCGTGTACGAGGTCAGCAGGGGTGCGGACTGCGGCAGGATGCCGTATTGGATGACCTGCCGCTTCGAGGCGCCGACGGCCTCCATCGCGACGACCGGCCCGCGGTCGACCTGCTCCATGGCCTCGGCGAAGATCTTGCCGATCGATCCGATCGATCCGAGGGTCATGGCCAGGATGCCGGCGAACGGGCCGAGTCCGACGGCCGAGACGAACATGAGCGCGAACACGAGATCGGGCACCGAGCGGATGATGTTCATCACCCATCTCGTCGGGTAGTAGACCCACTTCGGCGCGATGTTCGACGATGCGCCGAACGCGGCGAGCAGCGACAGCACGGCGCCGAGCACCGTGCCGACGACAGCCATCTGGAACGTCTCGAGCAGCAGCGCGAGGATGGTGCCGATCTTCGAGAAGTCCGGCGGGAACAGCCGGGAGAGGAACTCGCCCATGTTGATGGCGCCGTCACCCAGCTTGATGAAGTTGAACTCGGCGCCGTTGAACGACCAGATCAGCAGCAGCGCGGCGATAGGCAGGCCGATCAGGAAGCGAGCCCGCGGGATGCGGAACGCGCGCTCCAGGCGCGAGCGCTCCCCGGCATCCAGGGTCGGGCGAGTGGACGGCCGGTCGGCCTTGCCGCCTGGGCCATCCGTCGAGCGGCCCGCCGGGCCATCCGTCGAACGGGGATCAGTGGTGAGCGTCATCGTCGTGCTCCTCGTCGTCATAGAGCGGCGCGAGTGCCGCGGCATCCAGCTGCGATGTGGCGCCCGCGACCAGCATCCGTCCGTGCCGCAGGCCGATGATGCGGTCGCTGTGCGCGAGGGCGAGCGGCAGCACATGCAGGCTGACGAGCACCGGAATGCCGTCTTCGGTGGCGATCTCGCGCAGCAGTTCGAGCACCGAATCGGCGAGCTTGGGGTCGAGCGATGCGACCGGCTCGTCAGCGAGGATCACCTTGGGCTGCTGCATGAGCGCCCTCGCGATAGCCACGCGCTGCTGCTGGCCGCCCGAGAGCGACCGCGCAGGGGCAGTGGCCTTATGAGCGATTCCGACGCGGTCGAGCAGTTCGAGCGCGCGGCGGCGATGCGCGGTCGAGAAGCCGCCCACCAGATTGATCGCGCCGGCGCCGTGCAGCGCTCCGGTGAGCACGTTCGTCATGACGCTGAGCCGCGGGATCAGGTTGAACTGCTGGAACACCTGGCCGACATCCGACCGCAGCGTGCGCAGCTCGCCGCGCGCGAGGTTGGTGACGTCATGGCCGGCGACCCTGACCGACCCCGCAGAGATCGGGGCGAACCCGGTGAGGCTGCGCATGAGGGTCGATTTGCCCGAACCCGAGGCGCCGAGAAGCGCGACCATCTCACCGGGGAACAGCTCGAGGTCCACGCCGTCGAGCACCGTGGTGGCGTCATACGCGACGCTGAGGTCGCGCACCGACACGAGCGGGAGCGCCTGCCGGACTTCGGCCGTGGGCGTGCGGCCGGGGGCGGACGTTTCGTCTCGTCGCTCCGCTCCTCGCTCAACGACCAGGACTTCTTTGCTCGTTGAGCGAGCGGAGCGAGACGAAACGCTCGCACTCGTCACTTGAGGTCCTTGAGCTCGACACCGGCGACCGCCGCGATCTCGGCGAACGACTCGAACGATGAGCCGTCGGGGTCGACCGTCTGCTCTGCCGCAGCGAAGGCACCGTAGGCTCCGAGAGCTTCGGCGTTCTCGGGCGAGAAGACCTCGGCGATGCCGTCCTGGATGAGCTTGCGCGTCTCGTCGTCGAGCGACTGACGGCCGAGCACCGCGCCCTGGATATCCATGGCCGGGCTCTCGCCCACCGCGCGCCACTCGCCGTCGGCGAAGGGGAACATCGGTGCGCCCAGCTCGGTGAGCATGACAGCGGTGCACGCGGCATCGACCTGCCCCTGCTGCAGCGCCGCGAAACTGCCCTCGTGGCCGCCCGCGAAGATCGCCTCGTAGTCGGTTCCCTGCTCGAGCCCTGCTTCGTGCAGCATGTACACCGGCATGAAGTAGCCCGAGCTCGACGCCTGGTCGGCGAAGGCGACGGTCTTGCCCTCGAGGTCCTCGACAGTCTCGATCGGCGAATCGTTCAGCACGACGCAGGTCGAGACGGGCTTGCCGTCTCCCTGGAAGGCGACGAGTGCGTCGACCTCGCCCGTGTTGACGGCGAGCGCCGAGGGGAAACCGCTCATGATGCCGATGTCGACGTGGTCGGCGCGGATCGCCTCGACCACGCTCAGGTAGTCGGGCACATCGGTGATCTCGACATCGCGGCCGGTGGACTCTTCGAGGAGTTCGGCGAAGACCTCGATCGGGTTCTCAGCGGTGGGGTCGTCGCCGACGGGAAGCGTCGCGATCGTGATGGGAGCGTTCGGGTCGGCGGGAGCCGCTTCGGCAGTCGGGCTCTGGCAGCCGGTCAGGGCGAGGGCGGCGAGGCCGAGGAGGCCGACGGCGGGCAGGGTGAGGCGGCGCATGATGACCTTTCGGGAGGAGGCGTTCCCGAATTCCGAGAACAGGAGTATTCCAACTCGCGAAGGTGACAGGGAATTACGAGACCGCCGTACTCGAAACGGAACGCTGAGTGAACGGCTGGTGTCGGTGGTCGCGGGCACGGATGTCGCTGACCGGGCCTAGAGTGTGCGGATGACCCCTGACGTCCGTGCTCGCCTCGAAGAGCTGCGCGCCCAGGCGGCAGAGCGGGTCGCAGCGACCGGGGCCACCCTCGCCGAGCTGATGCACGACCGGGAGGGGTCGAACGACGACGACGAGCACGACCCCGAGGGCGTCACGCTCTCGTCGGAGTGGTCACGGCTGACGGGGCTCGCCGAGGCGGCGGCATCCGAACTCGCGCAGGTCGACGATGCGATCGTTCGGTGGGATGCCGGCACCTACGGAATCTGCGCGAACTGCGGCCGCCCGATTCCGCAGGCTCGCCTCGAGGTCCGCCCGTTCGCGACGCACTGCGTCGCCTGTGCCGAGAAGCTCGGCCTCTGAGCCGGAGCTCTTGCCGACCTGACGACGTGTCATCGCGGGCGGCTCAGCCGTCGTCGCTCGACGACTGAGCGCGCCGCGACGCCCGACACCAGGTCACCAGGTCACCGGGTCACCGGGTCACCAGAGGAACGTGACGCCCACGGTGAGCACCGCTCCGAGCACGGCGACCGCCCACCAGTACCACGCCCGCCGGCGAGGGAGGAAGGGCAGGCGAGCCCGCGACCCACGGAGGACGAGGATGCCGATCGCGGCGAGCGCCGGCGCGAACGCGATGCCCCATACCCAGCCGCCGACGGAGAACCACGGTCCGCTGTGCCGGAGCAGCAGGAGGCCGAAGGCCGCCCAGATCAGGTCGCCGATCGACGGCAGCAGCGCCTTCACGCGGAACGCGCGGATCAGGGCGACCAGGCTCAACAGCAGTGCGAGCCCGAAGATGCCCCACGCGAGGCCGACGGATGCGCTGTCGACCGCGGGAATCGGCGCGCCCGACACATACGACATGGCGATGTAGTCGGCCGGGGCCACGGTGTTCGACAGCGCGAGGAAGGCGGTGCCGGCCTCCCGATTGAGGGTGAGCATGGTGCGGAATCCCCCGGTTCCGCCGTTGTGCCAGGTCTGCAGGCCGTCGCCGTCGAACGATGCCGACGTGATCCATCCCCATCCGATCTCAGCCCCCTCTCCCATGGGCGCGGTCGGGTCGAGGGCTGCTGAGCCTGGGGCGGTGCCGTCGAGGTTGGCCTGCGCCCACAGCGCGAGGTCTGCCGCGGTGGTGAACGTCGACGCGCCGGCGGGCAGGTAGCCCTCTCCCCACCACCGAGGAGCGGGGACGCCGTTGATCAGGAATCCGGGCACGGCATCAGCCGGCACCTCGTCGGCCGTCGCCGTGACGACCGTGTCGTCCATGCCGAGCGGTTCCGTGATGCGCTCCCTCAGCAGGGCCGCGTAGTCGTCGGCATCCGCTGCCTCGACCAGCGCCGTTCCGAGCAGAGAGACGGCGAAGTTCGAATAGACCGACCCCTGATCGGGGTCGACCGGGGCGACTGCGGCGTCGGCGATCAGCTGCTCGGTCGTCGTGGTCGCGTAGGGGTTCTCGTTGAGGAGGACGCCGCTCAGTGCCTCCGCCTCCGCCGTGGCGCCGAGTCCGGGCAGCCCCGACGAGTGCTGCGACAGCGACGCGAGGGTCACCTCGCCTGCGGCCGTGCCCTCGAGGTCGGGAAGATGTTCGGCGAGCTGATCGTCGGCGCTGACCTCTCCGCGCTCGATCGCGTCGGCGAAGAGTGCGCCGGTGAAGGTCTTGGTGATGGATCCGAGCTCGAACACCGTGTCGGCGGTCGGGGCTCCAGTGTGTGACGGGTCGGCGTCGCCGAGCCCGGCGAAGACCGCTCCGTCCGGGCCGATCTCAGCGACCGAGAGCGCCCGGAAGCTGTCGAGACTGCCGGGAAGCGAGCGGATGCGGTCGGCGAGCGCCTCATCGCCTGCGGTCGACGCGCTGACCGTCTGCTGCTGCGGACCGATCGCCGCACCGAGTGCGACGCCGACGACCGCAGCGACGCCGATCACGGCGAGGATCGCTCGCGTGGGGCGGCGGCGCGGGGCATCCGCTGCGCTCTGGCGGTCCTGCAGGTCTGGGGACGGGATCGAGGGGGTGGTCACGGTGGGCTCCTCAGCTCGAAGCGATCATGGTCAGGACGAGAAGGGGCACCACGCGGGCGGCCGGCACCTCGTAGTACCCGCGGCGCGGCGAGACGAGCCACCCCGCAGTGACGAGCTGCCGCAGGTGGTGGTAGAGCTGGCCCGACGAGGCGAGGTGCTCGAGCTGCAGCAGCTCGGCCGTCGTGTGCGCTCCGCGCATCACCTGGCGCACGAGCTCGATGCGCGCCGGGTGCCCCAGGGCTTCGAGCGGACGGGCGAGATCGCTCCAGTCGTGCGCGAGCAGCCCTTCGGCGTGCAGGCCGTACTGCCAGCGCACCGGCCCCGCCTGCGTCTCGACCGCACCGGCCATCATCACCGCGCCGGGCGCACGGCGTCCGAGCTCGTTCACGAACCAGAGCGGATCGTCGGCGCCGGTCGGCTCGGGCACAGCATCCGCCGCCTGCGGTTCCGCACCCGCTTCCGCACCCGATTCCGCACGATCAGCGGGTGCGGGGACGTGAGCAGCGAGTGCGGACAGCCGTGCGACCTCGTGCTCGAGGTCGGCCAGTCGGCGCTCGATCGTGCTCCGGTCGTCGGGTTCCATGATTCGAACCTATCAAAAGTTCGTAATTACGGAAAACAGATGGGTGAGAAGGCGGAAGCGCGGGCGACGCCGCGAAGCCCGAGAAGTAGGCTGAGGACATCATGGACGAGTTCATCCGGGGCTTCTGGATCTTTGCGGGCAACTACTGGTGGCTCGCCTTCCCGATCCTCGGCATGGCCGGAGGTGCCGCGAAGGCGTGGGAGCGCAGCGCGAAGCGCCGCCACGAACGACGCATCGAGACTCTGCGCCTCAAGGCCGAGATCAAGACCGCCCAACTCGAGGCACGCAACGGCCGTGCGAAGCGCATCGGCCCGGCCGTCGTCGACACCACGGCATCGGTCACACCGAACACCCTGCTCGAGCGTCTCTTCTCCGAGCACGACGAGATCACCGCCCGCTGGCTCGACTACGAGCTCGACGTCGCGAAGCTCATCGCCTTCCCCGCCATGAGCGACGGCCGCCAGCCGCTGGTCGCCGCCTTCCTGCGGGCCAAGAAGACGGCGGATGCGCTGCGCCCGCCGTCTGCCGACTCGACCGTGACCGAGCGGCAGGTCTCGGAGTACCTCGACGCGGTGGGCGCGTATGCCGTGGCATTCGAGATCGCGGAGAAGGATGCCCGCAGGCTGCGCGACTCGACCTTCACCGAACCCGAGCGCAAACGTCTGGACCGTGCGCAGCAGCTGCTCAAGGTCGCGGTCGACGAATCCGCCACGCAGGCCGAACGCAACGTCGCCTACCGCCGCGTGCGCGACGAACTGGAAGGGCTGATCCTGCTGAGCGACGAGGCCGTGCAGGTGCTCGAGAAGCAGGTGGCCCGTGAGCTGCCCGAGCACGCGACGGCCGCCGCCTCGCCTGCTCCGGAGCCCGAGAGGATCGTCCTGCCCTCCGCGACGAAGACACCCCCGCCCCGAACCAGAACAGCCGAGCCCGCGCAGCCGAGCGCGAACGACGACCGGGAGACCCCGCAGTGATCACCCGATTCGAAGAGCTCGACTGGCAGAAGACCCCGATCGGCGAGCTGACGCTGCGCCGACGCACCGAGCCTGCAGTCGGCCAGGAGATCTACGAGGTCAGGCTCGGCGACGGATACCTCATGTCGAGCCTGTTCACGGTGGCCGAGGAGGAGCTCTCGAACCTGGGTCTGGCCGCTGTCGGCGGCGACGGTCTCTCGGTCCTCGTCGGAGGGCTCGGGCTCGGATACACCGCGGTCGCCGCACTGCGAGACGAGCGCGTGGCTTCGCTCACCGTGGTCGATCGGCTCGGCGCCGTGATCAGCTGGCACCAGCGCCGCCTGCTGCCCGTGTCGGCAGAGCTCGTCGACGACCCGCGCACCAGTCTGGTCGAAGACGACTTCTTCGCCTTGGTCCGGGCAGCACCCCGTGAAGACCACCCCGGATACTCCGCGATACTGCTGGACGTCGACCACTCGCCGCGCCACCAACTCGACCCCACGCACGCCGACCTCTACACCGCGGACGGCCTGCGTGCGCTCGACCGGCACCTCGCCGCCGCCGGCGTCTTCGCCCTGTGGTCGGACGATCCGCCCGACGAGGACTTCATGGGCCTGATGCACAGCGTGTTCGATGATGCGGTCGCCCACGTGGTCGACTTCGCGAACGCCGTCACGGGCGGCACCTCCTCGAACACCGTCTACGTCGCGCGCAGCCGCCGCACTGCGGATGCGGATGCGACCGCCGGGCATGCACAGAGGGTGGCCTCGTGACCCCGAAGACGGTCGTGCTCACCGGAGCATCCGACGGCATCGGCGCAGCCGCAGCGCGCCAGCTCACCGCATCCGGTCACCGACTTATCCTCGTCGGCCGCTCTGTCGAGAAGACGCGGGCAGTCGCCGCCGACACCGGTGCCGAGTGGTTCACCGCCGACTTCACCAGACTCGACGACGTGCGCGAGCTCGCGACGAAGATCGCCGGCACCGTGGGCGACGGCGGGATCGACGTGCTCGCGAACAACGCCGGTGGCATCTTCGGCGATCAGACCCCGACGGTCGACGGCTTCGAGAAAACCCTGCAGGTGAACCACCTGGCGCCGTTCCTGCTGACGAACCTGCTGCTGCCCCAGCTGCGCGCCGGCCGCGCGTCGATCATCAACACGTCGAGCGTCGCGCACCGCCTGTTCGCGCGGCTGGACATCGACGACCTCGACAATCGCAAGAATTTCAGCGCGAACAGGGCCTATGGCGACGCGAAGCTCGCCAACGTGCTGTTCACGAAGAGTCTGCACACCAAGTTCCACGGCGAGGGCCTGAGCTCGGTCGCCTTTCACCCCGGCACCGTGCAGACGAACTTCGCCTCGGACTCGAACACACTCATGCGGTTCGTCTACCGCACCCCGCTCAAGCGTCTGCTGCTGATCAGCAGCGAGAAGGGCGGCAGCACGCTGAGCTGGTTCGTCGAGGGAACGCCCGACGAAACCTGGATCTCGGGCGAGTACTACGACGAGCGGGTGCTGACACGTCGCGTGAATCCGCGCATCGAGGATGCCGCACTCGCCGAGGCGCTGTGGCAGAAGAGCGCCGAACTCGTCGGCATCAGCGCGAGCTGACACGAGCGCCGGCGCCGAGCCCGGCATCCCGCACGTTCCGGCAGGCAGCCCAGGACCGCGGAGACCTCTCCCAGACGGCAGGAGTATGCTGGCGAGTCGGGTCACGTGACCCGTTCAGAGCGCGAGAGGCGGTGATGGCGATGTCCGGTGATAGTTGCGACGCCGCCCCCGTTGCGTCGCGTCTGACGGCATCCGTGCGTTGAGCTTCGGCTCCGCACCTGCACGTCCTGCTTCGCAGCCGTCGGCGGCGTCTTCCGCCCCCTGACGAATTCTGCGCACGCCCTCTCTGATCCGGCGTGCGCCTGCGAGAACGGAGCCAGCCATGGCCCTCATCGACAACGGCGTGTACGTGCACGGACGCCGCGTGGAGACCCCGAAGAACCTCGACGAGACCTACCGGTCGCTCGACGCCCACGGCGGCATCGCGTGGATCGGCCTGTATCGACCGAGCCCCGTCGAGGTCGCCTCGGTCGCGCGCGAATTCGACCTGCATCCGCTCGCCGTCGAAGACGCGCTCTCGGGCCACCAGCGATCGAAGGTCGAGCGCTACGGCGACACGCTCTTCGCCGTGCTGCGCCCCGCTCGCTACCGCGACGAGCAGGAGTCGATCGAGTTCGGCGAGCTGCACCTGTTCGTCGGCCCCGACTTCGTGGTGACGATCCGGCACGCGGAGTCGCCCGACCTCGCGGCCGTCCGCCGCCGCATGGAGGCGCACCCCGAGCTGCTCGCGATGGGACCGGAGGCGGTGTTCTACGCGATCCTCGACGAGGTCGTCGACGGCTACGAGCCGATCGTCACCGGGCTGCTCAACGACATCGACGAGATCGAGGACCAGCTCTTCGGCGACAGCGACGACGACGCCCTGTCCCGGCGCATCTACGAGCTCTCGCGCGAGGTCATCAACTTCCAGCGTGCGGTGCACCCGCTCGCCGGGATGCTGGAGTGGCTCCGCCGCGGCTCCGAGAAGTACCGCATCGACGAGGAGCTGCAGCGGTCGCTGCGCGACGTGCTCGACCACGTCATCCGCGTCAACGAGCGCGTCGACTCGTTCCGCGCGATCCTCGAGAACGCCCTCACGGTGCATTCCGCTCTCGTCGCACGACGGCAGACCGAGGCGGGGCTGGCCCAGAACGACGAGATCAAGAAGATCTCCTCGTGGGCGGCGATCATCTTCGCGCCCACGCTCGTCGGCACGGTCTACGGCATGAACTTCGAGGTCATGCCCGAGCTGCACTGGGCACACGGATACCCGATGGCGATCGGAGCGATGGCCGCCTTCGCGGTCGCCCTCTACGGGGTGTTCAAGTACAAGAAGTGGTTGTGAGGCCGGGCGGGCTCAGCGGTCGTCGCCGCTGAGCCTGTCGAGCAGGTCGTCGATGTCGTCGACCTCGACGGTCTCGACCTCGGTGCGATCGCGCACCTCGATGTTGGCGACCTCGAGGTCGTCGTCGAGCTGCACGAGGATCCGCGAGTCGGGGAACTGCTTCGGCGCGTCGAAGGCGATCAGCACCGCGTCGGCGAACACCACCACGGAGGTGGCCTCGAGATCGTCGCGCAGGTCGATCTGCTCGAGCACCGGCTCGTCGTCGACAGCCTCGTCGATGTCGTCGGCGACCTCGTCGATCACCGCACGCCACCGCGTCTCGGACACCGACAGGATGCGCGTGATCGCCTCGAGCAGCGCATCGTCATCGAGTGTCTCCTCGTCGTCCTCCAGCTCGGGATCGACGTTGACCGTCACCACCGCGCCGGCGGCATCGATGGTCGCGCGGCCGTAGATGAGACCGTTCTCGGCGACCGGATCATCGAGAAGGCCGCTGTCGACGATGCGGGCGAGAAGGTGGTCGAGCAGTGACGAGGCCATGTGACCAGTCTTCCACGTCGCCGCCGCTAGGCTCGTGTGCGTGCCGAATGCAGACGCCCCCGCCTCCGCCGCATCCGACCTCAGCCGCATCGCGGCGTCGCTCGTCGGCCCCGATCCGCTGAACTGGGTCATCACCGGCGACTCGATCACCCACGGACTCGTCCACACGCAGGGCGGTCGCAGCTATGCCGAGCATCTGCACGAGCTGATCCGCGGCGAACTCGCGCGCACCCGTGACGCCGTCATCAACACCGCGATCAGCGGGCACCGAATCACCGACATCCTGGACGACTGGGATCGCCGCGTCGCGTCCTGGCAGCCGGACATCGTCACCCTCATGATCGGCACGAACGACATGGCGACCGGCCCCGGTCAGGTCACCGTCGAGCCCGCCGCGTTCGCCGCCTCACTGCGCGACTTCGTCTCGCGGGTGCGGGCGTCCGGTGCTGTTCCGGTGCTGCAGACCCCGCCGTCGATCGACGTGGCGAATGCACCCGGGCGCGAGCGGATCATCGAGTTCGCGGATGCCGTGCGCGAGGTCGCCGCATCGGAGGACGTGATCCTCGTCGACCAGCACGCCCGTTTCACCGAGCTCGGCAACGGCGGTGTGCCGTGGGGGCTGATGGGCGACCCGTTCCACCCGAACGCCGCGGGTCATGCCGCACTGGCGCTCCAGCTCGCGAACGCACTCGACATCTGCCCGCCGCACGACCGCGACCGCACCCTGCCGCTGCTCGAGGCGCAGGTCGCGATGGCGCGCCTCAACGCCTGAGCCGACTCCGCCCACCCCGTGGTGGGTGGTCACACGCGCATCCGGCACTCGGTGGGTGGTCGAAAACGCATCCCCAGCCTTGACAGCGCTGCTTTTTCGACCGCCCACCTCTCAGCGTCGCGATGCCCGCTGGCAGACCGATCACCGCCCCATGCAGGGCGTTCCTCCACGACCAGGCCAGTGCCGCCATGTGCTCACTCTGGAGTCTCCCGCCCCGGAAGTACAGAACCACGCGCGGCGTGATGCGCACGCGCCCACCGGGGGCCACACGAGAATGATCAGTATTCGGTGTTGCTAAGTACCGGTACTCAGTGTTACTTTGTACTGGTACCCAGCAACACTGAGTACCGACCAACGAGAGGAGGCCTTCATGGGCAAGCAGATGACCGAGATGCTCAAGGGCACCTTGGAGGGCATCGTTCTGGCCCTCCTCGCCGAGCAGCCGGCATACGGATACGAGATCACCACCCGCGTGCGTGACCACGGATTCACCGACATCGCCGAGGGCACGATCTACGCCCTGCTCGTGCGCGTCGAGCAGAAGAAGCTCGTCGACGTCGAGAAGGTGCCGAGCGAGAAGGGGCCGCCCCGCAAGGTGTACTCCCTCAACCCGGCGGGCACGCAGGAACTCGAGGAGTTCTGGAAGACCTGGAGCTTCCTCACGCAGCGCATCGACAGCCTGCGCACCGCAGTTGCGAACACCGAAGACACACACTCCGACACGAACACCGACACGACCAACAAGGAGAACTGACATGGCCGCGAAATGGATCGAAGCGCTCACCGGATCGCTCGAGCAGAAGAAGCAGTACCGCGATGCGAAGAAGCGCATCGACGCCCTCCCCGAGCCGTATCGCACGGTCGCCAACGCCCAGCACCGCTACACGATGTACTACGGCGGCATCACCGACGGCGACATCCTCGTGCAGATCTTCCTCGATCTCGCCGACCTGTGGGAGCGCGCCGCCATCGACGGCACCCCGATCGACGACATCGTCGGCGACGACCCCGTCGCCTTCGCCGAGACCTACGCCGAGGCGTACGGCGGAACCCACTGGATCGACAAGGAACGCGCCCGCCTGACCGCGGCGGTCGACGACGCGAAGAAGAAGGAGACACGATCATGACCAGCCCCGCCATCGCCGTTCGCAGCCTCGAGAAGTCCTACAAGGACCTTCACGTCCTGCGCGGCGTCGACTTCGACGTCGAGAAGGGATCGATCTTCGCCCTGCTCGGCTCGAACGGCGCAGGCAAGACCACCGTGGTGCGCATCCTCTCGACGCTGCTGAAGCCGGATGCCGGCACGGCCGTGGTGCAGGGAGTCGATGTCACCGCCGACCCGCTCGCCGTGCGGCAGAAGATCAGCCTCACCGGCCAGTTCGCCGCGGTCGACGAGATCCTGACCGGACGAGAGAACCTCATGCTCGTCGCGAAGCTGCGGCACCTGCCCGACGCCGCGAAGGTGGCAGACGAACTGTTCACGACGTTCCGCCTGACGGATGCCGGAGCTCGCAAGGTCGGCACCTACTCGGGCGGCATGCGCCGTCGCCTCGACATCGCCATGAGCCTGGTCGGCCACCCCGAGGTCATCTACCTCGATGAGCCGACGACCGGGCTCGACCCCGAGTCCCGCATCGAGGTGTGGGACGTCATCACAGAGCTCGCGAACACCGGCACCACGGTGCTGCTCACGACTCAGTACCTCGACGAGGCCGAGCATCTGGCCGACCGCATCGCGATCCTCCACGAGGGTCGGATCATCGCCGACGGCACCCTGGCAGACCTCAAGCGCCTGCTGCCGGCGGCCAAGGTCGAGTACGTCGAGAAGCAGCCCACCCTCGAGGAGATCTTCCTCACCCTCGTCGGCCCGAAGTCGGGCTCCGCAACCGGAAAGGAGAACGCAGCATGAGCACGCACTTCGTCGCAGACACCGCGACGCTCACCGGACGCTCGATGCGGCACATCTTCCGCAGTCCAGACACCATCATCACCACGGCGGTCACACCGATCGCGCTGATGCTGCTGTTCGTGTACGTCTTCGGAGGCGCGCTCCGCGAGAGCACCGGCGCCGAGAACTACGTGAACTACCTGCTCCCCGGCATCCTGCTCATCGCCATCGCGTCCGGCATCGCCTACACGGCCTTCCGGCTCTTCAACGATCTGCAGAGCGGCATCTTCGAGCGGTTCCACTCCATGCCGATCGCGCGATCGAGCGTGCTCTGGGCGCACGTCCTCACCTCGCTCACCGCCAACGGCATCACGCTGGCGATCATCTTCGGCGTCGGATTCCTGATGGGGTTCCGCACCGGAGCCGGTCCGCTCGCGTGGCTCGCCGTCATCGGCATTTTGTTCCTCTTCACCCTCGCCCTCACCTGGCTGGCCATCATCGCCGGCCTGAGCGCCAAGACGGTCGACGGGGCGAGCGCCTTCTCGTATCCGCTGATCTTCCTGCCGTTCATCAGCTCTGCGTTCGTGCCGACCGAGACCATGCCCGGTCCGGTGCAGTGGTTCGCCGAGAATCAGCCGGTCACCTCGATCGTCGACACCATCCAGGCGCTGTTCGCCGAGGAGCCGGTCGGCACCGACATCTGGGTCGCCCTCGCCTGGTGCGTCGGCATCCTGATCGTCGCCTACGTGTTCGCGATCATCGCGTACCGCAAGAAGGTCAGTTGAACGTCTGCAGTGAGACGGAACGCTCCGTCCGGGCCGCGCGCCCGGCCGGGGCGTTTCGCCGCGCTCGGCGTCGGCGTTCGTGGCGCTCGGCCGTGGCCATGTGACGCCCTTCGGGGAGGAGATCTGCCCTTCGGGAGGACGGATCAGCGCGAAACCTCCTCCCGAAGAGCAGTCCTCCTCCCGAAGAGGTGAGGGCGAGGGGGAGGTGGGGGCGAGGGGGGCGAGGGGGGCGAGGGCGAG
>NZ_JXQX01000021.1:0-4671 GCF_000834175.1 Microbacterium sp. MEJ108Y | reverse complement strand
CCCCCCCCCGATGATGTGATGTCTGTCCGACGTCAGCTGCCGCCGAGGACGCGCTGACCGGCGAGGTCGGCGTCCGAGTACTGGGTCGCGAGTTCGCCGAGCAGATCGGACACGGCCATGACGAGCCCGGTTCGCTCACGCATGTTGCCGTCGAATCGCTCCTGTGCGGCGTCGAACGCCGATTGCGCGTCTCCCGACCACGAGCGACGCAGAATCGTCGCGTGCGCGGCGAGCTCCTCCAGGGCGGCATCGATGTTGCGTGACGCGACGCTGATGGCCTTGGCGGCCTTCGCCACCTGCGCCGGATTGACCTCGATGACGCCCATCAGCGGTACTCGATCGTGCTGCCGCCGACCTGCGGGAACGCGGTGTCGACATCCTGGCGCACCGCGGCCACGAGAGGGGAGTCGGCCCCGAGGGTCTGCTCCATCGAGACGAGCACCCTCTCCGCCGCGACCCGCTGCGCCCTCGCGATCGTCTCGGTGATCGTGACGCCGAGGGATGCCAGATCTGCGGCCGCGCCCGACTGCAGTCTCACCGACTCGATGGCCCCGGTCGGCCGCGCGGTGATGGTCACTCGGCCGTCCGCCGACGTGACCGTCGCCATGGTCTGCGACGCCTCCGTCTCGAGTCTGGCCGACTCCTGGGCCAGCTGTCGGGACTGCGCGATCTGGGCATCGATCTTCGCGTTCACTGCGGCGATCGTGTCAGCGAGTTCTTCGGACGACACTGTTCCCCCTCCTCCGGTGTCATCGCAGTATATGAGGGAGCGATGACGGTATGAAGGTCCCACAACGCCCGCGTCACCGCGGAGGATCTAGAATTGGATCGAGTCCAAGAACTGATGCATCCGCGTCATCTCCCGCATTCCCTCCCGAGGAACAGCATGCCTATCTCCTTCCTGCGCCGTGCCATCCCGCTCGGCGCGACCGTCGCCGTGAGCGCACTCCTGCTCAGCTCCTGCGCTGCGCCCTCGTCCGAGTCCGACGGCGGTGAGCTCGTCTGGTCGATCGAGGGTGCGAACCTCTCAGCGGGGCACATGGACCCGCAGGTGAGTCAGCTCGACGTCTCGGGCATGGTGCAGCGCGCGGTGCTCGACTCCCTGGTCTTCCAGGAGGATGACGGCTCGTTCACCCCCTGGCTGGCCAAGGAGTGGACGGTGTCCGACGACAGCACCGAGTACACCTTCGTCCTGCGTGACGACGTCACCTTCACCGATGGCGAGCCGTTCGACGCCGAGGCCGTCAAGGCGAACTTCGATCGCATCGTCGATCCCGAGACGGAGTCCGCGCAGGCGGCCAGCATGATGGGGGCCGACTTCTACGAGGGCACCGAGGTCGTGGACGAGCACACGGTGAAGGTGAGCTTCACCCAGCCGTACGCGCCGTTCCTTCAGGCGACGAGCACGCCGCAGCTCGGCTTCTACTCGCCGGCCGTGCTGGAGGAGTCCGCCGACCAGCTCAAGGCGGGCGGCCCGGGGATCACCGTCGGAACAGGACCGTTCGAACTGACCGAGTACACACCCGATCAGGAGATCGTCTACACGCGCAACGACGACTACGCCTGGGGGCCGCACGGCGAGAAGGCACCGAAGGTCGAGACGCTGCGGGTCGAGATCCAGCCCGAGGCATCCGTGCGCACGGGCGTCATCGAGAGCGGCGAGGCCGACCTCGCGAGCAACATCCCGCCGAACCTCGCGGGTGACCTCGGCGACGGCATCACGGTCGATTCGATCGAATACCCGGGCCTGCCCTACTCCCTGTACCTCAACGAGAAGTACGGCGTCTTCGCCGACGAGAAGGTGCGCCAGGCGTTCGCGTTGGGCATCGATGTCGACGCGGCCGTCGAAGAGATCTTCTTCGGACAGTTCCCCCGCGCCTGGAGCGTGCTGGGCTCCACGACTCCCGGTTACGATGCTTCGCTGGAGGGCGCCCGACCGTTCGACGCGGACGCGGCGAACACGCTTCTCGACGAGGCCGGATGGACGGAGCGCGACTCCGACGGCATCCGCATGAAGGACGGCGAGCGCCTCTCTGCGCGGTGGATCGCATGGACTCCGGTCCCCGACGACCGCGCCGCTCTCGCGAACGCCATCCAGTCGGATCTCAAGACCATCGGCTTCGAGGTCGTCCGCGAGACGCTCGAGCCCGGCGCCTACAACGAGCAGTACGAGCCGAAGACCTTCGACCTCACCGACTGGGGATTCTCGGGCGTCGACCCGGACTTCCTCCGCGCGCACCTGCACACCGAGGGGTTCCAGAACGCCTCGCAGGTCACCGATCCCGAGATCGATGCGCTGCTCGAGCAGGCCGTCGCGTCGAACGATCAGGATCAGCGCAACGAGATCTACACACAGCTGCAGGAGTGGAACGCCGACTACACCGCGATCATCCCGCTCTACAGCCCGTCGGCGATCACGGCTGTCGGCGAGCGGGTGGACGGGCTCGCGTACGACCTCTACGGTCGTCCGCTGTTCTACGACGTGAGCGTCGGCTGACACCCGGATCATCGAGCGCCCCTCGCTCGCGCACTGCGATATCGTTCGTGAGCGCGCGCCGTGAGCCGAGGGGCGCTCAGGATCCGTCGAGAGGGCGTCAACGGTGAAGGCAGCGCTCACCCGGGTCGCCGGACTCGCGGCATCCGTCGTGATCGTCCTCTGGGGTGCGGCGACGCTGGTGTTCCTCGCGTTCCGGGTGATCCCGGGCGATCCGGTCTCCGTCATGCTCGGGCCCCAGGCGCAGGTGAGCGATGAGGTCAAAGACGGCATCCGCGCGGAACTGGGACTCGACCGCCCCCCACTCGAGCAGTACGTCACGTTCATCGGACAGCTCGCGCGAGGAGACCTCGGCGAGTCGTATCAACTGCGGATGCCGGTGGTCGAGGTCATCGGCCGCCAGCTGGGTTCCACGCTGCAGCTCTCCGCGCTGGCGCTGCTCATGGCCGTGGTGCTCGCCTTCGCCGTCGCGCTGCTCGTGCGAGGGCGTGCCGGACGCACCGTCGCTGCGGCAGTCGAACTCGTCATCCTCTCCTCACCCGTCTTCTGGATCGGCCTGATCCTGCTCAGCGTCTTCGCGTTCGGACTCGGCTGGTTCCCCGTGTCCGGTGCACGCAACCCGGCGACGATCGTGCTGCCGGCTATCACGCTCGCCCTGCCGGTGGCCGCTCTGCTCAGCCAGGTGCTACGAGACGGCCTCGCACAGGCCGAGCGGATGCCGTTCGCCGAGACCGTGCGTGCGCGGGGTGCGAGCGCGTCCTGGTTCACTCTGCGGCACGGCCTCAGGCACGGCGCGGCGAATGCGGTGACGCTCGCCGCGTACCTGACCGGATCCGTGCTCGGAGGAGCGGTCCTCGTCGAGACGGTGTTCGCCAGAGCAGGTCTCGGTCGGGTGACTCTCGCCGCCATCACCAATCGTGATCTGCCGGTCATCACCGGCATCATCCTGCTCAGTGCCCTCGTCTTCGTGGTCGTGAATCTCGTGGTCGAGCTGCTGCATCCGCTCATCGATCCTCGTCTGCGCATCGACCGAGGAGGCGTGCGGTGAGGCGGGCGCAGGCCGTGCTGCTGTGGGGCGCCGCGGCGGTGCTTCTCGTGCTCGCCTTCGCCGCGGTGTTCCCCGGGGTGCTCGCCACGCACGATCCCCTGCAGACGGACGTGCGGGCTTCGCTGCTGCCGCCGAGCGCAGACCACCTCTTCGGCACCGACCAGAGCGGGCGCGATGTCTTCTCACGGGTGGTCTACGGAGCCGGGCGCTCGATCGGCATCGGACTGCTCGCCACGGGCGTCGCCCTCGCGGTCGGACTCATCGTCGGGTCTCTGGCCGGGCTCGCTCCCCGGGGCGTCGACGCCGCACTCATGCGGGTGAACGACGTGCTGATGGCGTTCCCCGAGTTCCTGGTCGCGCTCGTGGTGGTGGCGGTGCTGGGGCCGGGTCCTGTGAACATCGCGATCGCCGTCACCCTCGCCGCCGTGCCCGTCTACATCCGCCTTGCGCGCGTGCAGACGCGCACGCTGCGCGGCGCAGAGCATGTCGAGGCCGCCCGCATCCTCGGGGTGCGCCCTGCGCCCGCCTTCGTGAGGCACGTCGTGCCCGGCGTGCTCGGGTCGCTCAGCGTCCTGGCGACGATCGGCATCGGATCGAGCATCCTCGGCGCGGCCGGACTCAGCTTCCTCGGTCTCGGCCCATCGGAGCCGACGCCGGAATGGGGACTGATGCTCGCCGGCGGACGCAACGTGCTCGGTCAGGCCTGGTGGATCGCCGTCTTCCCCGGCATCGCGATCACGGTCACCGTCATCTCGGCCACGATCGTCGGTCGTGTGCTGCGAGCCAGAGCAGAGGGGCTGACGCCGTGACCGCCGCGCTCGAACTCGTCGGCCTGCGCGTCGACTTCGGAGGGACGCCCGTGGTGAGCGGTGTGTCGCTGTCGGTCGAGCGAGGTGAATGCGTGGCGATCGTGGGAGAGTCCGGAGCCGGCAAGACCCTGACGGCGAGGGCTCTGCTGGGACTCGCTCCGCAGGGTGCTCACGTGGCGTTCGATCGACTCGTCGTCGACGGGACGGACGCCGCCCGTCTCGGCGAGCGCGGGTGGCGGGCCCTCCGCGGCGCCCGCATCGGACTCGTCTCGCAGGATGCGCTGGTGTCTCTCGACCCGCTGCAGCGAGTGGGCTCGGAG
>NZ_JXQX01000020.1:0-21955 GCF_000834175.1 Microbacterium sp. MEJ108Y | reverse complement strand
AGCGCAACCGGCGCGAGTGGACGCTGCTGATCGAGCACCAGCACGTCATCGAGTCGCGGCTCAACGACATCTACCTGCGACTGATCATCGATCACGCACGCGGATTCGCCTACAAGCAGCAGCTGCGCTCCGATGAGGTCGAGATGCCGGTCCTGCTGAAGGATTCGCCGTACTCGCGGGCCGAGACGCTGGTGCTGGTGCACCTGCGAACCGTCTACCAGCGCGAGTCGGCGTCCGGCGAGGGATCCGTGCGGATCGACATCGAGGACGTCGAGCAGACCGTCCTCAGCTACTTCGCCGACACCGACGGCGGAACCGCGAAGCAGCAGAGGGCGATCCGCAGCGCACTGGACCGGCTGGACCGAGAGGGCATCGTGCAGGAGGAGACCAGCGGGCGGTATCGGATCACCGCGCTCGTCGAGGTGGTGCTCAGCGCCGAGACGCTCAAGGAGCTGCGGGAGTGGCTGCGAGCCCAGGCGGTGGTGGCGCGATGACGATGATGGACACGCTCTTCGGGATGATCCCCGCGAGCTCCCGCGGCCAGCAGTGGGTGGCCGAGGAGCTGCAGCTCATCAACTGGGGCGGATACGACGGGGGGCCGCACCGGGTGCGGTTCTCGCCGGATGCGACCCTGCTGTGCGGTGGGTCAGGGTCTGGAAAATCCACGCTCATGGACGGCTACATCGCCCTGATGATGCCGCACACGACGCCGTTCAACGGCGCCTCGAACGGCGGTGTCACGGGGCGTCCGCGGGGCGATGAGCAGCGCAACATCCTGTCGTACGGGCGCGGCAAGATCGACGAGTCCCGAACGGACGAGGGCACGAAGCTCCGGGTGCTGCGCGGTGACGGCGAGGACACCTGGAGCGCCGTCTCGATGACCTGGTTGGATCACGACGGCTCGCGCTTCACGGCGGTCCGCGCGTGGTACATCCCTGCGGACGCGCGAACGCTCGAGGACACCACGAGAGTGCGAGCCACGGTCGACGGCGCATTCGACCTCGCGCAGCTGGAGCGCGCCGCGACTCACCGCCTCACCGACACGTCGGTGCGAGCCGTCGGACTCGACCCCGTCGCGACCGACCGCGAGTTCTCGGCCCGGCTGCACGCCGTGCTCGGCATCGGCGCAGCCGGCTCCGGGGCGAAGGCGATCAGTCTTCTCGCCCGCATCCAGGCGGGGCAGCAGATCACCACGGTGGACGATCTGTACAAGAAGCTCGTGCTCGAGGAACCCGAGACGATGGCGACCGCGGACGCGGTGGTCGCTCACTTCGACGAGCTGGAGAGCACACGCACCCGGATGCTGGTCGCCAAGCAGCAGGTGGCGGCTCTCGAGCCGATCCGCGGGATATCCCAGCGCATCGAGGAGGCATCGGAGCGGATGCGGGTCGTGGACGAGGTCGGGGTCTTCTCCGAGTCGAACTCGCTCGCGGCTCTCTGGAGCGCAGAGCGTCGTCTCGACCTGCTGCGCGAAGTGGAGGTGGATCTCCGCGACCGAACCCACGCGCTCCAGCTGGCCGTGCGCGAGAAGAACGCCCTCATCGCCGCCGCGGACAGCGAGCGGGAGGGTCTTCTGGACGTCCTGCGGCAGTCCGGAGGCGATCGCCTCGAGACCGCCCAGCGCGAACTGCGCGGCGTCGAGCGCCGTCTCGAAGATGTCCGGCGTGAGCGGTCCCGTTTCGACGCCGTCGCCGGCGAGCTCGGCATCGAGGTGCACGACGCGGCCGCGTTCGAGAGCCTGCTGACCCGTATCGGACGGGAGCTCCCGCAGGCAGGGATCCGAGGTGCCCGCGCCGCATTCGCCGACGCCGAGTCCGCTCGCAGAGCCGTGGAGACCGAACTCGCGCAGGTGCGCGCCGAGCGAGACCGCTCCCGAGACCTGCGGGGGAGCATCCCGGCACATCTGCATGAATCGAGAGTCCTGCTCGCTCAGGCCGCCGGGCTCGCCCCGACGGATCTGCCGTTCGTCGGCGAGCTGATCGAGGTGCGCACCGAGTTCGAGCCGTGGCGGGAAGCATTCAACCTGGCGCTCGGCGGGTTCGCACGGACACTGCTCATCGACGTCTCGAACCTCGGACGATTCCGCGCGGCCATCGACTCGGTGCGCACCACGGAGCGGATCAGCTACGAGGGAATGCACACCGGTCTCGCCGAGTCGCGGCCGGCCGACCCGAGAACGCTTCCGGGTCGACTCGAGCATCGGTCGACGCCTTTCACCGGGTGGCTCCAGCAGCGACTCCGCGAGCGGTTCGACTACGTCTGCGTCGATTCCTCGGCCGAGCTCGCCGAGCATCCTCGCGCGTTGACGATCACGGGACAGGTGTCGCAGGGCGACCGGGGGTCCCACGGCGGGCATGGCCGCGCGAACCTGCTCGGATTCTCGAACGCACGCCGTCTGCGTGAACTCGACGAGCAGGTCAGCGAGCTCGAGATCCGACGGGATGCCGCGTCCTCGGCGGCTGCCGAAGCGGAGGCGGACCTGGACCGGATCGAGGCCACCGCGAAGGCGCACGCGAAGATCGAGGATCTCACCTGGGAGCAGATCGACGTCGAGGCCGTCGAGGCGGAGCGTGCGCGCTGGCTCGCGGTCGAGGCGGAGGTCACCGTCGAGAACCCGAAGATTGCCGAGCTGCGTTCGCAGGCCGAGGAACTCAGGAAGCGGGCGTGTCGTCTGCGTGACGAGAGCGCCCGTCTCGGGGGCGACCTGACGCTCGCCCAGGACCGTTGGGTCGAAGTGACGGACCAGGTCGACGCCTCTCAGCGGATCGTCGATGCGGCGGAGGCCGCGGAGATCGCGCTCGACGAGCGGCACCGTTCCTTCCTCGACGCGCGCTTCCTCGGTGCGGAGGCTTCCGTCAGCGTCACGGCGTCAGAGCGACTCGCCCATCTCGACTCCGCGTTGCGCACCGCCGCGACCAGGCTGCTCGAGGACCGCACGTCGGCGGCCACGGCGCACGCCGAGCAGCGCGAGCAGATGCGACGCCTGATGACCGGGTTCCTCGAGCGCTGGGACACCCTCACGATCCTGCCCGACCCCGACGAGTCGGTCGCGGAGTTCGAGGGGATCCTCGATGCGCTGGAGACCAACGGCCTGCACGAGCTGGAGTCCGAGTGGCGGGACAGCCTTCTCAAGCTCTCCGGAAACGATCTGACGAGTCTGGACTCGACGCTCGGGCGCGCGCTGCGTGAGATCAAGAATCGCATCGACCCGATCAACCGGATCATGGAGGAGCTGCCGTTCTACGACGACGAGCACCGCCTCCAGATCACGCCGCGCGAGAATCAATCGGAAGCGCGCAGACGATTCCGCAAGGAGCTGCGCGAGGTGCGCGGCCTCATCGACACGGCGGGGACGGACGCCGATCGCGAGAGCGTCTACCGGAGGATGAGTCGTCTCATCGCTCGGATGCGGCGGACGGCACCGGACTTCGCCGAGCTCATCGACGTGCGCAACCACGTGCGGGTGAGTGCGGAGCGGATCCATGCCACGACCCGGGAGCACGTCGCGCTCTACGACCACATCGGTGAGAAATCAGGTGGAGAGTCGCAGGAGCTCGTCGCGTTCATCGTGGGCGCCGCGCTGCGATACCAACTCGGCGACGCGGGAGCCGAGCGTCCCCGCTACGCGCCGGTGTTCATGGACGAGGCCCTGATCAAGGCGGATGCGCACTTCACGAAACGTGCGATCGGCGCGTGGCGGGGTCTCGGCTTCCAGCTCGTGATCGGAGCGCCGAACGACAAGTACAGCGCGATCGAACCGCACGTCGACGTGGAGTACGACATCCTGAAGGACACCCGCGGTCGCTCCTGGGCTCGTCCGAAGGTGGGCCTGCCGGCCGGGGGCGAGTGATCGCGGGCGAGTGATCGAGGCGAGTCGGATCAGCCCGACACGAGTGTTCGGATCGCGCCGACTGTGCGATCGATGTCGTCTCGGGTCGTCGCCCAGGACGACATCGAGCATCGCAGCGCCGCGCGACCACGCCACGCGGCGCCTGTCAGGGCAGCTGTGCCCTCGGCGAGCACGGCCTCGCCGAGGGCTCGCGTCGCGTCGTCGGAGTCGAGTCGGAACATCACCTGGGTGTAGTCGACGTCGTTGAGGATGCGGATGCCGTCGATCGAGGCGAGTCCGGATGCCATCGCGATGGCGTTCTCATGCAGTGCGTCGATGAGACGCGCGATTCCCTGGCGCCCGAGGCTGCGCATCGCCGCCCAGGCGGGCACGCCTCTGGCCCGCCTGGAGAGCTCCGGAGTGACATCCCAGGGATCGAGGCTCGTGAAGACGAGATAGTCACCGCCGGTGCGGAACGCGGCGATCGAGTCTGCAGGATCGCGGACGATCGCCATTCCGCAGTCGTACGGAGCATTGAGGGTCTTGTGCGCATCCGTCGCCCAGGAATCAGCCAGACCCATCCCCTCGGTCAGGCGGCGAAGCGAGGGCGACGCCGCGGCCCACAGCCCGAACGCGCCGTCGACATGCACCCACGCACCGTGCTCGTGCGCGATCGGGATGAGCGCGGCGAAGTCGTCGAACGCGCCGGTGTGCACCTCGCCCGCCTGAAGGCAGACGATGAGCGGCCCCGTGGCCTGATCGAGGGCGTGCTCCAGGGCCTCCGGTCTCATGCGGCCCTGGTCATCCGATTCGATCACGACCAGCTCGTCGGTTCCTATCCCGAGGAATCGAGCCGCCCGATCGATCGAGCCATGGCGATCGGCGCCGACGACGAATCTCACGGCGGGTGCGAGCCGAAGCCCCCTCTCCGAGAGATTCCAGCCGCTTCGTGCGAGAACGGCGTTGCGCGCTGTCGCCAAGCACGTGAAGTTCGCCATCTGGCCGCCCGTGACGAAACCGACGCTCGCGCTCTCAGGCAGTCCGAACAGGTCGAGCATCCACTGTCCGGCGATGCGCTCCATCGCGACCGTCGTCGGGGTGAGGGTCGCCGACCCCGAGTTCTGGTCCCAGGTCGACACCAGCCAGTCTGCGGCGAGAGCGGCGGGGTGGGTGCCTCCGATCACGAACCCGAAGAAGCGGCCTCCCGGAATCGCGACGAGGCCCGGATCACCCCGTCGTGCCATCTCCTCGATCACGCTCGCGGCATCCGTGCCCTCCTCGGGCAACGGACCCCCGAACGCCGACATCATCTCGTCGAGGCTCGCCCGCGGCCACACGGGTCTCTCGTCGAGCGACCCGAGAAAGTCGATTGCTGCGCGGTGTGCGGCTTCGAGGCCGCGGGTTCTGTCATCGACGGCTCTTTCGTCCATGAGTCAGGACTACACCTGCGCTGCCCGTGATGCCAGAGGGTGCTGACCGCCCTCCCTGCGAAACGGGTGGGACGTCCGCCACAGCTCACGGGCGTGGTTCGATAGAATGGACGACGCCCTGGGCAGTGCCCACGGCGGATACGACGAGCGGAGAATAATGTCCGGGCATTCCAAGTGGGCCACCACGAAGCACAAGAAGGCCATCATCGACTCCAGGCGCGCGAAGTCCTGGGCCAAGCTCATCAAGAACATCGAGGTCGCCGCCAAGCTGGGCGGAGCTGACCTGCAGGGCAACCCGACCCTTTTCGACGCCGTGCAGAAGGCGAAGAAGACCTCGGTCCCGAAGGACAACATCGACCGCGCGGTGAAGCGCGGAGCGGGCATCGGTGGCGAGGCTGTCGAATACACCTCGATCATGTACGAGGGCTACGGCCCCAACGGCGTCGCCATGATGATCGAGTGTCTGACCGACAACAAGAACCGCGCGGCGGCCGAGGTGCGCACCGCGCTCAGCCGCAACGGCGGAACGCTCGCGGACCCCGGCAGCGTCGCCTACAACTTCAGCCGCAAGGGCGTCATCGTGGTCGGATCCGAGGGGACCACCGAAGATGACGTGATGATGGCCGCTCTCGAGGCCGGCGCCGAAGAGATCGAGCCGCACGCCGAAGGCTTCGAGATCATCACCGAGGCCACCGATCTCGTCACCGTGCGCAGCGCCCTTCAGGAGGCGGGAATCGACTACGAGTCCGCCGACGTCGAGTTCGTTCCGAACCTCAAGGTGGAGATCGACGCAGACACGGCCCGCAAGATCTTCCGCCTCATCGATGCGCTCGAAGACAGCGAGGACGTGCAGAACGTCTTCACGAACTTCGACCTCACGCCCGAGGTGCAGGCCGAGCTCGAGAACGACGACGCGTAGGCGCGGCGTCGCCCCGGGATCCGGGGCGACGCATAGCCTGGGGGAGTGACCTCCTCCTCGCTTCGCGTGCTCGGCATCGACCCCGGTCTCACCCGGTGCGGTGTCGGTGTGGTCGACGTTGATCGGGTTCGTCGGGGCACGCTCGTGCACGTCGGGGTCATCCGCTCCGAGCCCGATCTGCCGATCGGTGAGAGGCTCGCGCTGGTCGCGGCCGGCATCCGCGAGGTGATCGAGACCCATCGGCCCGACGCCGTCGCCGTCGAGCGGGTCTTCGCACAGCAGAACACCCACACAGTGATGGGCACGGCGCAGGCGAGCGGCGTGGCGCTGCTGCTCGCGGCCGAGGCCGGTCTTCCCGCAGCGACGCACACTCCGAGCGAGGTGAAGGCGGCGGTGACCGGCTATGGTTCGGCCGACAAGCGCCAGGTGCAGGCGATGATCGCGCGCATCCTCCGCCTGGATGCTCCTCCGCAACCGCCGGATGCCGCCGACGCGCTGGCGATCGCCCTCTGCCACGCATGGCGACGCGGCGCTGCCGGCGCACCAGGGCAGGAGTCGCTGACACCGGCGCAGAAGGCGTGGGCTGATGCGGAGCGTGTCGCTCGAACATATCTACGATCCGGTGCGTAGGCTGGTCGGATGATCTCCTCGCTGCACGGCGCTGTTCTCCACTCGACCGCCGATCAGGTCATCATCGACGTCGGTGGCGTCGGATTCTCGGTCGCCGTTCCCGCCGATGTCGCGCACACCGCGACGGTCGGCGAGAAGCTGCTGCTGCACACGAGCCTGATCGTCCGCGAGGACTCCCTGTCTCTGTTCGGATTCGCCGATCGCAGCGAGCTGGAGATCTTCGGACTGCTCATCAGCGTCACGGGCGTCGGACCGAAGTCGGCGCTCGGGGTGCTCTCGCACCTCACCGTCGACCAGATCGCCGAGGCCGTGACCGGCGAGGACGACGCGCCGTTCCGGCGTGTCTCCGGTATCGGACCGAAGACGGCCAAACTCATCGTCCTCCAGCTCGCAGGCAAGGTGCATCCCGTCGGCGCCGGGTCGAAGCCGGTGAAGACCGGCCCAGTCGACGTCGTCGATCAGGTCACCGCCGCGCTGGTCGGCCTCGGGTGGTCCGAGAAGGTCGCCGCCGAGGCCGCCGCGCAGACGGCCGCCGAGGCATCCGAGGCAGAGCGAGCGTCTGTCGCGCCGCTCCTGCGCCGCACTCTGGCTCTCCTGGGGCCGGCGCGTGTCTGACGTCCGCGACGCCGCCGAGCCGGCGGACGACACCGAGCTCGCCATCGAGGGTGCTCTGCGCCCCACGAGCCTGGGCGAGTTCGTCGGTCAGCAGAAGGTCCGTGGGCAGCTCCAGCTCCTGCTCGATGCGGCGCGGATCCAGAACCGTCCGCCGGATCACATCCTGCTCGCGGGTCCTCCTGGACTCGGCAAGACCACGCTGGCGATGATCGTCGCGCATGAGAGCGAGCGCCCGCTGCGACTCTCGAGCGGACCCGCGATCCAGCATGCCGGCGACCTCGCCGCCCTGCTCTCGAGTCTCGTGCCCGGCGAAGTGCTGTTCATCGACGAGATCCATCGAATGGCTCGCTCTGCGGAGGAGATGCTGTACCTCGCGATGGAGGACTTCCGCATCGACATCATGGTCGGCAAAGGCGCGGGAGCGACCAGCATCCCGCTCGACCTCGCCCCGTTCACGCTCGTCGGCGCCACCACTCGCTCGGGCCTGCTCCCGAACCCGCTGCGCGACCGCTTCGGATTCACCGGCCACCTCGAGTTCTACGACGAACCGGAACTCGAGCGCGTCATCGATCGCTCCGCTCTCATGCTGCGCGTCGATCTGCCGCGGGATTCGCTCTCTGAGATCGCCCGCCGGTCGCGGGGTACACCGCGAATCGCGAACCGCCTGCTCCGACGGGTGCGCGACTATGCGCTCGTCCACGGCGGCGGGGAGGCCTCGTTGCACGGGGTCCGGGCCGCGCTCGAGCTCTACGACGTCGACCCGATCGGCCTCGACCGTCTCGACCGCGCCGTGCTCGAGGCTCTCGTGCGTCGCTTCCGCGGCGGGCCGGTCGGCCTCAGCACGCTCGCGGTGGCTGTCGGCGAGGAGGCGGAGACCGTCGAGAGCGTGGTCGAGCCGTACCTCGTGCGCATCGGATTCCTCGGCCGGACACCGCGTGGTCGAGTGGCCATGCCGGAGGCCTACGCCCACCTGGGGATCGCGCACCCCGATGGGGCGCTTCGACTTGATGACCTATAATCACTGAAGACTTCCCCCGATAGAACTGCGCGCCCGTCTGTGGTGCGCGCACCTGAGAAAGGCCCTTCGCCACCATGCCCATGGAAATCCTCCTCTTCGGCCTTCTCGCCGTGCTCGTCGTGTTCATGTTCGTCAACGGACGCAAGCGCCAGAAGCAGATGAAGGCGGAGCAGGAGGAGAAGGCCACCAAGACGGTTCCCGGTGTCAAGGTGCTCCTGCAGGGTGGTCTCTACGGCACGATCGTGGCGTACGACCACGATGACCTCGACTCGCCCGCGCTCGTCGAGATCGCGCCCGGCACGGTCATCGAGGTGCACAGCCAGGCGATCCTCCGCATCGTCGAGCCCAAGGACGCCGTCGTCGAGGATGCTGACGACTCGGTCGTCGTGGTCGATGAGGCGCCCATCGTCGATGACGCTCCTGCGATCGAGACCACCGAAGAGACCCGTCGTCGTCTCGAGCGCGACGCCGACGACAAGTAGTCTTCGCGCTGCACGACTTCGGCACTCCGGCATCTTAGAAAGCTGATCACACGTGGCCACTTCTTCCCCGGTCCGTCATGCCTGGCGGGTCCTCATGGGCCTGCTCCTGGTGACGGGCGTCCTCTTCGGCATCAACGCCCTCGGCGTCCACGTGTTCGAGAAGAGCTCCTGGTCTCCTGAGCTCGCGCTCGACCTCCAGGGCGGCACGCAGATCGTGCTGAGCGCGGAGACCGAAGACAGAGCTGCGCCCTCGCCGGAGCAGCTCGATCAGGCGGCGGCGATCATCCGACAGCGCGTCGACGCGTCTGGCGTGGCCGAGGCAGACATCACCACGGAGGGCGGCCGCAACATCGTGGTTCAGATCCCGGGTGTCGCCGACGAGCAGACGCGTGCCCGGATCCAGTCCAGCGCGCAGCTCGAGTTCCGCCCGGTGCTCGCCACGACCGCAGGCACCAACCAGTACGTGGGTGAAGACGGCAATGAGACGGCCTATCCGACTCCGGACGACTCGCTGAACGCGACGCCGACGGCCGAGCCGACGGATGCGAGCGACCTCGCATGGGTGACAGACCGGCTGGCCGCAGAGTTCCAGGCCTACGACTGCGCCAACCCCGACAACGACCCCTCGAACGCGCCCAAGGATCAGCCGCTCATCGCGTGCGATCCCTCCGGGCAGGCGAAGTACCTGCTGGGACCGACCGAGCTCACGGGCGATGCGATCACGGACGCCTCGGCAGGCCGTGACCCGAGGACGGGCGCATGGCTCGTCCAGCTCACCATGAACGGAGACGGCGCCGAGGCATTCGGCGAGGTCAGCACCCGCCTCAACCAGAACCGCCTGGCTGAGCTCTCGCCGCGTGACCAGTTCGCCTTCGTCCTCGACGGGTCCGTCATCAGCGCACCGCGCATGAACGGGCAGATCCTCGACGGCCGCCCCAGCATCTCGGGCGACTTCACCCAGGAATCCGCGACCGCCCTGGCTGACCAGCTCAAGTTCGGCGCGCTGCCGCTCAGCTTCGAGGTGCAGAGCTCCGACACGATCTCGGCGACCCTGGGCACACAGCAGCTCCAGATCGGCCTCATCGCCGGACTCATCGGTCTCGCTCTCGTGGCGATCTACTCGCTGATCGTGTATCGCGCGCTCGGAACCGTGATCATCGCCTCGATCGCCGTGATGGCGGTGCTGACCTACGTCATCATCTGCATCCTCGCGTGGCGACTCGGGTTCCGCCTGTCGCTCGCCGGCGTCGCGGGTCTCATCGTCTCGATCGGCTTCACGGCCGACTCCTTCATCGTCTACTTCGAGAGGATCCGAGACGAGCTGCGCGACGGCAAGTCCATCACTTCGGCGGTCGAAGACGGCTGGGGCAGAGCCAAGCGGACCATCTACATCTCGAAGTCGATCAACATCCTCGCGGCCGTCGTGCTGTACATCCTCGCTGACTCCACGGTGAAGGGCTTCGCCTTCACACTGGGTCTGACGACCCTCATCGACGTGTTCATCTTCGTGATCTTCACCCACCCGGTGATGCAGCTGCTCGCTCGCACGAAGTTCTTCGGCGGCGGACACAAGCTCTCGGGCCTCGACCCCGAATCGCTGGGCGCGGTGTACCGCAGCCGGTCGCAGTTCCGTCAGGTGCCGACGGCCACGGCGGGGCGCGGGGCGAAGAACGCCAGGGCCAAGGGTGAAGCCGAGCGCCGTCAGACCATCGCGGAGCGCAAGCGCGCCGAAGCACTAGCCGGTGACAGATCCAGCCGCACCGGAAGCGAGGGGGACGCCTGATGGCTTCCATGAATGAGTTCGGCAACAACCTGTACTCGGGAAAGACCTCTTTCCCGTTCGTCGCCAAGCGCCGCCTGTGGTTCATCATCGCGATCGCCCTGGTCGTCGGTTCGGCGCTGGTGCCCCTCCTGCGCCCGATCCAGTTCTCGATCGAGTTCACCGGCGGGTCGCAGTTCACAGTCCAGGCGCCCGACAGCACCGACCAGCGGACCGCGACCGACGCAGTGCAGTCCGTCGTGCCGGGTGCAGCGACCAAGGTCGTCGTCATCAACGGCAGTGACATCCGCGTGCAGACCGATCAGATGGGCGCGGATGAGACCCAGCAGGTCTCCAACGCTCTGGCCGATGCCTTCGGAGTGGAACCCGACAGCGTGACGTCGTCGTTCATCGGCCCAGCATGGGGCGAGAACGTCACCAGGCAGTCGTTGTGGGGACTTGCGATCTTCCTCGCACTGACCTTCCTGATCCTCGCCATCTACTTCCGCACCTGGAAGATGTCCGCGGCTGCGATCGTCGGCCTTCTGGATGTGCTCGTGATCACCGTCGGCGTCTACGCCCTCGCCGGTTTCGAGATCTCGCCCCCGGCGGTGATCGGTTTCCTCACGATCCTCGCCTATTCGCTGTACGACACGACGGTGGTGTTCGACAAGATCAGGGAGAACACGACGGAGGACGGCGAGAACTCGTCTCGGACGTTCGGCGAGTCGGTCAACCTCGCGGTGAACCAGACGCTGGTCCGATCGATCAACACCTCGGTCGTGGCCGCTCTGCCGGTGGGAGCGGTGCTCTTCATCGGCGCCTTCTGGCTCGGTGCCGAGTCGCTCACGGACATCTCGCTCTCGATCTTCGTCGGCATCCTGGTCGCGACCTACTCGACGCTGTTCGTGGCTGCTCCGCTCTACTCGCTGTTCCGCGAGAACGAGCCGCAGATCGCGGCGCGCGACGCGAAGATCCGCGAGGCGCGAAGCCTCGCAGCCGCAGAAGCCTGATCGTCCCCGCTCCTCGGGGCCGCACCCCGCAGGGCACGCGTAAACTGTTGTGATTCGGAGGTGAGCGGATGGCGGAACCGCAGACGGCGTCGCAGGGCTCCAGCCTGAGACGACTGGTTCCCCGCATCTTCTCCCGCGCGCCCAGGATCAACGACCTCGACAATCTGATCCGCACGGTGCGTGCGAATCACCCCAAGGGCGATCTGGCCGTCATCGAACGCGCCTACGCCGTCGCGAAGGAGAAGCACGCAGGGCAGCAGCGGCAGAGCGGTGAGCCGTACATCACGCACCCGCTCGCTGTCGCACAGATCCTCGCCGAGATGGGCCTCGGCCCTCGAGCGATCGCCGCAGCGCTGCTGCACGACACCGTCGAGGACACCGGCTACGCCCTCACCGACCTCACCGCGGAGTTCGGCGACGAGGTCGCGATGCTCGTCGACGGCGTCACCAAGCTCGACAAGGTCAAGTACGGCGAGAGCGCGCAGGCCGAGACCGTCCGCAAGATGATCGTCGCGATGTCGAAGGACATCCGCGTTCTGCTGATCAAGCTCGCCGACCGGCTGCACAACGCCCGCACCTGGGGCTTCGTCCCTCCTGAGAAGGCCGCGAAGAAGGCGAAGGAGACGCTCGAGATCTACGCGCCTCTCGCCAACCGCCTCGGCATCCAGGCGATCAAGTCGGAGCTCGAAGACCTCTCGTTCGCCGTGCTGCATCCGAAGATCTACAACGAGATCCACAACCTCATCGCGCAGCGCACGCCGCAGCGCGAGAAGTATCTCGCTCAGGTCGTCGAGGAGATCGACGAGGATCTGCGCGATCTGCGCATCCGCGGCAAGGTCGTCGGACGCCCGAAGCAGCTGTACTCCGTCTACCAGAAGATGGTGGTGCGAGGCCGCGAGTTCGACGACATCTACGACCTCATCGGCATCCGGGTGCTCGTCGCCTCCGTTCGCGACTGCTACGCCGTGCTCGGGGCGATCCACGCGCGGTGGACCCCTCTTCCCGGGCGCTTCAAGGACTACATCGCGACCCCGAAGTTCAACCTGTACCAGTCGCTGCACACCACGGTGATCGGTCCGTCCGGACGCACGGTCGAGATCCAGATCCGCACGCATGAGATGCACCAGCAGGCGGAGTACGGTGTCGCCGCACACTGGATGTACAAGGAGCGGATGAACGGCGGGAAGGCCGAGGTCCGCGCGTCGGACAGCGACATGGCCTGGCTCGCCCACATCTCCGACTGGCAGGCCGAGACGGCCGACCCGGGGGAGTTCCTCGACTCCCTGCGGTTCGAGATCGGCGCCAAAGAGGTCTACGTCTTCACTCCCAAGGGTCGCGTGGTCGGTCTCCCGGCCGGTGCGACACCCGTCGACTTCGCCTATGCCGTGCACACCGAGATCGGTCACCGCACGATGGGCTCGAAGGTCAACGGTCGTCTCGTGCCGCTGGAGTCGGAGCTCAAGAGCGGCGATGTGGTCGAGGTCTTCACCTCGAAGAACCCCGACGCCGGTCCGAGTCAGGATTGGCTCGGCTTCGTCAAGAGCACTCGCGCGCGTAACAAGATCCGCGGATGGTTCACGAAGGAACGTCGTGAAGAGGCCATCGAGCAGGGCAAGGAGGCCATCGCTCGCGCGATGCGCCGCCAGAACATGCCGCTGCAGCGGTTGATGAGCCAGGACTCGTTCGCCGAGGTAGCCCACCAGCTCCGCTACGAGGACGTCTCGGCCCTGTATGCCGCTGTGGGCGAGGGGCATGTCTCGACGCAGTCGGTGCTCGAGAAGGTCACCGCGCTGGTCGCGGCGACCGACCCCGCCACAGGTCCGATCGACCTCCCCGGCAGCATGCCCTCGCGCGAGCCCCGCTCCGGCGATTCCGGAGTGCTCGTGCGTGGTGCATCCGACATCCTGGTCAAGGTCGCGAAGTGCTGCACCCCGGTGCCCGGCGACGCGATCGTCGGGTTCGTCACCCGTGGCAGTGGCGTGTCGGTGCACCGCACGGATTGCCCGAACGTCAAGGCGCTCGAGAGCGACGAGGACCGATTCGTCGAGGTGTCCTGGGCGCCGACGACCAAGAGCGTGTTCCGCGTGCAGATCCAGGTCGAGGCTCTCGACCGTTCGGGTCTTCTCTCGGATGTGACCCGTGTGCTCAGTGAGCACCACGTCAACATCCTGTCGGCGACGGTCAGCACCACGGACGAGCGCCTCGCGATCAGCCGCTTCGTGTTCGAGATGGGCGATGCCGTGCACCTCGACCGCGTGCTGAACGCCGTGCGTCGCATCGATGCGGTGTACGACGTCTACCGCGTCACCTCGTCCTGACGAGGAGCCTTTCGAGTGCACCGCGACCGGCCCGCTTTCCCGGCACGCGGATCATGGTGTCGATCTCGCTGAGTGCGACCGAGACGAGGGCCGGCTCGGTGTCGGCCAGCAGCAGCATCCATCGCCGCAGCGACTCGTCGCGGTGCAGGCCGAGGGCGAGATCGACCATCGTGCGCTGGGGCGTCATGACGGGCACCCCGCCGATCAGCTCGATGTGCGTGCGAGACAGCGCGGTGTCGTGCAGGATCACCCGAGGGGGCAGCGCTGCGCGGATGCGGTGGCCGACCGCACGTCGGACATGGTGGCGAGCGGGCGGAGCATCACCGGCCCCGTGAATCCATGCGGCCGATGGACCGGAGGCAGCTGTGTCGGCGGGGACGAGGGCCGCGATCGCAGCCGCCCTCGCGCTCGGGCTCTCGATGAGATCGGCGGGAATGTAGCCCTCGCCGAGATCGACCAGGTGCCCGTCGATCCTCGCCGCGCTGAGCTCGGGGATCGTGAGCCGTTCACCGGGCAGATACAGGAACGCGGGGTGCATCACGCCAGTCTGGCGCGGTGCACCCCGCGTTCCGTGTCGATCGGAGGATCTGTGGAGAAGGTCAGCCGCCGAGCGCGTTCAGCCAGGCGCGGCGCGCTTCGAGAGCATCCGCTGCGGCCTTGGCGGCCTTCTTGTCTCCCGACTTCTCTGCGGCGGCGAGCTCGGCCTCGAGCTTCTCGATCGCCTCGAGGAGCTGCGAGCTCATGTCGTTGGCGCGCGCCTTGGTCTCGGGGTTGTTCTTCTTCCAGTCGACTTCTTCACGAGCCTTGAGAGCCTGCTCGATCACGCGGAGGCGATCGTCGAGCGCCCGCTCCTTGTCTCGGGGGAAGATGCGACCGATCTCGTCCCACTGGCGCTGGATGCCGGTGAGCAGCGCGCGGGCGCGCTTGATGTTGGGCTCATCGGCCACGGCCTTCGCCTCTTCGAGCAGAGCCTGGCGAGCCTCGATCTTCGGAGCGGAGTCTGCCTCTTCCGCAGCCGACTGCTCGGCCCGTGCCGAGTACAGCGCGTCTCCCGCCGCCTTGAACCGTGCCCACAGCGCGTCGTCTGCCTTGCGTCCGGCGCGGCCGGCGGCCTTCCATTCGTCGAGCAGGGTGCGGTACGCAGGGATGCCGTCGACGCCGCGCGGTGCGAGTGCCTCTGCGCGCTCGACCAGACGAGTCTTCGCGTCGCGGGCGGTCTTGTGCGTGTCGTCGAGCTCGGAGTAGAACGCGCGGCGTGCCTTGTCGACCGTGCCGCGTGCATCGCGGAACCGCTTCCAGAGCTGCTGCGAGACGCCCTTCGACAGGCGCGGACCGTTCTGCTGCTGTGCCTGCCAGGCGTCGAAGAGCTCGCCGAGCTCAGCGGTGACCTGCTTCCACTGCACCTTCGACAGGTCGCGGGCGGCGATCTCCTCGGCACGCTCGACGAGGGCCGTGCGATCGGCGATGGCCTTGTCGACCAGTTCCTTCGCCTGCTGGGCCTCCTGAGCCGTCGCCTCGGAGAGCGAGGAGGTCAGGGCGTTCAGTCGCTCGCGGAGTCCGGCGAGGTCGCCGACGGCGGCCGCATCCGTCGCCTCGGCGAGAAGATGGCCCGCCTGCTTGACGAGGTCGGCGGCGGAGGCGCCCCCGGCCTGGTGGCGCTGCTCGAGCGTGTGCACCTTGAAAGCGATGTCCTCGTACTTGCGCACGAAGTAGGCGAGCGCCTCGTCGGGGGTGCCGTCAGGGTACTGTCCGACGACGCGCCAGTCCTCGCCCTCGCGGACCTCGACGGTGCCGTCGTCTGTGACGCGGCCCCACTTCGCGGCGTCGGAGGACGACGCGGCGCTGGCGGCGGCAGCTGCCGGCGCGACGGCAGCCGGCGTCGGCACCTTTCGCGGCAGGGGCGCAGCCGGGGGAGCGGGAACGGGGGGAGTCGGCTTCGACGGCTCTGTGGCAGACACGGTGATTCTCCTTGCGCGGTAGGGCCCGCGGGAGGCGGAAAGGACGAGCTTCAGCCTAGTACGAGAGCGAGGTTGCAATGTGGTGGTCGGATCTCACAACGGCCGTTACCGATCTGTGAGCGAATCGTTCGACGCACGAAACACCGGGCGTCACATGCGGGAAACACCAGGCTCCTATCGTCGCCTTCACGACGTCCCCCGGCGATTGGAGCAGTATGAACGAGGTCTTCCTCACCCCCAAGGAGATCGTCGTCGTGGGTGCCGGTATGGTCGCCCACCGGTTCGTCGAGAGCCTGATCAGCCGGGCTGACACGCCGATGCATGTGACGGTCATCGGCGACGAGGCACGCCGGCCCTACGACCGGGTCGGTCTCACCGGATTCTTCTCGGGGGCGACGCCGGAGGATCTCGAGCTCGATCCCTCGGTCTTCGACGACTTCCGCGTGCGGTTCATGGCCGATGACAGGGTGCTGCGGATCGACCGTTCGGCTCGCACCGTCACGACCAGATCGCGAAAGAGCATCCCGTACGACACGCTCGTGCTCGCCACAGGCTCCTACGCCGCCAAGGTCGCCGTCGACGGGGCCGACCTGCCAGGATGCTTCGTCTACCGCACCCTCGAAGATGTGCACTCGCTCAAGGAGTTCGTCTCGGTGCGGAGCCGGATGCTCGGCCGTCCGCTGCGCGGCGCCGTCATCGGCGGAGGTCTCCTCGGTCTCGAGGCTGCCGGCGCACTGCAGGGGATGGACGTGGAGGCGACCGTCGTGCAGTATTCGGATCGCCTGATGTCGGCGCAGCTGGACTCCGCAGGTGGAGGAATGCTCAAGCGACTGCTCGAAGCGCGAGGGATCTCGGTGCGCACTCAGTCGCGCACGACGCGTCTCGATCCTGACGAGTCGGGTGCGGTCACCGCACTCGAGTTCCAGGACGGTTCCGTCGAGAGAGCCGACGTCGTCGTCTTCACAGTGGGCGTCCGCCCACGCGACGAGCTCGCACGCAACGCGGAGATGCTCGTGGATCCACGGGGTGGCATCATCATCGACGACCGGTGCTCGACCTCCGACCCGCACATCCTGGCGATCGGCGAGGTCGCCAGCTTCGAGGGTCGCTGCGTCGGTCTCGTGGCACCCGGCTATGCGATGGCGGAGGTCGCAGCCACCCGACTCCTCGGCGGTGACGCGGCGTTCCCCGGATACGACGACTCCTCGAAGCTCAAGCTCTCGGGCGTCGACGTCGCGAGCTTCGGCGATGCGATGGCGACAACTCCGAACGCTCTCGACGTCGTCTATGCCGATCCGGTCGCCGGGGTCTACAAGAAGCTCGTGCTGTCGGACGACGCGCAGACGCTGCTCGGTGGGATCCTCGTCGGAGACGCGGCAGCCTACGGCGCCCTGCGCCCCCTGGTGGGGGCGAAGCTCGGGGCGGACCCTGCCGCGTACCTGCTGCCGGAAGGCGGCAATGAGGCGCCAGGCGGCGAGCTGCCGGACGAGGCCGTCGTCTGCTCGTGCTCCAACGTGACGGCTGGACGCATACGCCAGGCGGTGCACGAGGAGGGCTGCACCGATGCCGCCGCGGTGAAGGGGTGCACGAAGGCAGGCGCCACCTGTGGGTCCTGCGTCCTGATGGTCAAGAAGGTCGTCGGTCAGGAGCTGACGAAGCTCGGTCAGACCGTGTCTCACGCGCTGTGCGAGCACTTCGATCTCTCGCGCCGCCAGCTGTTCGACGCGGTGCGGGTCGCGCAGCTCACGACGTTCAGTGCGATCGTCGACCGGTTCGGGCGCGGGCGCGGGTGCGACATCTGCAAGCCGGCGATCGCCAGCATCCTGTCCGTCCTCGTCGGTGCCCATGTGCTCGACGGAGAGAACGCCACGCTGCAGGACACCAACGACCATGTGATGGCCAACATGCAGAAGGACGGCACGTACTCGGTCGTGCCGAGGATGGCCGGCGGAGAGGTCACTCCGGAGGGACTGATCGCTATCGGGCAGATCGCCAAGGACTTCGCGCTGTACACGAAGATCACCGGCGGTCAGCGCATCGACATGTTCGGGGCGCGGCTGGAGCAGCTGCCGCTGATCTGGCAGCGTCTGGTCGACGCCGGCTTCGAATCGGGCCAGGCCTACGGCAAGTCGCTGCGCACGGTGAAGTCGTGCGTCGGCTCGACGTGGTGTCGATACGGAGTGCTCGACGCCGTCGGCATGGCGGTCAAGCTCGAGCTCCGCTATCGGGGCCTTCGCGCGCCGCACAAGCTCAAGCTCGGCGTGTCCGGGTGCGCTCGCGAGTGCGCCGAGGCGCGGGGCAAGGACGTCGGCGTGATCGCCACCGAGACCGGATGGAACATGTACGTGGGCGGGAACGGCGGATTCACTCCGCGGCACGCCCAGCTGCTGGCCTCCGATCTCGACGACGAGGGGCTGATCACGGCCATCGATCGGTTCTTCATGTACTACATCCGCACGGCCGATCGTCTGCAGCGGACGGCTCCGTGGTGCGAGGATCTCGAAGGGGGGCTCGACGGCCTCCGGAGCGTGATCTTCGATGACAGCCTCGGTATCTGCGCCGATCTCGACGAGGCGATGGCGCAGCACGTCGATCGCTACGAGGACGAGTGGGCGGCGACCCTCGCCGACCCCCTCAAGCTCGAGAGGTTCCGGTCATTCGTGAATGCCGCCGACACACCTGATCCTTCGCTCGCCTATGTCTCGGAGCGCGGCCAGATCCGTCCGGCCACCGCGGAAGAGCGCCGCACCGGCGGGGTCCTCATCGCCGGGACCGCGCTGGAGGTGCGTCGATGAGCCTCGCGATCGACGCCGCGACGCACGTGCAGGTCTGCACGATCGGCGACCTCGAGGTCGAGAGGGGTCGCGCGGCTCTCATCGATGGACAGCAGGTGGCGCTGTTCCTCCTTTCCGACGGGACGGTGCTCGGCGTCGACAACCTCGACCCCTTCTCGGGTGCGCACGTCATCTCACGCGGGATCGTGGGCAGCCGGGGGGACACTCCCACCGTCGCCTCTCCACTGCACAAGCAGGTCTTCGATCTGCGCACAGGCGAGTGCCTCGAGACCCACGGCAAGCCGCCTGCGGCGCTGCGGGTGTGGCCGGTCGCGATCGACGACGGCACCGTGTACGTCGGGCCGCCGGAGAGCACGGGCCCATGAGACGCGCACGAGTGGGCAGGGTCGACCTGATCGGCGGCGGGCCGGGTCCGGCTGATCTCATGACGGTGCGCGCGTATCGACTGCTCATGGCGGCGGATGTCGTGATCGCCGATCGCCTCGGTCCGTTCGAGGAGCTCAGGCACGAGCTGCCACCGCATGTCGAGATCATCGACGTCGGCAAACGCCCGGGACATCATCCGGTGCCGCAGCACGAGATCGACGCTCTCCTGGTGGACCGCGCTCTCGCAGGGCATCGGGTGGTTCGCCTCAAGGGTGGGGACCCGTTCGTTCTCGGGCGCGGGGGCGAGGAGGTGCTCGCGTGTGAGGCCGCCGGCGTGCCGGTCAGTGTCACACCGGGTGTCAGCAGTGCGATCTCCGTGCCTCAGTCCGCGGGCATCCCCGTGACCCACCGCGGCGTCGCGTCGGCCGTGCACATCCTCAACGGCCACGGCGACCTCACCGCGAGCGCGATCGCGTCCATGTCCGATCCGTCCGTCACCACCGTGATCCTGATGGGGGTGGCGTCGCTGCCTCGCCTGGCCGCTTCAGCCGTCTCGCACGGCGTGCCGGGGGACATCCCCGTGGCGATCGTCGAGAACGGGCACACCGAGAGGCAGCGGACGATCCGCAGCACCCTCGCGCAGGCGGCCACGGATGCGGCCTCGGCCCAGGTGGTGAATCCGGCCGTGATCGTGATCGGCGAAGTCGCCCGGGCAGGGCTGCTGCTGCCGACACCGGCGATGATCGCGGAGAGCATGACATGACCACTGCGCGCGCACTCGACTCCGCGCTGGCCGGGTGCACGATCATCGTCGCCGCCGACCGTCGCTCGGTCGATCTGGCGACCGCTCTCGAGCGGCGGGGCGCGGTCGTCCATCGAGCACCCGCGCTGAGCATCGTCACCAACTCCGACGACGCCGAACTGCTCGCTCGCACCGAGCGAGTGATCGCTTCTCCACCGGACATCGTGATCGTCACCACCGGGGTCGGGTTCCGCGGATGGATGGATGCCGCGCACGAGAACGGCCTCGACGGGCAGCTCGACCGAGCCCTGCAGGGTGCGCACTTCGTCGCTCGGGGCCCGAAGGCGCACGGTGCGATCCAGCAGGCGGGCTTCACGGCCGACTGGGTCGCCGAGTCCGAGACATCGGCCGAGGTCGGCGAGTACCTCCTCGCCTCCGGAGTGGCGGGGAAGCGGATCCTCGTGCAGCATCACGGCGCCGGCGCGGACGGACTCGACGAGTTGCTGACGGGTGCCGGCGCAGAGGTGCTGAGCATCACCGTCTACCGCTGGGGCCCTCCTCCGGACCCGGACGTGGTGCGACGCTCGGCGCTTCAAGCGGCCGGCGGGGAGGCAGACGCCGTGCTGTTCACGTCGGCCCCGGGAGCGGCATCGTGGATCGCGTTCGCCGAGGAATCCGGCGCGCTGGAGAGCGTCAGGAGGCGCGCCGAGTCGGGGCGCCTCCTGCTCGCCTGCGTGGGGCCGATCACCGCCGCGCCTCTGCACACCGCGAACCTTCGCACCACGATCGCCGACCGGGGGCGTCTCGGATCGCTCGCCCGAACCGTCATCGCGCACTTCGGAGGGGGGAAGGCGCCGTCTCTGCCGACCGATGCCGGACTCGTCGAGGTGCGCAGCGGCGGAGTCCTCGTGGACGGTGCGTTCATCCCGCTCTCCCGGTCGGCGGCAGCGCTGATCGAGGCACTGGCCTCGGCAGGGGGCCGCGTGCTCTCGCGAGCCGAACTCGGCGGGGTGCTTCCGGGGGCGGAGCGCAACGGACACGCGGTCGAGGTCGCCGTCGCACGGCTGCGGGAGGCGCTCGGCGGTAACGAGCTCGTGCACACCGTGGTGAAGCGGGGCTATCGTCTCGCGGTCACCGAGTACTGAGCGGCGTCGCAGCAGCGACCGGAACACCGGGCGCTCCGGATCGCACGACGCGCGGGAGGGTGGCCGGGTAGCCGCTCAGCGGGTCACTCGGCAGGGGCGTCCGTGGGCGCGGGCTCAGGGGTCGCCTGGTCCGACGGCAGCGGAGCGTCGGTCGGTTCGACGGTCGGCGTAGGGGAGGGCGCTGGTGGGTTCACCTGAGCATGCACGACCTGACTCACGATGGCGCCGGCGATGATCAGCACGCCGACGACGACGGCGATCGCGTTGTCGCGGGTACGGCGGCGGATCTGCCCCTCGTGCCACGTCTTGCGGGCTGTGTGCAGGCGCGCGCGCTCCGCTTCGGTGCGCGACTGCTGCGTGCTCTTCCCGCGTCCGGCCATTGCGTGCTCCCTTACTCGACGTGAATGTGCAACGTCGCCTGAGAGCCTACCGTCGAGATCGCGCCGCCCTGTTCTGCCCGAAGTGTCGGTGCCCCGCGTTAGCCTGGACGGATGACCTCCGCAGCCGCACTGCTCTCCGGGCAGACGCCCCTCGCCGTGCGCATGCGCCCCGTGTCGCTCGATGAGGTGGCGGGCCAGAAGCACCTGCTGCGCGCCGGTTCTCCCATCGTCGCCCTGGCCGATCCCGCTGCCTCCTCCCCGGGTGCCGTCTCGATCATCCTGTGGGGGCCGCCCGGCACCGGCAAGACCACCCTCGCTCAGGCGATCGCGCGCTCATCCGGGCGCAGGTTCGTCGAGCTCTCGGCGATCACCGCCGGCGTCAAAGACGTGCGCGAGGTCATGCAGGAGGCGATCACCCAGCGGGACCTCTACGGCCAGACCACGATCCTGTTCCTCGACGAGATCCATCGATTCACCAAGGCGCAGCAGGACGCGCTGCTGCCCGGCGTCGAGAACGGGTGGGTCCTGCTGATCGCCGCGACCACCGAGGGGACCC
>NZ_JXQX01000002.1:0-164092 GCF_000834175.1 Microbacterium sp. MEJ108Y | reverse complement strand
TGGGTCGCGCGTCACGGCGCGTCGCAGCAGGGAAGCAGCACCGCTCGAGGCACCGGCCCGAAGAGCAGCATCGGGTTGATGTACGCACCATCCAGCCGAACGCCGAGATGCAGTGCGCCGAGCATCGTGTGACCGCCGGCCGCGACCGTGCCGATCTCGTCGCCGGCCGAGACGAGATCGCCGGGGGCGAGTGTGGAGGAGACCGGCTCGAACGTCGACACATAGCCGCCGGGATGCGCGATCGTGATCAGGGGCCGGTCGACGACTGTCCCACGGAATGCGATCGCCCCATCGGCGGGTGCGCGGACGATCACCCCCTGCGCGCTCGCGAGATCGATGCCTCGATGGCCGGCGCCGAACGCGTGTGCCGGAGCGCGATACGGCGTTGCGACCGAGCGGGGTGCATCGAGCGGCCATCTCCAGAGTGGATGCGCAGCGCCGTCCGAGGATGACGATGACGCTCTCGCGCTCGGCGCGGTGGGCGGTGCGAGAGCGATGACGATCAGCAGGAGGAGAACGATCGTCCGGCGTGTGCGGGTGCTCATGAGGCAATGCTCCTTCGTGTGTGCGATTGGCTCCCCGTCGGACTGACGCCTGCGCGGAGCGCGTGCAGAATGCCCGAAACAGGCGCGATGTGCAGGGTGAGTGAGGCCCGCGCATCCTGTATGCTGAGGGAGCACCTCGATCTCGGGGTGACTACGCGTGCCCAGAGCGACTTCAGTCGTGGCATCCACTCCCACAGGTCCTGTTTCCACTCAGGCGGGGGTGCGCCGGGCACCAGGAAGTTCGATCGTCCGATCGACTTGACAACCTCAACGGCGCATATCCGCGCCAGAACAAGGAGACGACCATGGCTGTGGTCACCATCCGCCAGCTGCTCGACAGCGGCGTGCACTTCGGACACCAGACGCGTCGGTGGAACCCGAAGGTCAAGCGCTTCATCCTCACAGAGCGCAGCGGCATCCACATCATCGACCTGCAGCAGTCGCTCGGGTACATCGACAAGGCCTACGACTTCGTCAAGGAGACCGTCGCGCACGGCGGCACGATCCTCTTCGTGGGCACCAAGAAGCAGGCGCAGGAGATCCTCGCCGAGCAGGCGACCCGCGTGGGCCAGCCCTACGTCAACCAGCGCTGGCTCGGTGGACTCCTCACGAACTTCCAGACGATCGCGAAGCGTCTCGCTCGTATGAAGGAGCTCGAGGAGCTCGACTACGAGAACCCGTCCGCTTCGGGCTTCACGAAGAAGGAGCTCCTTCTCAAGAAGCGCGAGCTCGACAAGCTGCACAAGTCGCTCGGCGGTATCCGCAACCTCACCAAGACGCCGTCCGCCCTCTGGGTCGTCGACGCCAAGCGTGAGCACCTCGCCATCGACGAGGCGAAGAAGCTCGGCATCCCGGTGATCGGCATCCTCGACACCAACGCCGACCCCGACGACTTCCAGTACCCGATCCCCGGCAACGACGACGCGATCCGCTCGGTCTCGCTGCTCACCCGCATCATCGCGGACGCCGCGGCTGAGGGTCTCCAGCAGAAGCACAACCCCGAGACGGGCGACGCTGAGCCGCTCGCCGACTGGGAGAAGGAGCTTCTCGAGGCCCCTGTCCAGGAGTCTGCTGATGCCGCCGCCGTCGAGACGCCCGCCGATGAGGCTGCCGTCGTCGAGACGCCCGCCGCTGACGAGACCGCTGCCGACGAGGCCGGTGCCGAGGCGCACGACGAGGCCATCGCCGACGCTTCGGGCGAGGAGACCGCTGAGGTCGCCGACGCCGAGGCTGCAGACGCCAAGTAATTCCGCGACCACCACACACATCACGAAGCAAGGAGCCACCACACATGGCCAACTTCACCATCGCCGATCTCAAGGCGCTCCGTGAGCAGCTCGGCACGGGAATGGTCGACACCAAGAAGGCGCTCGAGGAGGCTGACGGCAACGTCGAGAAGGCCACCGAGATCCTGCGTCTCAAGGGTGCCAAGGGCAACGCGAAGCGCGCTGACCGCTCTACCAGCGAGGGCCTCATCGTCGCTCGCGAGCAGGACGGCGCAGTGACGCTGATCGAGCTCGCCTGCGAGACGGACTTCGTCGCGAAGAACGAGCGCTTCATCTCGCTGGCCGACAAGGTCGCCGACGCTGTCGCAGCTGTCAAGGCCGATTCGGTCGAGGACGCACTCGCCGCCCAGGCGGGCGACAAGAGCGTCGAGCAGGTCATCTCGGAAGAGGCCGCGATCATCGGCGAGAAGGTCGAGCTGCGCCGCGTGCGCACGATCTCGGGCGACAAGGTCGAGGTCTACCTGCACCGCACGAGCAAGGACCTGCCTCCGCAGATCGGTGTCGTCGTCGCCTACACGGGTGATGACGCCGAGACTGCCCGCAGCATCGCGCAGCACATCTCGTTCGCGAACCCGTCTTACCTCTCCCGCGAGGACGTTCCGTCCGACGCCGTGGAGAAGGAGCGCCAGATCGTGACCGAGATCTCTCGCAACGAGGGCAAGCCGGAGGCGGCGCTGCCCAAGATCGTCGAGGGCCGTGTCTCCGCGTTCATCAAGCAGGTCGCCCTGCTCGAGCAGGACTACGCGAAGGACAGCAAGCTGTCCGTCGCCCAGGTGGCGAAGGACGCCGGTATCACCGTGACGGACTTCGCGCGCTTCAAGGTCGGCGCGTAACACCGTCGAAGGGGTTCGGATCAACGCGATCCGAACCCCTTCTTCATGCCCAGAAGGCACTATCTTGAATCGGGACGAGAGGATCACCCCATGACCGAACGCACAGGACGCCGTCGCGTCCTTCTCAAGCTCTCCGGTGAGGCGTTCGGCGCCGGCCAGCTCGGCGTCAACCCCGACATCGTCAGTCAGATCGCACGTGACATCGCTGCGGCGGTCGATCGCGTCGAGGTCGCCATCGTCGTCGGCGGTGGCAACTTCTTCCGCGGAGCGGAGCTCAGCCAGCGCGGGATGGATCGCGGGCGAGCCGACTACATGGGAATGCTCGGCACGGTCATGAACGCCCTGGCCCTTCAGGACTTCCTCGAGCAGGCGGGTGCGCCCACCCGTGTGCAGTCGGCCATCTCCATGACCCAGGTCGCTGAGCCGTACATTCCGCTCCGCGCCGAGCGGCACATGGAGAAGGGCCGTGTGGTCATCTTCGGCGCAGGTGCCGGATTGCCGTACTTCTCCACCGATACGGTCGCCGCACAGCGCGCGCTCGAGATCGGCGCGCAGGAAGTCCTCGTCGCCAAGAACGGCGTGGACGCGATCTACACCGCCGACCCGAACAAGCACGCCGATGCGGAGCGCATCGAGCGCGTCACGTATCGCGACGCCCTTCAGCGCGGACTCAAGGTGGTCGACTCCACGGCATTCAGTCTCTGCATGGATAACAACATGGACATGCGCGTGTTCGGCATGGAACCTGCCGGCAACGTCACGCGTGCGCTTCTGGGAGAGCCGATCGGCACTCTCGTCACTGCCTGAGCGCCTGACGGTGCTCACGGGTCACGCCCGATAGAATTTCAGAACACCCCGACGATAGGAGTCACCGTGATCGCGGATGTCCTCGCTGAAACCACTTCCCGTATGGCACGAGCGGTCGAGGCCGCCAAGGAGGACTTCTCCACGGTGCGCACCGGTCGCGCCAACCCGCAGCTGTTCCAGAAGGTGCTCGTCGACTACTACGGCACGCCCACGCCGCTCGCTCAGCTCGCCTCGCTGGCGAACCAGGAGGCGCGTACGCTCATCATCACGCCCTACGACAAGTCGGCTCTGAAGGGCATCGAGCAGGCGATTCGGGACATGCCGAACCTCGGCGCGAACCCCACGAACGACGGCAACCTCGTTCGCGTGACCATGCCGGAGCTCACGGCTGAGCGTCGCAAGGAGTACGTCAAGCTGGTCAAGACCAAGGCCGAAGACGCCAAGGTGCATGTGCGCGGTATCCGTCGCAAGGCGAAGGACGAACTCGACGGTCTCAAGAGCGAACTCGGCGAAGACGAGATCGCCCGGGCAGAAAAGGAACTCGACGCCCTCACGCGCCAGCACGTCGATCTCATCGACGACGCACTCAAGCGCAAAGAGGCTGAACTCCTCGAGGTATAGGCGGCATGTCCGACGAACGCACTGATGACGGCGCCGACAAGCCGCAGACGCGCCGCGAGGCGCGCGACTCGTCGACCTCGACCGGCGCCATCCCGCTGGTCGACGGCGCCCTCGTGGCGTTCGACGGGACGAGCATCCCGCCACGACCACCCCTCCCTGCCGACGAACGTGCGATGACGGAGTCCGCATTGGACACGGCTGAACACAATGCGATCAGAGAGCAGTGGCGGGCGAAGCGCGACGAGTTCGGAACGCATGTCACTCATGCGCGAGGTCAGCTCGACCAGGCGAACGAGCGCATCAAGGAGCGGACGGGCCGCGACCTGATCCTCGCGACCCTGATCGGGCTCGCGTTCGGCGCTGCGCTGCTCGCGTCGTTGTTGTTCATCAAGGTCCTCTTCGTGCCGTTCGCACTGGCTGCCGCGTTGCTCGGCGTCTACGAGCTCTCGCTGGCGTTGCGTGCATCGGGGCGGCGGATCGATGTGATCCCGCAGTTCATCGCCGCGACTCTGCTCGTGCTGTCGGCGTTCTTCCTCGACCTGTGGTTCGTCTGGGTCATGCTGTTCTTCGCCGTCGCATTCGTGATCGTCTGGCGACTGGTCGGCCAGATGATCGCCAAGGACGGCAGAACCTACGGCGATGTGCTGACGGATGCGGTCATCGGCGGATTCGTCCAGATCTACGTGCCGTTCCTCGCGGCCGTCGCACTGATCCTGCTCAAGCAGGAGGGGGGTCAGTGGTGGGTCCTGAGCTTCATCGCGATCGCCGTCGTGGCCGACACCGGTGCGTATGCCGCAGGGCTCGCGTTCGGGCGGCACCCCATGGCGCCGAAGATCAGCCCCAAGAAGACCTGGGAGGGCTTCGGCGGAGCTGTCGTGGGTTCGATCACAGCCGGCGTGCTTCTCGCGCTCTTCCTGCTCGACCTGCCGTGGTGGACCGGCGTGATCTTCGGCGTGGCGATCCTCCTGTCTGCGACGCTGGGCGATCTCGGCGAGTCCATGCTCAAGCGTGATCTCGGGATCAAGGACATGAGCTCCTGGCTTCCTGGGCACGGGGGGCTCCTCGACCGGCTCGACAGCATCCTGCCGTCGACGATTCCCGCACTGTGCCTGTATTTCCTCTTCTCCTCCTGGGTGGTGCTGTGATGCTCTCCGACGACGTACAGACTGCGGACGCCGCGAAGCAGGAGCCGCCCGCGTTCTCGTTGACCACGGGGCGAGTGCGCGGCTATCACCGTGCCGCTGTCGACACGTTTCTCGCGGCCGCCAGGGCGGCTTTCGAGGGAGATGCCGACGACCTCAGCGCAGCCGACGTCCGCGTGGCATCCTTTCCGCTCGTCAAGAACGGCTACGTCGTGGCTGAGGTCGACGCGGCACTCGGGCGCGTGGAGGATGCACTGGCTGCGCGTGCGCGCGACCGGGTCGTCCGTTCGCAGGGCGCAGGGGCGTGGGTGGAGCAGGCCCGAGGTGAAGCCCAGGTCATCCTCGACCACCTCGCGCGTCCGAAGCGGCAGCGTTTCGCACGTACGGGCATTCTCACCTTCGGCTACCGGATCGATGAGGTAGACCATGTCGGCACCCGGATCGCCCGTTATCTGCGGGACGGCGAGCCGCTGACGGCCGAGCAGCTGCGCTCGGCCGCGTTCCGCATGCAGCGCGGAGGGTATCGAGAAGAGCAGGTCGACGCACTGCTCGACGCGACCGTCGACGTGATCCTGGCTGTTCGCTGAGCGTTCCGATGGCCGACTCGTGCCTCACCGGGTAGACTGCCACTCATCGTGAACTCCCGAAACGACATGACACCTCATCGAAAAGACGTCACGCCTGTGCCCGCATCGGCGACTCTTTCGGCGCGCACCGGCAGTCGCCGACGAGGCGTCGCGGGATTCTTCAGCGGCCTCGCGGTCGTCGGCTTCGCTGCGGCCATGGTGGCACCGACCGGTGTCGCACTCGCTCAGCAACCCGAAGAGGTAGCCCCGGAGTCGGCATACTCGGCGGCGCTCGGCGATACGCAGAATCTCACTGTCACGGCAGAGGGCGCGGCGATCGCTCCCGTTCAGCGAGGGACGTTCTCGGTCTACGTCACGCCCAAGCCGACGCCGACACCGACGCCGACCACTGCCTCCGAGGGATCCTCCGGTTCGTCGAAGCCCGGCCCAAGCGGTCCTCTCTTCTACACCGGCGGGGGAGCCCCTGCCGAGTGGATGGCGGCAGCGGGCATCGCGGAGTCCGATTGGGGCTACGTCGATTACATCGTCTCCCGCGAGAGCGGGTGGAACCCGAACGCGACGAACAAGTCCTCGGGTGCGTGCGGTCTCGTTCAGGCGCTGCCCTGCAGCAAGGTTCCCGGCAACGGCTACGATCCGGTCGACAACCTGCGCTGGGCGACGGGATACGCCACGGGCCGATACGGCAGCTGGGCCGGCGCTCACGCCTTCTGGACGAACAACCACTGGTGGTGAGCCGGCGTCATGGCCCGCTCTCGCAGACGCCGTCCGGCGCGCCCTGACACCGACGACTCGCTCGATCGTCTCCTCGCGTCATGGAAGCGCACGGAAGTGCGTCGCGGCTCGGAGTGGACCGTGCAGCCCGTGTCGGCGGTGCAGGCTCTGAAGGAGTACATCTGCCCCGGATGCGGGCGCATCGTCGCGCCGGGAACGGCCCACCTCGTTGTCTGGCGAGCAGACGGGGTTCTCGGCGATGCCGCCGATCTCGCCGCCCGACGGCATTGGCACACACACTGTTGGAGGATTGCATGAGCATGGAGATCCGTGGACCGATCGAGTTGCCGGCGCTGCGCGAGGACATCGTCTTGGAGACCGCTGATGACCTGACGCTTGTCGGCGAGTTGGCGATGCCCGAGTCGTCTGCACCTGCGGCCACCCTGGTCACGCTGCACCCGCTTCCGACGGCCGGCGGCTTCATGGACTCGCACATCATCCGCAAGGCCGCCGCGCGGCTGCCGGCGCTGGCCGATCTCGCAGTGCTGCGATTCAACACCCGGGGCACGACCTCACCCCGTGGCACCAGCGGTGGCGCGTTCGACGGGGGAGCAGCAGAGCAATTCGACGTCGCAGCGGCGATGGAGTTCGTGCGTGAGCGAGGTCTTCCTCGCCCATGGCTCCTCGGCTGGTCGTTCGGCACCGAGCTCGCCCTGAAGTACGGGCGGGAGCACGACGTCGAAGGCATCATCCTGCTCTCTCCGCCGCTCCACCGGGCGACGGATTCCGACGTCGCGGCGTGGGCGGGCGTCGATGTCGAAGTGGTGGTGCTCGTTCCCGAGCTCGACGACTACCTTCGCCCGGCCGAAGCGCGAGAGCGCTTCGCAGCGATCCCTCACGCGAAGCTGATCGCCGTCGAGGGCGGCAAGCACCTCTGGGTGGGGGAGAGCCAGACGCGACGCGTCCTGACCGAGATCGTCGCTGCGGTGAATCCGGCGGCTCTCCCGGTGCCGACCGAATGGTCCGCCGTCTAGAGCTCGTTCATCCGGGGGATCAGCACCTGTCGGTAGAGGATCAGGATGCTGGCCGCCACGGGGATCGCGATCAGCGCACCGAGCAGGCCCAGCAGACTGCCCCCGGCCAGCGCCGCCACGACGACGACCGCGCCCGGTACCGACACGGCGCGGCTCATGATTCGCGGGGAGATGATGTACGCCTCGATCTGCATGTAGATGAGGTAGTAGATGGCCGCGGCGATCGCTGTCGCCGGAGAGCCGAGTCCGGGGATCAGGCACACGAGGACGATGATCGTCGACCCCGTCAGAGTGCCGACGAGCGGAATCAGCGAGAAGAAGAAGGCCACGACGGCGAGCACGGCGGGGAACGGCGCGTCGATGATCGTGAGGAAGATCATGCTCAGTACGCCGTTGATGACGCCCTGGGTGACCTGCCCCATGACGTAGTAGCCGACCGAATCGGTGATCTGTTCGGCCAGGTCGATGAACCGCTCGCGCTTCGACGCGGGGGCGAGCTGATAGACCGCGCGCTTGAGCGACGGTGTGGAGGCGGTGAGGTAGATCGTGAGGATGAGGATGATGAACGCGCCGAACAGCCCGCTCACCACGGCGCCGCCGGCCGCGAGGACGCTCTGGCCGATCGACCCGCCGATCTGGGCGAGGTTCGTCTCGAGCCAGTTCGTGACGTACGCGAAGACCTCGTCGACCTTGAGATTGGGGAAGGTGTCGACCATCCACTGGCGCAGGTCGGAAAGGAATGTGCCTCGCTGGACGATGGCCGTGATCTCGGCGATGAGCTGTGAGATCTGATCGACGAGCACCGGGATGACGATCAGGATGATGCCCGCGAACACGCCGAGAACCGCGAGGATGGTGATGAGCACGGCGAGCCAGCGGGGGAGCCGTCTGCGTTCGAGGAACGAGACGAGCGGGTCGAGACCGAGGCTGAGGAAGAGCGCTGTTCCGACGTAGAGCAGCACCGTCGAGAGGCTCTCCACGCTGCCGATCAGCAGGATGCCCAACCCCACGCCGAGCGTCGCCACGAGAGCGGTACGGAACGGGTTGTGGATCTTCATCGGTGCTCCTCGGAATGCGGGACCCTGCAAGCGTATCCACCGCACCGCGACTGGCCGCGACGACGTGCCGCACGCGGCTCCGGCGCCCCCTCGTGGGCAACACACAGCTGATTTCGCTAGTCTGAAATGTCGAGTGTTGCGACTCGGGCATGCGTCCGGGCCGTGTGAGGAGACTATTCGTGCGTTTCGTATGGGCCGTCGTGGCCTTCGTGCTGGCTGCGGGACTGATCGCTGCGGGCATCGCGCAGCGAACCATCTTCATGGGTCCGTCGACCCAGGAGGTCTCAGTCGCTGTGGAAGAACCCGCCCCCTATGTGCTGCTGGACGGCGACGTCCTGCGCGAGCACCCGGGCTCTCAGACGCTGCTCGTGCGGGGTGAAGGTGAGATCTTCGCGGCATACGGTCGGACGGCCGACATGGAGGCATGGCTGGCCGACGCCTCGTACAACCACGTGACCGCCGGCAAGGGTGGCGAGCTCGAGGCCGAGCTGATTGCCGCCGGAGCCGCGGCCGACGGCGATGACGCCACCGCGACCCCGGCACCGACCGAGAGCCCTGCTCCCGCGGAGACTCCGGTTCCTTCCGCGACTCCGACCGAGGGCGGCGCGGCCGCAGAGCCGGGACGCAATCCGGCGGGCTCCGATCTCTGGCTGGATTCGTTCACCGAGACCGACGCTCTCATCGTCGACAAGATGCAGCTCCCCGAAGGAGTCAGTCTGATCATCGCGTACGACGGCACCGCAGACGCTCCCGACGACATCGTGATCTCGTGGCCGCTCGACACGTCGACGCCGCTCGCGGGACCGCTCATGGCCGCAGGCGCGGCCCTGCTCCTCGTCGGACTCGTGCTCTATGTCCTCGCAATCCGTCACCAGCGCCGCGGGCGAGGTCCGCGGCGCAAGGGCCCTGGCCCCCTCCCGGCGACCGAGCCGATCGATGTGGCTCAGCTGCCGCCCTCGGAACGCGCGGTGATCGAGGGCTCGGCGCCCGCACCCGGCGATGCGGATGAGGCCTCCGGGGGTGCGCCCGCTGAGGGCCCGGACACGGCGGGGGTGGGCCGCGAAGGCGCGGATGACGCGGCTGGCGAGCGCAGCTCCGACCGCGATCGGAAGACCGAGAGGCGTGCGACGACCACCGACCGCAGACGCCGCCTGCTCGCCCTGCCCGCGCTCGCGGTGACGGCCCTGCTCGCGAGCGGTTGCTCGCCCGACTCCTGGCCGCAGTTCGGAGAAGGGACACCGTCACCGTCGCCCAGTGCGACCGTGATCGCCCCGGAGAACCAGAAACCGCCGGCCGTGACCGAGGCGCAGGCGAGACGGATCCTGCAGGAGGTGTCGACGACCCTCTCGGACGCGGACGCGGCGATGGACATCGCTCTCGCCGGGACCCGGCTCGATGGTCCGGCGCTGACGGCTCGGACGACCGAGTACGCGCTTCGGACCGCTCTTCCGGAAACCCCGGTGCCTGCCGCGATCCCGACGGATGACGTCGAGGTCGTGCTGCCCGAAGCCACCGACCGTTGGCCGCGCACGGTTCTGCTGCTCTCGAAGAGCGCGGGCGACGACACCGTGCCGCCCGTGATCCTCACCATGACTCAGCAGGACCCGTGGTCGAACTACAAGGTGACGAACATGGCCGAGATGTCGGCGGACGCAGTCTTCCCCGAGGTGGCCGCACCGTGGCTCGGTACGTCACTCGTGCCGGACGACTCCGCGTTCCTCAGCATCCCGCCGAGTGAGCTCGCCACCACGTTCGCCGACATCGTCGACGCGGGAGAGACCAGCGCCTCCTACGGGCTCTTCGACGAGATATCTCAGAAACTCGCCCAGTCGATTCGCGACAGCCGCCAGGCCGTCGTGCAGAACCTCGCGGACAATGGTGCCGCCGAGACCTCGCAGACGGCGTTCGACCTCGTCCCGGCGGATTCCGCACCGGTCTCGATGGCCACGCTCGACAGCGGCGCGATCGTGGCGGTCTCGCTCGTCGACACGGAGTCGGTGACGCCGACGTCGGCGGACGCCGTGATCCGCTTCGGTGACAACGCGCAGGCGAAGGCCCTGACGGGCGTGTCCGAGTCCGCCAAGGGTGTGACGACCAAGTACGAATTCCAACTGTTCTTCTCGGTTCCCTCCCAGGGGTCGACCGAGCAGATCCGTCTCCTGGCTGTCCGACAGGACCTTCTCTCCGTCGAGGTGATCAAATGACCGATATCTCTCCCGCCGCGCTCCGCGGAGCTGTCGACCTCTCTTCTCTGCGAAACCGCCCTGCAGCACCGGCGGCAGGCGCGCAGAGTCCCGCTACGGGGACTGACATCGTGGTCGATGCGACCGATGAGTCGTTCGGCCAGATCCTGGAGCTCTCTCGCACTGTGCCGGTGGTCGTCGACCTCTGGGCGGAATGGTGCGGCCCGTGCAAGCAGCTGAGCCCGATCATCGAGAAGGTGGCGCGCGAACTCGGCGGCAAGGTCTTGCTCGCCAAGGTCGACGTCGATGCGAACCCCCAACTCGCTCAGGGTTTTCGTGCGCAGTCGATCCCGATGGTCGTCGCACTCATCGCCGGCCAGCCAGTCCCGATGTTCACGGGTGCGGTTCCCGAGCAGCAGGTCAGAGAGGTCTTCGCGCAGCTGCTCCAGCTCGCGGCTCAGAACGGTGTGACGGGCACATTGAATGTCGGCGAGGTCTCCGAGGGGCAGGAGGCTCCGGAGGAACCGCCGATGCCGCCGCTGCACGCCGAGGCATTCGCTGCCATCGAGGCGGGCGACTACGCTGCGGCGATCGTGGCGTATGAGAAGGCTCTCGCAGAGAATCCTCGCGATGAGGATGCGATCGCGGGCCTGGGCCAGGTTCGTCTGCTCGACCGTGTGCAGCATCTCGACCTGCAGGATGCGCGGGCTGCCGCTGCGGCCCAGCCACGAGATGTCCAGGCGCAGTTCGACGTCGCCGACCTCGACCTCGCCGGTGGTCACGTCGAGGATGCGTTCGGACGGTTGCTCGACCTCTTCGCTCAGCTTCCCTCAGACGAGCGGACGCCGGTCAGAGAGCGTCTGATCGAGCTCTTCGGACTGATCGGCGCCGCGGACCCTCGCGTCATCACCGCGCGCAACAGGCTTTCCTCGCTGCTCTTCTGACGCTGTGCTGCGGCTGAGCGGCCCGATGCCGGTCAGCCGCAGCCGCTCAGCCGTGACTGATCGTGGGTACGTGAGGCTCGCCCTCGTGGCGCAGCCAGATGGTGGACAGCGCGGGAATCGTCAGGGTCGCCACGGCGGGCCCGTCATCGTCGGAGTGCGCGACGACCATGCCGAGGTTGCCCGATCCTCGACCGCCGTATTCTGACGCATCCGTGTTGAGGATCTCCTGCCACACGCCTGCGATGGGCAGAGCGAGGCGGTGGCCGCTGCGCTCCACGCCGGCGAAGTTGCTGATCACGACGACACGGCCACCGTGGGCGTCACGGCGCTCGAAGGCGATCACGTTCGGGTCCCAGCTGGGAGCGCCGAGACGCGCGAACGACGAGCCGTCGTTGTCTCGCTCCCAGAGGGGCGCCTGGGCACGATAAGTGCGGTTGAGCTGGCCGACGAAACTCTGCAGCTGCGCATGCGATGGCTGGTCCAGCAGCCACCAGTCGAGTTCGCGGGATTCGGACCACTCCGCGAGCTGCCCGAACTCCTGCCCCATGAACAGGAGCTTCTTCCCGGGGTGCCCCCACATGTATGCCAGGTACGCGCGGACGTTCGCGAGCTTGTGCCAGTGGTCGCCCGGCATCTTCGCGAGAAGACTGCCCTTGCCATGCACGACCTCGTCGTGGCTGATCGGCAGCAGATAGTTCTCACCGAACGCGTAGACGAAGGAGAAGGTCATCTCACCTTCGTGGTGCGCGCGGTACATCGGGTCGCGTTCGATGTACTGGAGCGAGTCGTTCATCCAGCCCATGTTCCATTTGAACCCGAAGCCGAGTCCGGCGTGATCGGTCGGTGCGGTGACGCCGGGGAAGCTCGTCGACTCCTCCGCGATCATCAGCACGCCGGGGTGAAGGCGATAGGCGGTCGCATTCACCTCCTGCAGGAAGCGGATCGCCTCGAGGTTCTCCCTGCCTCCGTGGATGTTCGGTTCCCACTCGCCCTCGTTGCGGGAGTAGTCGAGATAGAGCATCGAGGCGACTGCGTCGACCCGCAGACCGTCGACATGGAACTCGCTCAGCCAGAAGAGGGCGTTGGCGACCAGGAAGCCGCGCACCTCGGGGCGACCGTAGTCGAAGATGAGGGTTCCCCAGTCCTGGTGCTCGCCGCGCCGAGGGTCGGGGTGCTCGTAGAGCGGCTGGCCGTCGAACTTCGCGAGGGCGAAGGCGTCTTTGGGGAAGTGCCCGGGCACCCAGTCCATGATCACGCCGATCCCGGCCTGGTGCAGTCGATCGATCAGGTATCGCAGATCATCGGGGCTGCCGAAACGACTCGTCGCCGCGTAGTACCCGCTCACCTGATAGCCCCACGAGCCACCGAAGGGGTGCTCCGCGAGCGGCATGAACTCGACGTGCGTGAAACCGGCCTCGTTGACATGGGCGATGAGCGGCTCTGCGGCGTCGCGGTAGCTCAGGCCTCCGCGCCAGGATCCGAGGTGCACCTCATAGACCGACAACGGCTGCGCGACCGCATGGGTCGCGGCACGGCGGGTCATCCATGCGCCGTCCGACCAGTCGTAGGTCGACTGCGTGATCACCGATGCGGTCTCGGGGGGGATCTGCGCCGCCTGCGCCATCGGGTCGGCCTTGAAGATCCATGACCCTCCGCGGGTGCGGATCTCGTACTTGTAGGTCGTTCCGATCGCGAGATCCGGGATGAACAGCTCCCAGATGCCGCTCACGCCCATCGAGCGCATCGCGTGTGCTTCGCCGTTCCAGCCGTTGTGCTCGCCCGCCACTCGAACCGCTGTCGCGTTGGGTGCCCACACGGCGAACGCGACGCCGGTCTCGCCTCCCACGGTCTGTGCATGAGCTCCCAGCACCTGCCAGAGCCGCTCATGTCGCCCTTCTGCGATCAGATGCAGGTCGACGTCGCCGAGGGTGGGCAGGTGGCGGTAGGGGTCGCCGGAGATCGTCTCGTCGTCGTCTCCGTACGCGGTGGCGATCCGATACGGAACCGGGGCTCCGTCGTGCTGCGCCTCCCAGATACCGTGCGCGACGTGGTCGAGCTCGAGTCGGCTCCCGTCCCGGAAGACCGCCGCGACCGAGGAGGCGAGAGGACGACGGGCGCGGATCACCGTGACGGTGCGATCGCTCGCGTCGGTGAACGGGTGCGAGCCGAGCACGGCGTGCGGGTCGTGGTGGGCACCGGCCGCCACCGCCGCCCAGTCCGATGACGTAGCTGCATCCTCGACGTAGCTCATGATCGTCTCCTCACCTTCAGTATGTGCACCGGTTCGGCGAAGGCGTCGAGGCGCACGTAGTTGTGATCGGCCCAGGTCCAGACGGCACCGGTCAGCAGGTCCTCCACCTCGAACTGCTCGCCCAGGGGCACACCCCAGATCGTGGTGTCGAGATGCACTGTGGTCTCGCGAACGGAATGCGGATCGACGTTGGCGATCACGAGGAGCGTGTCGGATTCGCCGGTGCCGGTGAAGGCCGCATCGAGGTGCTTGCTGTAGACGAGCACGGAGTCGTCATCGCTCCAGTGCACGGCGAGATTGCGGAGCTGTCGCAGAGCCGGGTGCGCGCGACGGATCGCGTTCAGACGGCGCAGGAGGGGCGCCAACGAGTCGCCGGCCTCCTCCGCACCCTCCCAGTCACGGAACTTGAACTCGTACTTCTCGTTGTCGATGTTCTCCTCGGAACCGGGGCGCGCGACATTCTCGAAGAGTTCGTAGCCCGCGTAGACCCCGTACACGGGAGCAGCTGTCGCCGCGATGCATGCCCGGATCCGGTATGCCGCGCGTCCGCCGAACTGCAGGTACTCGGTGAGGATGTCATGCGTGTTCACGAAGAGGTTCGGTCGCATGTAGTCGCTGGTCTCGTGCGCGACGCTGGTGAGGAACTCCTCGAGCTCCGCCTTGGTGTTGCGCCAGGTGAAGTAGCTGTAGCTCTGCTGAAACCCCACGGCAGCGAGCGCGCGCATCACGGCAGGGCGCGTGAACGCCTCGGCGAGGAAGATCACGTCCGGGTCCTGGGCATTCACCGTGGCGATGAGCCACTCCCAGAACTGCAGCGGCTTCGTGTGCGGATTGTCGACCCGGAAGATCTTGACGCCCTCGCGCACCCAGTGCTGCACGATGCGCAGCATCTCCTGGTAGATGCCGGCAGGGTCGTTGTCGAAGTTCAGGGGGTAGATGTCCTGGTACTTCTTCGGAGGGTTCTCTGCGTATGCGATGGTGCCGTCGGGGAGGGTCGTGAACCACTCCGGGTGCTCATCGACCCAGGGGTGGTCCGGAGATGCCTGCAGCGCGAGATCGAGAGCGACCTCCAGACCCTCGTTCTTCGCGGCTCGCACGAACGCGCGGAAGTCGGCGGGCTTGCCGAGCTCGGGGTGGATCGCGTCGTGTCCGCCGTCGGCAGAGCCGATCGCATACGGCGAACCCGGGTCCCCTGGTTCGGTCGTCAGTGTGTTGTTCCGACCCTTGCGGTTCGTCGTCCCGATCGGATGGACGGGCACCAGATAGATGACGTCGAATCCCATCGCGGCGACCGCGGGAAGGCGTTTGGCGGCCGTCCTGAACGTTCCGCTCTTGACAGTGCCGTCTTTGAGATGCTTCGCTCCCTCTGAGCGGGGGAAGAACTCGTACCATGCGCCGACGCCCGCTGCAGTCCGCTCGACCAGCAGCGTGTGCACAGCTGACGCGGAACGCAGTGTCGTGAGCGGCCGGTCCCGGAAGAATCCCGCGAGCTCGGGATCGGTCGAGGCAGCGGTCGTCGTCGCCGCATCGCCGCCGGCCAGCGCTGCGGCGATGTCTCTGAGACGTCGGCGCTGAGCGGCGGGACGGTCCTTCTCGGCCGCTGCGCGCGTGAGCAGCTCGGCGCCGAGCGCCGCCATCACCGGTACATCGACGCCAACGGCGACCTTCACCTCGGCGGCATGCGCCCAGGTCGCGAAGTCATCGGAGAACGCCTCGAAGCGGAACGACCAGCGACCCTGAAGGTCGATCGCGATCTCGGCACCCCAGCGATCGGTCCCGTCCAGGAAAGGGGTCAGGCGGTGAAGCGTCTCCTCGCCGTCGGGTGAGGTCAGCCGGAGCTGCACGCCGATGAGGTCGTGCCCTTCGCGGAAGGCGACCACGCTGAACGGCACCACTTCGCCGACGAAGGCCTTGGGTGCGAAACCGCCTGGCACGGCGGGGGTGCCGCCGACCAAAGGGATGCGAGTCGCGACGAGCCCGTCGCCGTCCGAGACGGGCCCCAACGGGCGCGACGGGATCTGTGCGGGGCTTCGGAGAGCCTTCGGACTGGTGCTGCTCATTCGTGCGGCCACCTCCCGAATGTACCGCTCCGGACGGTGAGCGGGTAGCTCGCGGAAGGCACCGGCGCGCCGCCCGTCATTCCACGCGGAAGAGTCGCATGGAGGTGCCGGGGATGGGCAGGATGTCGCCCGGGGCGAACACCTCGCCACCGGCATCCGGGCGCTCGTCGGCACTCGACCACAGCGAGACGAAGCGCGTCGCATCCTCGAGTTCCTCCGGGAGGCGCACGTCGATGGGCGACTCCGTGCCGTGCACGATGAGGAGGATCCGGTTGGCCGCCTCACGGTCGGGTGTCGAGGCCGCGACGTACTGGAGCGTTCGGTTACCGGGGTCCGTCCACTGCTCGCTCTCCATCGTCTCGCCGTTCTGGTCGAACCAGTCCATGACCGAGGCGTTGGGGATGTGCTCGCCGAGTCGGGCGTATCGGCTCGGGCGCAGGGCGGGGTTCTCCGAACGGAGCTGGATCAGTCGAGCGACGTGCGCGCGCAGGTCTTCCTGCCACGGCTCCGCGTCCCATCCGAGCCATGTCAGCGACGAATCCTGCGCATAGGCGTTGTTGTTGCCGCGCTGGGTGCGCCCGACCTCGTCGCCTGCGGTGAGCATCGGGATGCCCGCAGACAGCAGCAGGGTGCCGAGCAGGTTGCGCATCGCTTTTCGACGGGCGGCGAGGATGGTCGGGTCGTCGGTCGGCCCCTCGATGCCATGGTTGAACGCACGGTTCATGTCGGCACCGTCGCGGTTCTGCTCGCCGTTCGCCTCGTTGTGCTTGACGTCGTACGACACGAGGTCGTGCAGCGTGAACCCGTCGTGCGCCGTGACGAAGTTGATGCTCGCGAGCGGGCCCCGCTCGGCGGCGAAGGTGTTCGAGGAGCCGGCGAGACGCGTGGCGAAGCCGCCGATGCCGACCGGGGCGGAGGCACGACGCGCGTAATCGATGTCGCTCAGCCAGAAGTTCCGCACCCGGTCGCGGTAGCGGTCGTTCCACTCCATCCAGCCGTTCGGGAAGTTGCCCGTCTGCCACCCGCCCATGCCGACGTCCCACGGCTCCGCGATGAGCTTGGTCTCGCTGAGGATCGGATCGTTGGCGATCGCGGTGAGCAGCGGATGCTCCGGTGTGTAGGTGTGCGAGTCGTCGCGCGCGATCGCGGCGGCGAGGTCGAACCGGAACCCGTCGATCTGCATCTCCTGCGCCCAGTAGCGCAGCGAGTCGAGCACGAGTCGGGCGCCGGCATCGGTCGAGGTGTCGAGCGTGTTGCCGCACCCCGTCGTGTCGATGTACGCGCCGGACGCGTCCTGTCGGTAATAGCTCGCGTTGTCTATACCGCGAAGACTCGAGCGAGGACCGCCGAGGCCCTCCTCAGACGTGTGGTTGTACACGACGTCCAGGATGACCTCGAGTCCGGCTTCGTGCAGCAGTCGCACCATGCCCTTGAACTCGGCGAGAACGGCGTCAGGGCCGCCCTTGCGGGCATCCTCTGTCGCGTAGGCGTTGTGCGGCGTGAAGAAGTTGAGGGTGTTGTACCCCCAGTAGTTGGTGAGGCCGCGCTCGAGCAACCGCGGCTCCGGCACGAAGGCCTGAACGGGAAGCAGCTCGATCGAGGTGATGCCGAGAGAGTGGAAGTACTCGATCATGGCCGGGTGCGCGAGTCCGGCGTAGGTGCCGTGCAGAGCAGGCGGCACGTCGGGCTGGCGTTTGGTCAGACCCTTCAGGTGCCCTTCGTAGATCACGGTCCGGTCGAGCGGGATCCGCGGCTTGACGGACTCTCCCCAGTCGAACCCGTCGACGATCACGACGGAGCGCCACTCCTCGTAGCCGTCGCCCTGGGCGAGACCACGGGCATAGGGATCGAGCAGGAGGGTCTCGGGGTTGAACGTGTTGCCCGGACCGTGCGGCCCTCCCACGCGGATCGCGTACCGGGTTCCCGGCTGGAGCAGCTCCGTGGTCACTTCCCAGATGCCGCCGGGAAGGCGGGCGAGGTCGACCTGATCGATCACCCAGTCGAGGTCGGTGGCATCGAAGACGACGAGCTCGATGGAGGACGCGTTCTGCGACCAGACGCGGAGGGTTCCGACGCCGTCGTGAAGGCGCACACCGAGGTTGTCGAGTGCAGTACCGCCGGGCACGGTGATGTCTCGGATCGCGGGCATGAATACACACTAGAGGTCTGCACTCGGGTCTCAGGACCGCATGCACTCAGTTCCATGTGCACGCCACCACCCGGAAAATGGGGGAGAGTGGAGGAATGCGGCACTATCTCGACCACGCGGCCACGACACCCCTGCGCCCTGAGGCGCGGGATGCATGGCTCGATGCGAGCGAGATGGTCGGGAACGCATCGTCGACCCACGGCGCGGGGCAGGATGCGAGGCGCCTGCTCGAGGAGGCGCGCGAGCGCTCAGCTGCAGTGCTCGACTGCGATCCCATCGAGGTCGTCTTCACCTCGGGCGGCACGGAGTCGATCAATCTCGCGCTGCAGGGACTCTGGCAGGCGCGGCCCGTGGGGACGGATGCGATCGTGATGCCGGAGGCCGAGCATCACGCGACCGTGGACACGATCGAGGCTCTGGTCGCAGCGGGAGCGGTCCTGCGCGCTGTACCGGTATTTCGCACGGCGGCGATCGACGGGCGAGTGTTCGCCGACCAGCTTCCCGGAGCAGCGTTGGCAACCGCCCTGGTCGCCAACAACGAGGCGGGGACGATCAACGACGCCGCTGAGCTCGCCTCGTCGGCCGCGCAGGCTCTCGTGCCCCTTCACCTCGATGCGGTGTCGGCGCTCGGTCATCTACCACTGTCCTTCCGAGGGCTGAGAGGCGATGCCCCGGATGCGCTGGGGCTGGTCGCGATGAGCGTCGCAGGACACAAGATCGGAGCGCCGGTCGGTGTCGGCGCGTTGGTCGTCGCTCGCACCGCTCGGCTCTCGGCGCTCCTTCGCGGTGGCGCGCAGCAGAGAGGGCTCCGCGCCGGGACGCAGGATGTGGCGGGCGCAGCCGCGTTCGCCACCGCGCTCGAACTCGCGGAGTCCGAGCGGGAGTCGGAGACGACTCGACTCGCAGCGATGCGCGACCGGCTGGTCGACGGCATCCTGACACGAGTGCCGCAGGCTGAGCTGCTCGGCGACAGTTCGCGACGCCTCCCCGGCAACGCCCACATTCTCTTCCCCGGTGCGGTGGGGGAGAGCCTGCTCTTCCTGCTCGATACGGCAGGGATCGCCGCGTCGACCGGATCGGCGTGCCAGGCAGGAGTCGCAGAGCCGTCGCATGTGGTGATGGCGATGGGGCGCAGCGAGCAGGATGCCCGCAGCGTGCTCCGGTTCTCGCTGGGCCGCACCTCCACAGACGCCGACATCGACGCGGTTCTCGCCGCTATCGCCGACGCCTATGCGAGAGCGTCCGGCTCCGGCTCGGCTGCGCGCTCGTAGACTGGTTCCATGAGGATTCTTGCGGCCATGAGTGGCGGAGTGGACTCCGCAGTCGCGGCCGCGAGGGCCGTGGAGGCGGGGCACGACGTCGTTGGAGTGCATCTCGCGCTCTCCCGGGCGGGCGGCACCCTGCGCACCGGGAGCCGGGGCTGCTGCACCATCGAGGACGCTCTCGACGCCAGACGCGCAGCAGATCTCCTCGGCATCCCCTTCTACGTCTGGGACTTCTCCGAGCGGTTCCGCGAAGACGTGATCGCCGACTTCGTGTCGGAGTACCAGGCGGGGCGCACTCCCAATCCGTGCATGCGATGCAACGAGAAGATCAAGTTCGCCGCCCTGCTCGATCGAGCGATCGAGCTCGGCTTCGATGCCGTCTGCACGGGACACTATGCGACGCTGATCCCCACGGATGCCGGCCTCGAGCTGCACAGGGCTGCGGACAACGCGAAGGATCAGTCCTACGTGCTGGGTGTGCTGACGGCCGACCAGCTCGCGCACACCTATTTCCCGCTCGGAACCACGCCGTCCAAGGCCGTCGTGCGTGCGGAAGCCGAAGCGCGCGGTCTGAGCGTGGCGCAGAAGCCCGACAGCCACGACATCTGCTTCATCCCTGACGGCGACACCCGTGGCTGGCTCGCCGAGAAGGTGGGCACGGCGACAGGCGAGGTCGTCGACCGCAGCGGAGCCGTCGTCGGGTCCCACGAGGGTGCGCACGCGTTCACGGTCGGCCAGCGCCGCGGGCTCAAGCTCGGGGTTCCCGCCGCCGACGGCAAGCCCCGATTCGTGCTCGAGGTGCGCCCGGTCTCGAACACCGTGGTCGTCGGGCCGAAGGAGGCGCTCGCGACGCGCGAGATCTCCGGCGGTCGGTTCAGCTGGGCAGGTGCAGCCCCCGAAGACGCGGAGTTCAGCTGTGACGTGCAGATCCGCGCTCATTCGGAACCGGAACCTGCGAGGGCTTTCGTCTCGGCGGATGAAGTGAGAGTGGTGCCGGATCGCCCCCTCGACGGCGTCGCCCCCGGACAGACTGCTGTGCTGTACGTGGGAACGAGAGTGCTCGGCCAGTTCACGATCGATCGCACGGTGTCGGCCGTGCCTGTCGACGCCTAGACCCGCGCTCGGGATGTCGGTGCTCGCTCGTAGACTGGCGGGGTGCCGGAGAACATCTCGTTGGAAGACGCCCGTATCGAAGCGGACGAGCTGACCACTCGCATCCTCGAGGCGAAGGACGCGTACTACGGGCGTGACACCTCGCTCGTCGACGACGCCACGTATGACGGATGGATGCGCCGGCTCGAAGAACTCGAACGGCTGCACCCCGAGCTCCAGGGACAGGATTCACCCACCCAGATGGTGGGCGCCGCCGAAGCGACGGGTCTGGCGACGATCGAGCACGCCGAGCGGATGCTGAGTCTCGACAATGTGTTCTCGATCGACGAACTGCGGGAGTGGGCAGCGAAGACGCGGGCTTCGGCGGGGCGTGACGTCGACTGGCTCACCGAACTGAAGATCGACGGACTCGCCATCAATCTCCGCTACGAGAACGGCCGGCTGACGTCCGCCGCGACGCGAGGAGATGGGCGCGTCGGCGAGATCGTCACCGAGAACGCGCTGCGACTGCCCGAGATACCGTTCGAGCTCTCGGGCACGGGCCACCCTGCGATCGTCGAGGTCCGCGGCGAGGTGTTCATCCCGGTTGCGGCGTTCGAACGCCTGAACGTGGCGCAGGCGGAGTTCCGCGAGCGTGCCTACGACGACGCGTATGCGCGATGGGAGGCGCGATCGGGTGCGAAGAAGCCTTTCGACGAGGAGAAGGCCCGAACGGCCGCCGCCCGGCGGTTCCCCTCCTTCGCCAACCCGCGGAACGCGGCGAGCGGGGGCCTGCGGCAGCAGATCGACAAGAAGAACGGTCTCGAGCTCGAGGCGGGGATGCTGCGCATCGAATCGCTCGCTCTCTACGTGCACGGCATAGGCGCCTGGCAGAACCCACCCGTCGCAGCGCAGAGCCAGGTGTACGAGCAGCTCGCAGAGTGGGGTCTGCCGACGAGCCCCCACACCAAGGTCTGCACGAGCATCGATGAAGTCGCGGCGTTCGTCGAGTATTTCGGCCAGCACCGGCACGACATCGAGCACGAACTCGACGGCATCGTGGTCAAGGTCGATGAGCTCTCCCTGCACGATGAGCTCGGAGCCACCAGCCGCGCTCCGCGCTGGGCGATCGCCTACAAGTACCCGCCCGAAGAGGTGCAGACGAAACTCCTCGACATCGTCGTATCGGTGGGTCGCACAGGCAGGGCCACGCCGTTCGCGGTGATGGCTCCCGCCCAGGTGGCGGGCTCGGTGGTGAGGCAGGCGACGCTCCACAACAAGGACGTCGTGAAGGCGAAGGGCGTACTCATCGGCGACACCGTCGTGCTGCGTAAAGCGGGCGACGTCATCCCCGAGGTGCTCGGTCCCGTGGTCGACAAGCGCGACGGCACGGAGCGCGAGTTCGTCATGCCCGTGGAGTGCCCCGAGTGCGGCACCCCGCTGCGCCCGATGAAAGAGGGCGACATCGATCTGCGGTGTCCGAATGCGCGATCGTGCCCTGCGCAGGTGCGCGGTCGCGTCGAGCACATCGGATCACGGGGCGCGCTCGACATCGAGGCTCTCGGCGAGGTCACTGCAGCGGCGCTCACCCAGCCGACGTCGCCGGCCGTTCCGCCCCTCGAGACCGAGGCAGGACTCTTCGCGCTCACGCTCGAAGAGATCGTGCCGATCGAGCTGTTCGTCCGCGACGCGGAGACGGGCCTGCCGAAGGAGGACGACGACGGGCTGGTGAAGACACGAGCGCCGTTCCGCCGCAATCCCACGGCCGCAGAGAAGAAGTCCGGCCTCGAGGGGCCGCAGCCGTCGTCGCAGGCCCTCACCCTCCTGGCCGAGCTCGAGAAGGCGAAGACGAAGGACCTGTGGCGACTTCTCGTGTCGCTCAACATCCGTCACGTCGGCCCCGTCGCTGCACGAGCGCTCGCGCAGTGGTTCGGCTCGCTCGATGCGATCCGCGCGGCCTCCCGCGACGAGCTCGCTGCGGTCGAGGGGGTCGGCGGCATCATCGCCGACTCGCTGCTCGCGTGGTTCGAAGTCGACTGGCACAGAGAGATCGTGCAGCAGTGGGCCGAGGCCGGGGTCCAGTGGGCGACTCCCGGTCACCCGGGTCCGGGTGCTGCCGTGGTCGAGGGCGGCGTACTCGACGGCCTCACCATCGTCGCGACCGGATCGCTCGACGGGTACACACGCGACGGTGCCCAGGAGGCCATCATCAAGGCGGGCGGCAAGGCCGCGTCGAGCGTGTCGAAGAAGACCGACTTCGTCGCCGCCGGTCCTGGCGCGGGGTCGAAGTTGGGCAAGGCGGAGGAGCTCGGTATCCGCATCCTCGACGCTGCTCAGTTCCACATCCTCGTGACCCAGGGGCCGGACGCGCTCGGATGAAGCGCTACGGGCCGTTGATCGTCGTTCCGGGCGCGCTGGCGGTGGGTGATCCGGGGAGGCATCATCTGCGCCTGACACCCGACGCGGTCCTCTTCCGCGACGGCAGTGAGAATCGCGGTATCGTCCCGTGGATTCAGGTCGAACGAGTGCTGATCGACGTACCCGTGACGAGATTCCGGCTGCCGGGGCTCGTCAGCACGATCGTCATCGGTGCGCTGACGTTCCTCGCCGTCTCCGATCTCGGAATGGACCCGGATGACGGCACAGTCGACGTGCAGATCGGCGGAGAATCCACCACCGCACCCTTGAGCCGTCACCATGTCGGCGGATACTGGGCTCCGACAGTCGATGGCGCCCACAGGCTGTTGCAGCACCTCATCGACCACCCGGAGCAGCGATCGCTGCTCGCGCGGCCGGAGTCCCTGCTCGACGTCGCCGCGCGCCTGGCACGCAGCGCGGCGTCGGGAACCTCAGGCGCCTGACGCGACTATGCCTCGGCGATCCGCTGGAGCAGCTTCGGAGATCCGGTGAACCCGAGCCGCTGATAGACCGAAACCGCGCGCTCGCTCGAGTGCACGGTGACCCTGGAGGCGCCGGCTCTGTGCGCATGGGTGGCAGCTGCGTCGACGAGTGCGGCGCCCACGCCGCCCCCACGGTGCTCGGGCATCACGAAGACGCTCTGGATGTCTGCCGAGAGGCGGTTGTTCGCACCAGGGCTGGGCACGCGCGGGAGCAGCGCGACCCATGCGGCACCCACCGTCGTGTCCTCGGTGAGGGCCACGAACGCGAAGTGGGTGGCCCGATGGGCTTCCCACCACGCCCCGAGTGCGTCCACGAACGAGTCGAACTCCGCGGTGTCGGCGTCGTCGCCGGCTCTGTCAATCCACTTCAAGCGCGCCAGGCCCCGAACATCCTCGGGGCCTGCGCGCTCGATGTGCATTGGTCGATCAGTCCTTGTGCCGCGGCTTGCGGAACGGCTTCTCGCCGCGCTCATCGGAGCGGGCCGGACGGTCCTCGCGGTCGTAGCGGGGGCGGTCGAAGCCGCCTCGAGCGCCGGCGTCGCGCGGGCCGTCGTTGCGTCGGGCTGCCGGACCACGGTCGGGCTTGATCTCGATCAGTCGACCAGAGATGCGGGTGTCCCTGAGCTTGTCGAGCACCGAGGAGTCGAGGTTGGCGGGAAGCTCGACGACCGTGAAGTCCGGCCGGATGTTGATGGCGCCGAAATCGTCACGGCCGAGGCCGCCCTCGTTCGCGAGCGCACCGACGATCTGACGCGGCTCGACCCGGTGACGTCGACCGACCTCGATGCGGTAGGGCTTGTAGTCGCCCCGTCCACGGCGCTCGCGAGGCTCGCGGGGCTCCCGCTGATCGCGGGTGTTGCGTTCCCGCGGCGGACGGTTGTCGAACTCGACGGCCTTCGTCAGCGGGTCATCCGACGGGTCGAGCAGCAGCGGAGTGTCGCCCTGCGCGACGACCGCGAGCGCAGCGGCCACATCGGCTTCAGGCACATCATGGTTGCGCACGTAGTGGGCGATGATGTCACGGAACTTCTCGATCCGCGGGCTGTCGCCGAGCGCGGTCGTGATCGCATCGTCGAATCGCGCGAGACGCGTGGTGTTGACGTCGTCCATGCTGGGCAGCTGCATCTGCGTCGGCTGCTGGCGGGTCGCCTTCTCGATCGACTTGAGCAGGTAACGCTCGCGCGGGGTGATGAAGCTGATCGCGTCGCCCTTGCGACCGGCGCGTCCGGTGCGGCCGATGCGGTGCACGTAGGACTCGGTGTCGGTGGGGATGTCGAAGTTGATGACGTGGCTGATGCGCTCGACGTCGAGACCTCGAGCGGCGACGTCCGTCGCGACGAGGATGTCGAGCTTGCCGTCCTTGAGCTGGTTGACGCTGCGCTCACGTTGCACCTGCGCCACATCGCCGTTGATCGCAGCGGCCGAGTATCCACGGGCGCGCAGCTTCTCGGCGAGCGTCTCGGTCTCGTTCTTGGTGCGGACGAACACGATCATGCCGTCGAAGTTCTCGACCTCGAGGATGCGGGTCAGCGCATCGACCTTCTGCGCGTACGACACCACGAGGTAGCGCTGCGTGATGTTGGTGCCCGTTGCGGTCTTCGACTTGATGCTGATCTCTTCGGGATCGCGCAGGTACTTCTGCGCGAGGCGGCGGATCTGCGGGGGCATCGTCGCGGAGAACAGTGCGACCTGCTTCTCGACGGGCGTCTGAGCGAGGATCTGCTCGACATCTTCCGCAAAGCCCATCTTGAGCATCTCGTCGGCCTCGTCGAGCACCAGGTACTGCAGCTGCGAGAGGTCGAGAGTGCCCTTGGCGAGGTGGTCCATGATGCGGCCGGGCGTTCCGACGATCACGTGGACGCCGCGGCGCAGCGCGGAGAGCTGCACGCCGTAGGCCTGGCCGCCGTAGACCGGCAGCATGTGCACACCCTTCATCTTCGAGGCGTAGGACTCGAAGGCCTCGCAGACCTGCAGTGCGAGCTCGCGAGTCGGAGCGAGCACCAGCGCCTGCGGAGTCTTCTGCGAGACGTCGAGGCGCTCCAGGACGGGGAGCGCGAAGGCCGCGGTCTTTCCCGTTCCTGTCTGCGCCATGCCGACGACGTCGCGGCCCGACAGGAGAGTCGGGATCGTCGCGGCCTGGATGGGGGAGGGGGTCTCGTAGCCGAGGTCCTTGATCGCCTTGAGGACGGGGCCGGTGATGCCGAGCTCCTCGAATCCAGGGGTCTCGGGGGCGTCGGTGGGCACAGCGTCTTCAGGGGTCACTGATCAAGGGTAGCGCGTCCCGGGTTCCCGCGCCTGTGAGGGCGCCCTCAGGCACCGGAGGTCAGCGCCAGGAGCTTCTCCCTGACCTGCCGGCGCAGGACCTTGCCGATCAACGATTTCGGAAGCTCATCCACGACGAAGATGCGCCGGGGCACCTTGTAGGGGGTGAGGATGCTGCGCGCATACTCGCGGATCGCCTCGACGTCCACCTCGGTTCCGGAGTCGATGACGATCGCCGCGACCACCTCCTCGCCGGAGTGATCGCTCGGCAGGCCGACCACCGCGGCGTCGGCGACCTGCGGGTGCTGACGCAGTGCGTTCTCCACCTCCGTCGGTGCGACATTGAAGCCGCCGGTGATGATGAGTTCCTTGATGCGGTCGACGATTCTGATGAAGCCCGCATCGTCGACCGTCACGATGTCTCCGGTGCGGAACCAGCCGTCGACGAAGACGGCCTCGGTCTCCTCCGGCTTGCCGTAGTACCCGGAGAACACCTGTGGACCGCGCACGAGGAGTTCGCCCGCTGCGCCGGGTTCGACATCGACGGTCGGGTTGTCGGGATCGACCACCCGGCATTCGGTGCCGGGCAACGGAAGTCCCACTGTTCCGGGCACGCGGTTGTCTGCGACCGGATTCGCCATCAGAACGGGGGAGCATTCGCTGAGTCCGTATCCCTCGACGAGGAAGCCGTTCGTGGCAGCCTCGAACGGCACCACCAGCTCGTGAGGGAGCGCCATGGCGCCGGAGATCGCGACCTCGATCCCGTCGAGGGACACGCCCTCGGCGTTCGCCGCTGCGAGCAGTCGATCAGCGATCGGGGGCACAAGCGGAAGGAACGTCGCCGGGTGCTTCTTCATCACACCGAGCACGAGGTCCGGATCGAACTTCGGGAAGAGCACGAGTCGTGCTCCCATCGACATCGCAAACGTCAGACACAGCGTGAGGCCGTAAGCGTGGAACATCGGCAGCACCGCGTAGACGACGCAGCCCTTGCCACGCTGGATGGACGGCACCCACGCCTGCGACTGGGCGGCGTTCGCGAGCAGGTTCCCGTGCGTCAGCGCCGCACCCTTGGGGGTTCCCGTGGTGCCCGACGTGTACTGGATGATGGCGAGGTCGCCGGTGGCCGGCTTCGGGTGCGTCGCCGAGATCGGAGCCGACTGCACCAGCGAGTCCCAGGCGACGGTTCCCCGGACGCGCTCGGTGAGCGCCGCGCGCGACTCTCTCGCTTTCGCCACAGGCAGTCGCAGAGCCACGCGGGTCAGAAAGGGCATCGCCCGGGTGACGTCCACGGAGATGAGGTTCGTCACCGCGAGATCGGCCGGGAACTCCTGCACCGTCGATACGACCTTGTTCCAGACGATCGCGTGCTTCGCGCCGTGGTCCTCGAACTGCTTGCGGAGCTCGCGAGGCGTGTAGAGCGGGTTGTGCTCGACGACCACGGCGCCCAGACGGAGCACGGCGTAGAACGCCACGATGTGCTGCGGGCAGTTCGGCAGCACGATCGCGACCGGATCCCCTGCGCGCACGCCGAGATCGCGCAGACCCTCGGCGGCGCGGTCGATCGCATCCTGCAGTTGCGCATAGGTCGTCTCACGTCCGAAGAACTGCAGTGCAGGGGCGTCGGGGTAATCGCGAGCGGATGCCGCGACGATGTCGACCAGCGATCCCGAGACGGGGGCGAGGTCGTCGGGGACGCCTTCCGCATAGCTGGCGATCCACGGGCGGGGAGGCTGGTACGGGCTCACCCGCCCAGCATAGGACCGGCACCGCCCGTCTGCGGGGAGACGACGAGCACGGCAACTAGACTTGGGACGTGTCTGAAATCACCCCTGATCTTGTGCGCCATCTCGGCGTGCTCGCGCGCATCCAGCTCAACGACGACGAGGTGACCCGGCTGACGGGCCAGCTCGATGCCATCGTCGACAACATCGCGAAGGTGTCTGAGGTCGCAAGCCCCGACGTCGCCGCGACGAGTCACCCGATCCCGCTGAGCAACGTCTACCGTCCCGATGTGGTGGGCGAGACGCTCACGCACGAACAGGTGCTCCAGAACGCGCCGGACCAGGCCGATGGCCGGTTCCGCGTCACCGCGATCCTGGGAGAAGAACAGTGAGCGACATCATCCGGATGACCGCAGCCGAGCTTGCGGACAAGCTCGCCAGCCGCGAGATCTCCAGCGTCGAGGCGACGCGCGCACACCTCGACCGCATCGCCGCCGTCGACGGCGACGTCCATGCCTTCCTCCACGTGAACGAGGGCGCGCTCGATGCCGCCGCAGCTGTCGACGCGAGGCGGGCTGCGGGCGAGGAGCTCGGCCCGATCGCCGGTGTGCCGCTCGCCATCAAGGACGTGCTTGTCACGACCGACCAGCCGACCACCAGCGGCTCGCGGATCCTCGAGGGCTACCGCTCGCCGTACGACGCCACCGTCGTCGCTCGATCGCGCGCGGCAGGGCTGATCCCGCTCGGCAAGACCAACATGGACGAGTTCGCCATGGGGTCGTCCACCGAGCATTCCGCATACGGCCCCACCCGCAACCCGTGGGACCTCGATCGGATCCCCGGTGGCTCCGGCGGTGGATCGGCCGCGGCCGTCGCCGCCTTCGAGGCTCCGCTGGCGCTCGGCTCAGACACCGGTGGATCAATCCGTCAGCCCGCGCATGTGACCGGCACGGTCGGCGTCAAGCCCACCTACGGCGGTGTCAGCCGCTACGGCGCGATCGCACTCGCTTCCAGCCTCGACCAGGTCGGACCGGTGACGCGCACCGTGCTCGACGCAGGTCTGCTGCATGACGCGATCGGCGGTCACGACCCGAAGGACTCCACATCGCTGCGCGACGAGTGGCCTTCGTTCGCGGATGCCGCCCGTGAGGGCGCGCGCGGAGATGTGCTCAAAGGCCTCAGGGTCGGCGTCATCAGGGAATTGCCCGACAGCGGGTTCCAGCCGGGCGTCGCCGAGTCGTTCCGCAGCGCTCTCGCGCTCATGGAGGCTCAGGGTGCAGAGATCGTCGAGATCGGAGCGCCCCACTTCGAGTACGGCGTCGCCGCGTACTATCTGATCCTCCCCGCCGAGGCATCCAGCAACCTCGCGAAGTTCGACTCCGTGCGCTTCGGTCTCCGTGTGACTCCTGATGGCAACCCGACCGTCGAGGACGTCATGTCCGCGACGCGCGACGCCGGCTTCGGCGACGAGGTCAAACGACGCATCATCCTCGGCACGTACGCACTGTCGGCGGGGTACTACGACGCCTACTACGGCAGTGCACAGAAGGTCCGCACGCTCATCCAGCAGGACTTCGCGAACGCCTTCGCGGAGGTGGACATCATCGCGACGCCGTCGGCACCGACCACCGCGTTCAAGATCGGCGAGAAGATCGACGATCCGCTGCAGATGTACCTCAACGACATCACGACGATCCCGGTCAACCTCGCCGGCGTCCCGGGCATCTCGATCCCGAGCGGCCTCGCGTCAGAAGACGGACTGCCCGTCGGCATCCAGTTCATCGCACCGGCGAGGGAGGACGCGCGACTCTACAAGGTCGGCGCTGCGGTCGAGACGCTCCTCGTCGATTCGTGGGGAGCACCGCTCCTCACGCGTGCACCCCAGCTCGTGGGAGGGACCCGCTGATGGCCACTGCCAAGCTCATGGACTTCGACAAAGCGCTCGAGCTGTTCGAGCCCGTTCTCGGATTCGAGGTGCACGTCGAACTCAACACCAACACGAAGATGTTCTCGGACGCGCCGAACCCGGCGAACGAGGCCTATCACGCGGCTGCGCCGAACACGCTGATCGCCCCGGTCGACCTCGGTCTACCCGGATCGCTGCCCGTCGTGAACGAGACGGCGATTCGCTCATCGATCAGCCTCGGTCTTGCACTCGGCTGCTCGATCGCACCGTCGAGCCGCTTCGCGCGGAAGAACTACTTCTACCCCGACCTCGGCAAGAACTACCAGATCTCGCAGTACGACGAGCCGATCGCGTTCGAGGGTGAGGTCGAGGTCGAGCTCGAAGACGGAACCATCGTGCAGATCCCGATCGAGCGCGCGCACATGGAGGAGGACGCCGGCAAGCTCACTCACATGGGCGGATCCACCGGACGCATCCAGGGTGCCGAGTACTCGCTGGTCGACTACAACCGCGCCGGTGTTCCGCTCGTCGAGATCGTCACGAAGGTCATCTTCGGCACTGAGCACCGTGCCCCTGAGGTCGCCAAGGCCTATGTCGCGACCATCCGTGACATCGTCCGCAGCCTCGGGATCTCCGAAGCCCGCCTGGAGCGCGGCAACCTCCGCTGCGACGCCAACATCTCGCTGCGCCCTCGCGGCCAGGAGAAGCTCGGCACGCGCACCGAGACGAAGAACGTCAACTCGATGCGGTCGGTCGAACGCGCCGTGCGTTACGAGATCCAGCGTCAGGCGCAGATCCTCGCCGACGGCGGCACGATCACTCAGGAGACCCGGCACTGGCACGAGGACACGGGCACGACCTCGCCCGGTCGTCCCAAGTCGGATGCCGATGACTACCGGTACTTCCCCGAGCCCGACCTGGTTCCGGTGGAGCCTGCGGCCGAGCTGATCGAGGAGCTCCGAGCGCAGCTGCCCGAACAGCCCGTGGCGCGTCGGCGCCGCCTGATGGGCGAGTGGGGGTTCACCGACCTGGAGTTCCAGGACGTGCGGAACGGCGGCCTGTTGGAGGTCGTCGAGGCGACGATCTCGGCCGGAGCGACTCCTGCCACGGCCCGCAAGTGGTGGACGGGCGAGATCAGCCGTCTCGCGAACACGCAGGAGAAGGATGCCACGGAGCTGATCTCTCCTGAGAACGTCGTGGCGCTGCAGAAGCTCGTCGACGCCGGGACCCTCACCGACAAGCTGGCCCGCCAGGTGCTCGAGGGAGTCATCGCCGGTGAGGGCACGCCGCAGGAGGTCGTCGACGGCCGCGGACTCGCCGTCGTCTCGGATGACGGAGCGCTGATCGCCGCGATCGACGAGGCCCTGGCAGCTCAGCCCGACGTTCTCGCGAAGATCAAGGACGGCAAGGTCCAGGCAGCCGGCGCCGTCATCGGCGCTGTGATGAAGGCTATGAAGGGCCAGGCCGACGCAGCCCGGGTCCGCGAACTCGTTCTCGAGCGCGCTGCGCAGTGATCGGATCCCCCGGACCTCATGTCTGAGGTCCGGGGGAGAATGGTCTCATGGGACACGGTGACGGCAGAGGGCGCATCGTCTCGTCAGCCGATGCCGACGACACCGGCACGAGCATCCTGCACGTCGACATGGATGCGTTCTACGCCGGTGTCGAGGTGCTCGATGATCCCAGCTTGCGCGGTCTCCCGCTGATCATCGGGTCACCCGACGGCCGATCGGTGGTGTCCAGCGCCTCCTACGAGGCGCGCCGCTACGGCGTGCGTGCGGCGATGCCGGTGTCTCAGGCGCTGCGCTTGTGCCCGTCGGCGCGCGTCGTTCCTCCGCACTTCCATCGCTACCAGGCGGTCTCACGTCAGGTGATGGCGATCTTCGAGTCGTTCACGCCGTTGGTCGAGCCGCTGTCGGTCGATGAGGCCTTCCTCGACGTGCGCGGCGTCCGACGGCTCTGGGGCAGCCCTGCACAGATCGCGCACCTCGTTCGGCAGCGCGTCAGAGATGAGGTGGGCATCACCTGCAGTGTCGGCGTCGCAGCCACGAAGCATGTGGCGAAGATGGCCTCGACGATCTCGAAGCCCGATGGGATGCTCGTCGTCTCGGCATCCGACACGCAGGACTTCCTCGACCCGCGTCCGGTGCGCGCCATGTGGGGTGTGGGGCCGAAGGCGGCCGAGGCATTGGAGGGGCGCGGAATCCGCACGGTGCGCGACATCCGCACCTCGTCTCCGGCGATGCTCGACCGCGCCGTGGGGCCGGCTCTCAGCGCGCGACTCGCGGAGCTCGCTCGCGGCGAGGATCCCCGGGCAGTCGAGACGGAACGCGTCGAGAAGAGCGTCGGGCACGAGGAGACCTTCGACACCGACATCTCAGACAGGTCCTTCCTGAGAGCCGAGCTCCTGCGCCTCGCCGACCGCGTCGCAGCGCGCCTGCGGAAGGCGGAATGGGAGACGTCGACGGTCGCCATCAAGATCAGGTTCGACGACTTCCGCACCATCAGCCGTTCGCAGACGCTCCCGGAACCCACCGCGGTGGGCCAGCGCATCGGAGAGGCCGCCCAAGCGCTTTTCGACCAGATCGATCGACGGGATCCCGTGCGTCTGGTCGGAGTGCGCGCTGAGAAGCTGCGGCCGGCCGGCGGCGGCGGCTTCGGCCTCTGGGACGACGACGAGGACTGGAGGCGCGTCGAGGGCGCGGTCGACGATGCCGTCGCACGTTTCGGCACGGCCACGATCAGGCGAGCGAGACACATCGGGCGGGGCGACGGCCGTGGTGCTGCGCAACATCCCAGGGCGCACGGGCTCGATTGACCCTTCCCACGGCCGATTCCTGGGCTAGCGTGGAGCCATGCCCAACATTGCACTGGAACTCGGACAGCAGGCTGCCTCGTTCGGCGTGAAGAGCGCGTACGGCGAGCCGCAGGATATCGACGGCGTGAGCATCACTCCGGTGGCGTTCACCTACTCCGGCTTCGGCGGAGGAAGCGGTGACGGTGCCGAGGGCGGCGGAGGCGGAGGCGTGTCGGTCCCGGTCGGCGTCTACGTCCGTCGCGAGGAGGGGCTCCGGTTCGAGCCCAACATCGTGACGCTGCTCGTCGTCGCTGTGCCGTTCATCTGGGTGACCGGACGCGCTCTCTCTCGCATCATCCGTGCCCTCAAGAAGTAGTGACCCGGTCGCTGACGCCCTCGAGCGAGCTGCGGCCCTGATCGTCGACGACATCCACATGCTCGCGGCGGCGAACCCGGTCGTCCTGATCGACGGTCGCAGCGGAGCGGGGAAGACGACCCTCGCGCGCATGCTCGTCGAACGTTGGCCGATAGCAGGACGGGTGCAGCTCGTCGCACTGGATTCGATCTATCCGGGCTGGGACGGGCTCAGAGACGGAGTCGAACGCGCTCTGGACGGCATCCTCCGCCCGCACGGACGAGGGTATCTGGGCGAGTGGCGACGATGGGACTGGGGGAGCGGCAGCGAGGCCGAGATTCACGCGGTCGACCCGGCGCTCGGGGTGCTGATCGAAGGGAGCGGGATACTCACGCCCGACACGGCGGCGATTGCGGATGTGCGGGTCTGGGTCGAGTCCGCGGAGGTCGGTCGCAAGGCCCGAGCGCTGGCGCGCGATGGCGATACCTATCGTCCGCACTGGGATCGCTGGGCGCAGCAGGAAAGCGATCACATCGTGCGTGACGATCCGCGTGCGCTCGCGACCAGGGTCATCGAGGTGCCGTAGGTCTCAGAGGAGCTCGTCGGCCGCGTCGATCGTGAGTTCGAGGCGGTACCCCAGCCAGTCGTAGACGCCGAACCGCGGGTCGTCGGGGTCATGGTCATCGTCGCTCTCGATGCCGAGGCGCTCCGCGATCACGAGGCGCAATGCGGTGAGCGTGCGCAGCCATGCGTCGATGTCGGACGGAGGTATGTCGAGGTCGTGCTCCGCGAAGGCCTCGCTGTGTGACATCTCGGCGAGGTCACCGCGCATGCCTGCGAGTGCGGTGCGGACGATGTCCGCGTCCAGAGCGCGTCGGTCGAGCAGGTCTTCTCGCGTCGCATCCCGGAACGCGCGAGACGACTCCTCGTCCTCGGGGTAGGCATCGGGAACCAGGCGGCCGATCGCGGGATCCTCGACGTCGCGGGTCGCTCCCACGAGATCGCGGAAGTCGTCGACCAGCTGCGCGAGCTGCGCGCCCTCGACCCGAGCCATACGTATCCGCACCATCGGCTCGCTCATCCTTTGGCCTTTCGGACGGTCGCCCACAGGCCGTAGTCGTGCATCGCCTGCGCGTGCACCTCCATCGTCTCTCGCGGCCCTGTCGCGACGATCGCCTGGCCGTCGTGGTGCACCTGTCGCATGAGCACCGTCGCGCGCTCCAGCGAGTAGCCGAAGTAGGTGCGGAAGACTCGCACGACGTAGCTCATCAGGTTGACAGGGTCGTTCCACACGACGACCTCCCATGGTTCGAGCGGAGCTGCCGAGAGATCGACCGACTCTTCGACGTCGGGCGTGGCGAGGGGGCTCATGCCCACCCCAGCGTGTGGAGCTGCTCGTCGTCGATGCCGTAGAAGTGCGCGATCTCGTGCACCAGGGTCGTGTGCACCTCGTCGCGCAGTTCGTCGTCCGTCTCGCACGCTGCCAGATGCGGCTCGCGGTAGACGACGATCCGGTCGGGGAGCTCGCCGGCGCCGTACTGCGTGCGCTCGGTCAGGGCCAGCCCGTCGTAGAGCCCGAGCAGGTCCAGGCTTCCGTCCTCCGGCCGATCCTCGACGACGAACACCACGTTCTCCAGCCCGTCGACCATCTCGTCGGGCAGCCGATCGAGCTCGTCGATCACGAGTTCTTCGAAGTCCGCAGCATCCATTTCCATCAGGTCCAGCCTATTGCCGGGCGGGGGAGCGAAGCGTCAGTGGAGGAAGACGAGGAGACCGGCGACGGCGATGAAGAGGAAGCCGAAGACGCTGTTGAGCGTCCGCTGTCCGCGCGCTGATCGTGTGAGCCTTCGGAAAGGCCGAGCCGCGGTGGCGAAGAACCCCCACATCACCACGATGTCGACGATGATGACCGTGACGATGAGAGTGAGGTATTGAGGGAGCTGTTGCTGATCGAGGCGGATGAACTGCGGGATGAACGCGAGGAAGAACACGATCGCCTTCGGGTTGAGGAGATTCACCCAGAACCCGCGTCTGATCATCGACCAGTGGCCCTCGTAGAGGTTGACCGTGGTCCCCTCGTCAGCGGCAGGAAGCTTCGGCTTGGTGAGGATCAGACGTATGCCGAGGAAGACCAGGTATGCCGCGCCGGCGTATCGGATCACGTTGAACAGCACCTCAGACTGCGACACGACGAGTCCGAGGCCCGCCGCGATGATCACGACATGAACGATGAGAGCGAGCTGCTGCCCGAGGATTCCCCAGATCGAACGGCGCCAGCCCTGGCTCAGGGCGTTCGACATCGTGTTGATGGCGCCGGCCCCCGGCGTGAAGCTGATAACCACGCAGGCGGTCAGAAGTGAGAACCACACGGCGAGCGACACCCCGCAATCCTACGGGGGCCTCACCGTGCGTCGATCACCGTGGTTCGGGCCCGGAGCAGGAAGCGCTTCGTGACGCAGAGAAGGTCCGAGCCTTTCGACTCGGACCTTCTCAGAGTGGGGTGAGTAACGGGACTCGAACCCGCGACATCCGGCACCACAAGCCAGCGCTCTACCAGCTGAGCTATACCCACCATGTGCCGATCGCGATCGGCAACCAGACGAGTCTATTACATGTTCGGAGTGAACTCTGACACCGTGCGTGCGGCGATGTCGCGAGCATCGTCACTCGAGGGCCCCGGTTCATCGACGAAGACCGCCTCGCGGTAGTACCGCAGCTCGCGGATGGACTCGAGGATGTCGGCGAGGGCGCGGTGTCCGCCGTCTTTCGCCGGCGCCTGGAAGAACACCCGCGGGTACCACCGCCGCGAGAGCTCTTTGATGCTCGAGACATCGACGTTGCGATAGTGGAGCCACTGATCGACCTGACTCATGTACTTGGCCAGGAACATCCGGTCTGTGCCGATGGTGTTGCCGGCGAGAGGAGCCTTGCGCTCGACCGGAGCGAACCGCTTGATGTAGGCGAGGGTCTGCGCTTCGGCCTCGGCCAGCGATACGCCGTGGGGGATCTCGTTGATCAACCCCGACGTCTCGTGCATCTTCGTCACGAAGTCATTCATGTTCTCGAGTGCCGCGTCGCTCGGGCGGATGACGACCTGGAAGCCGGGGTCCACCGGACGGAGCTCGAAATCAGTGACGACGACGGCGATCTCGACGAGTTCGTCGACGGCCAGATCGAGACCGGTCATCTCACAATCGATCCATACGAGGCGGTCATTCTCTGAGGCAGATACCATTTCGCCATCCTATCGACGGCTCCGACATCCGAGTCTGGCGCGGTACGGTAGATGTGTGCGCCTCCGTAGCTCAGGGGATAGAGCAGGAGCCTTCTAATCTCTTGGTCGCAGGTTCGAATCCTGCCGGGGGCACGATCGCCTGAGCCGGGCAGTGCTCATCCGTTGCGGAGAGCGGCGACCGCGTCATCCGCGCTCCAGAAGTCGCCGACGAGTCGGAACGACGCCGTGGCGAGGTGCAGGCGCTCCGCCCGGTAGCGAACCCCGAGTGGATCCGGGATGAGGCGCAGGTGCCCGAGGACCCTCTCTCGCGCGTCGTGAACCCGCCACAGGTGGGCTGACGCGCGCACGAGATGCTCCTTCTTGGTCGACAGCTGCGGTGTCGCGTAGGGAACCTCGGGCGTGGACGTGATCAGGGTTGCAGACATCGAATCTCCTTTCATGATTCGAACGTATGACCGACCACCGACATTGCTGGCCAGACGTGACGACTGCCGGCGACGGAGTGGTTCTGCACATTCGCGCGCCGCTCCGAGTTGTTCAGGATGCCCGTGTTCTCGGCATCGGCGAGGTGGAGAGAGGACGCACTCTGAAGTGATCCGGACGCACGCTCCGGGCACAGAGGAGAGAACATGCATGACACAGTGACCATCGTCGGCAACGTCGCCACCGATCCCACTCAGGGGCGAACGACAGGTGGAGTTCCCGTCACGAACTTCCGACTCGCGAGCACGCACCGACGATTCGATGATGCGACCCAGACGTGGGTCGATGTGACGACGAACTGGTACTCGGTCGCGGCTTTCCGTCAGCTGGGCGAACATGCGAAGGCCTCTCTGCGGTCCGGTGACAGCGTGATCGTCACGGGGAGGATGAAGATTCGCGCCTGGGAGAACAACGGCAAGCAGGGCACGAGCGTCGACATCGACGCCGATGCGATCGGCCACGATCTCCGATGGGGGACGACGGCGTATCGCCGCAGCGCGCGATCGGGGGTCGATGCCCCATCCAGAACCGCTGCGACATCGGATCCGCACGATGACCCCGAGCAGCCTGCGCACTCGCGTGGTGACGGTCCGGACATCGACACGTCGTGGGCGGCGAAGGACGGCGCGCTCTTGGGCACCGAAGACGGCCTCGCGGATTCTGCTGCCGCAGGGGCGAGCACGCTCTGAGATTCCTGGCCGATCGACGCCGGCGCACATGGCAGCCGTGAGCGCGCTCGGGCGCTGCGGGGGAGGACGCCCTTAGACTCAGTTCGTGCTTCGACGACCGGACTCCTCCGCATCGCGTGCGGCGATCGCGACCGGCGTCGCCACGACGCTGGCGCTGCTGCTGACCTCATGCGGTGCGCCCGCAACGCCCACACCGAAGCCGACGGATGCCGGAGTGAGCCCCAGTCCGTCGGCGTCTCCTTCGGGTTCCGCGTACGTTCCGGACGGCACCGCCGATGACAACCTGCCGCTCTTCGCGGCCGTGACCGCCGCGGTGTGGGCGTCAGACCAGAAGGTGTCGGGTCGTGCCTACATCGACGCCCTGATCGCCGCCGGGTTCGACCGCGCAGCCATGCAGGTCACACAGGACGTCTCGACCGTCGGCAACCCGGTGGAGAGCCTCATGTTCGCCGTGCGGTGGGGAGACACGGAGTGCCTCATAGGGCAGGTGGGCCCGTCGACGGGCGAGCCCGTCACGGTCGTCATGCCGCAACTGGCCGAGGGACGTTGTCTCGTCGGGACGACGCGAGCGATCGACTGGTAACCCGCCACGTGCGTGGCACGTGCGGCACCGCGCGCAACCGCGTCGTGGAGCTGGCATCCGGCTTCGGTAGCGGCCCCCGAGATCGCCGGTAGGCTGGAGTGTCGATCTTCGACGCCAACAGAAGGAGCGGTTTTCGGTGGCTGAGTACATCTACTCGATGGTTCGTGCACGTAAGGCGGTGGGTGAGAAGCTCATCCTCGATGACGTCACGATGGCGTTCCTCCCCGGTGCCAAGATCGGCATGGTGGGTCCCAACGGCGCCGGTAAGTCGACGATCCTCAAGATCATGGCCGGCATGGACACGCCGTCGAACGGCGAGGCGAAGCTGTCTCCCGGTTTCTCGGTCGGAATCCTGATGCAGGAGCCGGAGCTCGACGAGACCAAGACGGTGATCGAGAACATCCAGGACGGCATCGCCATCAAGGCGAAGGTCGATCGGTTCAACGAGATCTCCATGCTGATGGCAGATCCCGATGCCGACTTCGACTCCCTGCTCTCCGAGATGGGAACCCTGCAGGAGGAGATCGACGCGGCGGACGGCTGGGACCTCGATTCGCAGCTCGAACAGGCCATGGACGCCCTGCGCACGCCTCCCGGAGACGCGGCGATCGCTCCGCTCTCCGGAGGTGAGAAGCGACGCGTCGCACTCGCGAAGCTGCTCCTGCAGAAGCCCGATCTGCTCCTGCTCGACGAGCCGACCAACCACCTCGACGCGGAAAGTGTGCTGTGGCTCGAGCAGCACCTTCAGGCATACAAGGGCGCGGTCATCGCCATCACTCACGACCGGTACTTCCTCGACCACGTCGCCGAATGGATCGCCGAGGTCGACCGTGGCCGCCTGATCGGCTACGAGGGCAACTACTCGACCTACCTGGAGAAGAAGGGCGAACGCCTCGAGGTCCAGGGCAAGAAGGACGCGAAGCTCGCCAAGCGCCTCAAGGAGGAGCTGGAGTGGGTCAGGTCCAGCGCAAAGGGCCGTCAGACGAAGTCGAAGGCGCGACTCGCGCGGTACGAGGAGATGGCGACAGAGGCCGAACGCACGAGGAAGCTGGACTTCGAGGAGATCTCGATTCCTGCGGGACCGCGTCTCGGAAGCATCGTGATCGATGCGAAGAAGCTCCAGAAGGGCTTCGACGGCCGGGTGCTCATCGATGGGCTCAGCTTCAACCTGCCGCCGAACGGCATCGTCGGTGTGATCGGCCCCAACGGTGTCGGTAAGACGACCCTGTTCAAGACGATCGTCGGCCTGGAGCCGCTCGACGGCGGAGACCTCAAGATCGGCGAGACGGTCAAGATCAGCTACGTCGACCAGTCGCGCTCGAACATCGACCCCGACAAGACGCTGTGGGAGGTCGTGTCCGACGGTCTCGACGTCATCACGGTGGGCAAGACGGAGATCCCCTCACGCGCGTACGTCTCGAAGTTCGGTTTCAAGGGCCCGGACCAGCAGAAGAAGGCAGGCGTGCTCTCCGGTGGCGAGCGCAACCGTCTGAACCTGGCCCTCACGCTCAAGGAGGGCGGCAACCTTCTCCTGCTCGACGAGCCGACCAACGACCTGGACGTCGAGACGTTGAGTTCTCTCGAGAACGCGCTTCTCGAGTTCCCCGGCTGCGCAGTGGTCATCACTCACGACCGGTGGTTCCTCGACCGCATCGCGACCCACATCCTCGCGTACGAGGGCACCGACGAGAAGCCCGCTCAGTGGTACTGGTTCGAGGGCAACTTCGAGTCCTACGAGGAGAACAAGGTCCAGCGCCTCGGCGCCGACGCGGCCAAGCCGCACCGGTCGACGCACCGCAAGCTCACGCGCGACTGATCGCCGATGTCCGACCTGACACCGGGGCCCCGGCTGCACATCCCGATCCACCTCCGCTGGGGCGATCTGGACGCATTCAATCACGTCAACAACACCTCGATGCTGAAGCTCCTCGAGGAGGCGCGCGTACGCGCGTTCTGGCGTGCGGGTCCCGGTGAGCAGGCACCATCGACCGCTGTGCTCGATTCAGGCATCGACGAGGGCACGCTGACGCTCATCGCGCGGCAGGAGATCGAGTACCTCGCTCCGGTGCCGTACCAGCGTCGACCTCTCGAAGTGCAGATGTGGTTCGGCAAGCTCGGCGGCTCCAGCGTCGAGGTCTGCTACGAGGTGCACAACGACCCCGCAGCCGAGCCCCGCACGATCTATGCGCGGTCGACCGCGATCATCGTGCTCGTCGACGCCAAGTCGGGCCGTCCCACACGGCTCACGCAGGAGATGCGCGACGCGTGGGAGCCGTACGTCGGCCCCTCCATCGAGTACACCCACCGCTGAGCCGAAAGGCGCGGCATCAGGCCGGGGACGGCACCCTGACCATGATCTCCTGGGCGACAGAGGCGACCAGATCGCCCGACTGCGTGTAGATGCGTCCCTGAGCGAGGCCGCGGCCCCCGCGCGCGTTCGGCGATTCCTGCAGGTAGAGCAGCCACTCGTCGACGCGCGCAGGCCGGTGCCACCACATCGCGTGGTCGAGGCTCGCCACCTTCAACCCCGGGAGCCCCCAGTACACGCCGTGGGCGCGAAGGATCGATTCCTGGATCGTCATATCGCTGAGATACGCGAGAGCCGCCCGGTGAATGCGCTGGTCGTCGGGAAGCGGTGCCTTCATGCGCATCCAGACGCCCTGCTGAGGAACGCGGGAATCCGCGCTCGGCAGGAACATCGGTGAGTCGATGTGGCGCACGTCAGCAGCGCGATCGCTGAGCATCCGAACAACGCCGGGCGGCAGCCCGTCGACGCGCTGCTCGTCGGGCAGCAGAGAGTCCGGACCCGGAATTCCTTCAGGCATGGGAACCGCGTGCTCGATGCCCGGATCGTCGTCCTGGAAGGAGGCGATCATCGAGAAGATCGGCACACCGTTCTGATACGCCTGCGAACGACGGGTGGAGAAGGATCGGCCGTCGTGGATGCGGTCGACGGCGATCGTGATGCCCTGGCTTGCGTCGCCCGGCCGCAGAAAGTACCCGTGCATGGAGTGCACCGCACGATCCTCGGGGAGCGTCCGTTCCGCGGCGAGGAGGCTCTGAGCGAGCACTTGACCACCGTAGATCCGCCCGGAGGGCATCGGATGCGAAGATCCGGTGAAGATGTCTTCGGTGGTGCGGGCCTGAGTGGAATCGAGGTCCAGTACGTCGAGGAGTTGTTCGACGGTGCGAATCGCGTGGGCGTCGGCGGTCATGAGTTCCTTCCCGCGACGGCGGATGCCGCTGGCGTTGCTAGTTTAGAGGGTGTGCCCCACCAGCTTCTTCTTGCAGACGCCGAGACCGCGAAGGACGTACTGACCTTCCTCGGGCGAGCGACCCGAATCTCCGATGAGGGGGTTCGGCTGCAGGCGGCCAGAGGTGTTCTCGCGCTCACAGGAGCCGCTCTAGCGCCCCACGGTCTGTTCGATCAGACCCCGACAGTGCTGGCGATGCGCGTCGTGCAGGTGGATCCTGAGCTCGAGTGCGATGTCGTCGTCTCCTCGCTCACCGCGACAGACGATGACAGCGCGCTGACCCTGCCGGAGACAGGGCTCTCACCCGCGTGGGCCGGAGTCGCTCCACCGCGCGGCCACTGGCAGCCGACGTCGACCCTGGCGGCATCCGTCATCGCTCGACGCGCGCAGTGGGGGATCAGCGCAGTTGCGCGCGGAGCGACGCCCGGGTCCGGGGAGGAAGCCGTCAGAGCGCTTCGTGCAGCCATCTGGGGGGAGCCCGACGAGGATCTCGGCGGCCTGCCTCGCGGAGTCGCATTCGCGGCCGACGCGTTCGGCTTCATCTCCGGTGAGGAAGACGTTCCGGTGATGCAGTCGGGGCGGTGGACTCGACTCGCCTTCCGGCGCGGTCACGTTCTCGCTCGAGGACCCGTCGCGGCCGGTCTCACAGCTGTCAGGGGCACCGGCTCCGCCCAGTAGCGCGGACCACGAGCTCAACGGGCGGCGGCGCGCCCGGCCTGGCGTCCCGAGAAGAGACACCCACCGAGGAACGTGCCCTCGAGCGCCCGGTAACCGTGCACACCGCCGCCGCCGAATCCGCTCGCCTCGCCGGCGGCATACAGACCGGGGATCGGTTCGCCGTCGGCACCGAGAGCGCGGCCGTCGAGATCGGTGTTGATCCCGCCGAGTGACTTCCTGGTGAGAACGTGGAGCTTGACGGCGACGAGAGGGCCGGCTGCCGGGTCCTGAAGACGATGCGGAGCTGCGGTGCGGATCAGCTTGTCGCCACGGTAGCCGCGCATCGAACGCAGCATGCCGATCTGGGTGTCTTTCGTGAACTCGTTCTCCATCTCGAGGTCACGCGCGATCACCTCTCGTCGCACATGATCGATGTCGAGTGACTCTCCGCCGGGGTGCCGCTGCATCTGCTCGAGCAGCGATTCGAGGTCGTTCTCGACGATGAAGTCCTCTCCCTCGTCGAGGAACGCCTGCACCGGCCCCGTCGGGCCCTTGGCGAGTCGGGACTTCACGAGGAGCCCGACATCCTTGCCGGTGAGATCGGGGTTCTGTTCGCTTCCGGAGAGGGCGAACTCCTTCTCGACGATCTGGCGAGAGGTGACGAACCACGAGTGGTCGTGGCCGGTGCTGCGGAGGTGGGCGAGTGTGCCCAGCGTGTCGAAGCCCGGGAAGAGCGGCACGGGCAGTCTCTTGCCCGTCGCGTCCAGCCACAGCGAAGACGGGCCGGGGAGGATGCGGATGCCGTGCGACGGCCACACGGGGTTCCAATTCGTGATTCCCTCGACGTAGTGCCACATGCGGTCGCCGTTGACGAGACGCGCACCGGCAGACTCCGAGACGGCGTGCATCGATCCGTCCACATATGCGGGCACTCCCGTGAGCATGTGCTCAGGAGGCGCGCCCAAGGTTGCCGGCCAGGCAGCGCGCACGAGGTCGTGATTTCCTCCGATACCGCCGGAGGAGACGATCGTGGCGCCCGCGCTGATCTCGAAGTCGCCGATCGCGCGCCGCGTCGATTCGACGCCGCGAGCGGCGGGGCTCGACTCCAGGATCGTGCCGCGCGCGCCGGTGACGGCTCCGTCGGTGGTGATCAGCTCCGTCACGCGATGGCGGGGGAGGATCGTGATCCGTCCCTCGCGTTCGCCCTGCTCGACCGCGGCGGCGAACGGCGCGACGACACCCGGCCCGGTGCCCCAGGTGATGTGGAATCGAGGGACGGAGTTGCCGGGACCGAGCGCACCGTAGCCTCCGCGTTCGGCCCAGCCGACCACCGGGAAGAAACCCACTCCGCGTTCGCGCAACCACGAGCGCTTCTCTCCGGCCGCGAACTGCAGATAGGCCTCGGCCCACCGACGCGGCCAGTGATCCTCGGGGCGGTCGAACGATGCGGTCCCGAACCAGTCCTGCGTGGCGAGGGCCAGCGAATCGCGAATGCCCATCCGCCTCTGCTCGGGAGAGTCGATGAAGAACAGGCCGCCGAACGACCACCATGCCTGCCCGCCGAGGTTGGTGCGCGGCTCCTGGTCGACCAGGATCACACGACGACCGGCATCCAGCGCCTCACCCGCTGCGACAAGACCGGCGAGCCCCCATCCGATGACCAGTACGTCTGCAGACAGGGGCGTGTTCGTCATGTGCTCTCCGTTGATTCCTGACGTGATCGCGTCTCGAGCGTGGGGCGCCCGGCCGAGGGTGCGCCGATGCCGGACGGCTCGAATGTGTTCACCATGGCATACGCGGCGCGTTCGAGGTAGTCCCACAGCGTCGATTCGTGGAGTGGCGACAATTGCGCCTCGTCCAAAGCCGTTCGCATGTGCCGGAGCCACCTGTCACGAGCGTCGGGGTCGACGTGGAACGGCATATGACGCATCCGCAGGCGTGGGTGTCCGCGCGTCTCCCCATAGGTCGTGGGGCCACCCCAGTACTGCTCCAGGAACATCAGCAGTCGCTCCTCGGCAGGGCCGAGATCCTCTTCGGGGTACATCGGCTTCAGGACCGGGTCCAGGGCGACCTCGCGATAGAAGACCGACACGATCTTCGCGAAGGTGTCGTGCCCGCCGACCTCGTCGTAGAACGTCACTTCTGGGAGCTCCCGTCATCGTTCGTCTTCTTGCGCCGCCAGATTCCACGATCCGGGATGACGGGAACGCCGGTGACGGCGTTCGGACGTGTCTTGGGGGGATTGGCACCCCGAACGCGACGGGCGCCCTCGAGCCCGGTGGGGACGACGGTGGTCATGCTCGGGAGGAGGATCTCGTTCTCGAGCATCGCGGCCCGTAGGCGCTTACGCAGCTCCTGCGCGACGTCGTCCTTGGCGTTGGCACGAGCCTTGATGACGAGCCGCACGACGAGGGCGTCGCCGTCGATCGACTCGAGGCCCCAGAGCTCGGGCTTCTCGATGATGCGGGTGCGCCACTTCGGATCCTTCGCGAGAGCCTGAGCCGTGTCGAGCATGATCTGCTCGACCTTCTCGAGATCGGCGTCCACCGGCACGCCGAGATCGATGATCGCCCTGGCCCAGCCCTGCGACATGTTGCCGATGCGAAGCACCTCGCCGTTGCGGACGTACCAGAGCGTGCCGTTCACGTCGCGCACCTGCGTGATGCGCACGCTCACGTATTCGACCACGCCCGAGGCGAGGCCGAGATCGACGACATCGCCGATTCCGATCTGGTCCTCCGCCACGATGAACATGCCGTTGAGCACGTCCTTGACGATGTTCTGAGCGCCGAAACCGAGACCGGCGCCCACAGCAGCAGTGAGGAGTGTCAGCGAGCCCAGGAGCGTCGGCGCGAGGTGATTGACCACGAGCACGATCGCGATGACCACCAGCATCACGTTGACGATGTTCTGCAGGATGGTGCCGAGAGTCCGCGTGCGTTGCACGAGACGCATGTCAGCGAGCGGCGAGCGTTCCAATGCCTGAGTGTCGTCGACGGCCGCTTTGTTCTTCGCGCTGTCGACGATGCGATGCACGACGCGGCGGATGACCACGCGGAGCAAGAGAGCGATGAGAACGCAGCCGGCGATGATCGCGACCACTCCGAGCGCCTGCAGGCCCACATCGCGCAGCACCGTGACGACGTCCATCCACCAGGAGGGGAGAACGGTCTCTGCGGGGTCGGGCGTCGTGTCGAATGGCTGCATCATCCCCTCCAGAGTAGCGATCAGGCCTCTGCGCGGGCTGGACGCATCGCGCAGAGGCCTGATGGGAGAAGCGGGCTCAGTCCTCCGCGTCGCGGGACTGCGCAGCGAGCGAGCGCTCGACGTCGGCGAGGTTCTCGAGCACCAGACGGCGCAGCGCCGGTGCCGCGTCCTGGTTGGCCGACAGCCACGCGCGTGTCGCGTCGCGCAGTTCGACATCGGCGATGGCCGTGGGGAACAGGCCCACGATCAGATACTGCGCGATCTGGTAGCTGCGGGACTCCCAGATCGGCACCAGCATGTCGAAGTACGCGGGCACGAACTCGCGAAGAGCCTCGGCGCCGGCCGGGTGCACGAAGCCGAGCGCGGCAGACCGCACGATCGTGTTCGGAGCGTCGTCGCGTTCGATCAGCGACGCCCACGCCGCCTTCTTCGAGGCGGAGTCGGGCAGCGCCGCACGTGCCTGCGCGGCGAACTCGCCGCCCTTCGACGTGTTGTCAGACGCGAGCGCGGCATCGATGGATGCCGCATCCGTCGCGCCGATCGTGGCGAGTCCGACGAGCAGCTGCCAGCTGAGGTCCGCGTCGATCTCGAGGCCCGGGAGCGTCTCCTCGCCGGAGCGCAGGCGCCCCACGATGCCCGCGTGCTCGGGAGTGACCAGGGCGTTCGCGAAGGCCGTCACGAACTGGAGCTGGCTGTCGCTGCCCGATTCGGCGGCTTCTGCAAGAGCCCAGAGTCCGTCTGCGACCTTCTGGCGAGCGGCGAGACGAGCCTCTGGCCTGACATAGAGCGTGGCGGCGGTGCGCAGCTGCGCGAGCGTCGTGCGGACCGTGGTCGACTCGGTCTCGCGGCCGATGTTGCCGAGCACCAGGTCGATGTAATCGGAGGCCGCGGTCTCGGCGTCGCGGGTCTGGTCCCAGGCGGCGCCCCAGACGAGGGAGCGCGCGAGGGGGTCGCTGATGTCGGCGAGGTGTGCGATCGCGGTGGCGAGGGAGCGCTCGTCGAGGCGGATCTTCGCGTAGGCGAGGTCGTTGTCGTTGAGCAGCACGAGGTCGGGACGCGCGAGGCCATGCAGCTCGGGAACCTCGGTGCGGTCTCCGTCGACGTCGACCTCGGCGTAGTGCGAGCGCACGAGTGCGCCGTCCTGGAGGTTGTAGAACCCGATGCCGAGCCGGTGCGGACGGATGGTCGGGTAGTCGGCCGGAGCGGTCTGCGTCACGGCGAATCGTGTGATGGTGCCGTCCGAGTCGTCTGCGATCACCGGTTCGAGCGTGTTCACGCCCGCGGTCTCGAGCCACTTCTTCGACCAGGTGCTCAGATCGCGTCCGCTGGTGGCTTCGAGCTCGGTGAGAAGGTCGCTCAGCTCGGTGTTCCCCCACGAGTGCTTCTGGAAGTACTGCGAGACGCCGGCGAAGAACGCCTCGATGCCCACCCAGGCGGCGAGCTGCTTGAGAACCGAGCCGCCCTTCGCGTACGTGATGCCGTCGAAGTTCACCTGCACGTCTTCGAGGTCGTTGATCTCAGCCACGATGGGGTGGGTCGAGGGAAGCTGATCCTGGCGGTAGGCCCAGGTCTTCTCCATCGCGTTGAAAGTGGTCCACGCCTCGGTCCACTCGGTGGCCTCCGCGGTCGCGATCGTCGACGCCCACTCGGCGAACGACTCGTTCAGCCAGAGGTCATTCCACCACTTCATGGTCACGAGGTCGCCGAACCACATGTGCGCGAGCTCATGCAGGATCGTGACGACGCGGCGCTCCTTGACGGCGTCGGTGACCTTGCTGCGGAACACGTACGTCTCGGTGAAGGTGACCGCCCCCGCGTTCTCCATCGCACCGGCGTTGAACTCGGGGACGAAGAGCTGGTCGTACTTCGCGAACGGGTAGGGAACGCCGAACTTCGACTCGAAGTACGCGAAGCCCTCGCGCGTCTTGTCGAAGATGTAGTCGGCGTCGAGGTGCTGCCACAGGCTCTTGCGTCCGTAGACGCCGAGCGGGATGACCCGGCCCGAGGAGCTGGTGAGCTCGGAGAACGTCGCCTCGTAGGGGCCTGCGACCAGGGCCGTGATGTACGACGAGATGCGCGGCGTGGGCTCGAAGCCCCACGTCGCGACCGAGTGGTCGTCGTGGACGATGGGCTCGGGCGTGGGGGAGTTCGACACGACCTTCCAGGACGCCGGTGCCGTCACCGTGAACTGGAACGTCGCCTTCAGATCGGGCTGCTCGAACACGGCGAACACGCGCCGCGAGTCGGGGACCTCGAACTGGGAGTAGAGGTAGACCTCGCCGTCGACAGGGTCGACGAAGCGGTGCAGTCCCTCGCCGGTGTTGGTGTAGAGGCAGTCCGCGTCGACCACGAGGACGTTCTCGGCCTGCAGGCCGGCGAGCGCGATGCGCGAGTCGGCGAAGACCTCGTCGGGGTCGAGCTGCTCTCCGTTCAACGAGATCTCGCGCACGTCGCGTGCGATCAGGTCGATGAAGGTGATGCTCTCCGGCGTCGCGGTGAACCGGACGACGCTGCGGGAGCCGAAGACCTCCGCACCCTTCGTCAGGTCGAGCGAGACTTCGTACGACTGGGTGTCGATGACGTCGCGGCGCTCCTGCGCTTCGATGCGGGTGAGGTTCTCTCCAGGCACAGCTGTACTCCCAGGGGTGAGGGGATGCTGCCGCAACCCAGCGCAGTTGGCGCCCACGGCAACCATGACAGCCTACGCCAGCACGGCGGCCTGACTCACTTCCAGGAGATGAAAGAATGGACGGGTGACCGCGATCGAGCAGAACACCGTCCTCTTTGCCTCCGATGCCGCTTCCTCCGGCGCGCCGTATATGACCACCCCGGTGGCCTATGACGGCATCCTGCTCGCCGGGTTCGGCGGCCCAGAAGGGCAGGAGGACGTCATACCTTTCCTGCGCAATGTCACGCGGGGGCGGGGGATCCCGGACGAGCGCCTCGAAGAGGTGGCGCACCACTACCGCCATTTCGGCGGTGTGAGCCCCATCAACGGACAGAACCGCATCCTCAAGGAGGCGCTTGAGGGCGAGCTCGCGCGCCGCGGCATCGATCTTCCGGTGTACTGGGGTAACCGCAACTGGAGTCCTTACCTCGAAGAGGTCGTCACCGAAGCCGCAGCCGACGGCAAGACGACGCTCCTCGCCTTCGCCACGAGCGCGTACAGCTCCTTCTCGAGCTGCCGGCAGTATCGCGAGGACTTCGCGCGAGTGCTCGAGGAGACGAAGCTCGGCGAGACCGTGACGATCGACAAGATCCGTCCCTTCTACGACCACCCCGGGTTCGTCGAGTCCTTCGAGACGGGTGTCCGCGAGGCCGTGGAGACCTTCCTCGGTCAGGGAATCGCCCCGGCCGACATCCAGATCCTCTTCTCCACCCACAGCATCCCGACTGCGGATGCCGAGCGCTCGGGCGCGCGGGACATCGACTGGGGCGAGGGCGGCGCGTATGCCGCGCAGCATCTCGCCGTCGCCGCGTGGGTGATGGATCGCGTCCGTGAGAGCATCCCGGCAGCGGCTGACGTCTCGTGGGAGCTGGTCTACCAGTCCCGTTCGGGCCCCGCCTCGCAGCCGTGGCTCGAGCCTGATGTGTGCGACGTCATCGGCGAGCTGCCCGAACGCGGCCGGAAGGCCGTGGCCGTGGTGCCCGTCGGGTTCATGAGCGATCACATGGAGGTGCTCTGGGACCTCGACACCGAGGCCGCCGAAGCCGCCGAGGAGGCGGGACTCGCCTTCACGCGTACTCCGACGCCCGGAGTCGCCCCGTCGTTCGTCACCGGAATCGTCGACCTGATCGTCGAGCGCCTGGAGGGTCGTCCGAACGAGGATCGCCCCCATGTCACCTCTCTGCCCGGTGCGTTCGATGTGTGCCGCCCCGGCTGCTGCGAGAACGTCCGGGCGGGATTCAAGCCGGCTGCGGCCGGCGTGGCTCCGTGAGCACCCGCTGACCGTCTGCGCTTCTAGGATGGATGCCATGCGCATCCATATCGCCACCGATCACGCCGGTCTCGACTTCTCGACGCAGCTGCAGGACCATCTGCGCAGCGCAGGCCATGAAGTCGTCGACCACGGGCCGGTCGAGTACGACGCGCTCGACGACTACCCCGCGTTCTGCATCCGCGCTGCGCAGGCGGTCGTGGCGGACCAGAGGGCCGGGGTCGAGACGCTCGGCGTGGTGTTCGGCGGTTCGGGGAACGGCGAGCAGATCGCCGCGAACAAAGTCGCCGGTGTCCGCGCCGCGCTGGTGTGGAACACGTCGACCGCAGAGCTCGCCCGTGAGCACAACGATGCGAACGTGATCTCGATCGGGGCGCGTCAGCACTCCTTCGACGAGGTCACCTCGTTCATCGACACCTTCATCGCCACGCCGTTCTCGGGAGACGAGCGTCACATCCGCCGCATCGGTCAGATCGCGGACTTCGAGCGCGACGGCTCGCTGCTTCCGGACCCGCGAGCCTGACATGCCCGAGGGCCACTCCGTCCATCGCATCGCTCGTCAGTTCGATCGGAACTTCGTCGGCAAGGCGATGCTCGCCTCGAGCCCGCAGGGACGATTCGCCGAGGGGGCGGCCGTCCTGAACGGACGCGAGGCGATCAGCGTGCAGGCTGTGGGCAAGCAGATGTTCCTCGAGGCCGAAGGCGATGTGTGGTTGCGCGTGCACCTCGGTCTCTACGGAGCCTGGGACTTCGCCGGCGACATCCTGGTGGACCCCACCATCGCGTCTGCGAACGGTCGCATGGGGCAGACCAACCAGAGGGGCACGGTGGTGGATGAGGAGATCCTCGACGATGCCGGAGAGAACTCGCTGGCGTCGATCGGCGCGCCCCGTAGAACCCGTGTGCACGTTCGCATGTCGGAGCAGACGAAGGGTCTCGCTGACGAGGGGCTCGAGTGGCCGCCGCCGGTCGTCGGGCAGGTTCGGCTGCGTCTGATGACCGACATCACCGCCGCTGACCTTCGCGGTCCCACGGCATGCGTGCTGCAGACTCCTGAGGAGATGCTCGCCAGCGTCGCGAAGCTCGGTCCCGATCCGCTCGTGGGCGATCCGGTGCAGAACGAGGAGCGCTTCGTCGCGGCGGTCCGCAAGAAGCAGACGGTGATCGCTCTCCTGCTCATGGATCAGGCCGTGGTGAGCGGCATCGGCAACGTGTATCGGGCCGAGATGCTGTTCCGCCAGCGGTTGAACCCGCATACCCCCGGCCGAGAGGTTCCCGAGGACGTCGTGCGAGCCCTGTGGCATGACTGGGTGCGTCTCCTCGCCGTCGGCGTCGAGACCGGTCAGATGATGACCATGGATGATCTCTCGCCCGATGCGTACCGCGCCGCGATGGCGAGCCGCGACGACCGGCACTGGGTCTACCATCGCGCAGGTCTGCCGTGCCGTATCTGCGGCACCGAGATCGCTCTCGAGGAGATCGGCGCGCGCAAGCTGTACTGGTGCCCGCGCTGCCAAGCGTGACCCGTCGGCCATAGGCTGAGGGGATGCGTCAGAACCCCAGTTTCACGCTCGCGGATGTGGCCGAGATCCGTCGGATCGTCGATGCCAATCCCTGGGCGACGATCGTGAGCCACGGTCCCGACGGCCTGGTCTCTTCGCACTACGTCGTTCTTCTCGATGACGACCATGACGACTTGACGGTCGTGGGGCATGTCGGGCGGCCGGACGACCTGATTCACGGCCTGGGGGATGGGGAGATGCTCGTCGTCTTCCAGGGACCGCACGGCTACATCTCGCCCGGTTGGTACGGCGATGTGCCGTCGGTTCCGACCTGGAACTACACGGCCGTGCATCTCGCAGGGATTCCCGAGATCCTCAGCGACGAAGAGAACCTCGCCGTGCTCGACCGGCTGGTCGACCGTTTCGAGGGACGGATGCCGGAGCCACGGCGCATGTGGGAACGGCCGAACGATCCCGCGTTCGTCACTCGCCTGGCCACAGGGACGGTGGGCTTCAGACTCACCCCGACCAGGGTCGTCGCCAAGCGCAAGCTCAGTCAGAACAAGCCGACCGAGACCGTGGAGACGGTCATCGCCGAGCTCGAGGCCGTCGGGCCCTACAGGCAGCCCGCCCTCGCGGCCGAGATGCGTCGTGTTCAGCAGGCGCGCGTCGGAGGTCGCTCGTGATCGGGATCGGAGAGCGGGTCGGCACCCTCGTCGGCGTGCGGGTCTCCGGCCCTGGAAGAGAGTTCCTGATCGACGACGAGCCTGTGGACATCTTCATCGAAGACGGTCGCATCAGCGACATCGCTCCCACCGGAGCTGTCGCGCCGCAGGGCGAGATCCTCGAGGGCAACGGGGCCTGGGCGGTGGCCGGCCTGTGGGACAACCATGTTCACACGGTCCAGTGGGCGCTGGCGGCGGAGCGAGTCGCACTCGGCGGCGCGGCCTCCGCGTCTGAGGCTGCTGCGATCATGGCGGCCGCGGCACCCCTGCCGGATGGACGGAAGGTGGGCAGCGGATTCCGCGATGCGATGTGGCCGGATCGCCCGACGCTCGCTCTGCTCGACAGCGTCACCGGAGAGGTCCCCACCTACCTCATAAATGCAGACGTGCACAGCACGTGGCTCAACTCGGCTGCCTTGCGACTCGAGGGGTTCGCCAGCGCCGACGGGATGCTGCGCGAGCAGGACGCGTTCGAGATCTCTCGTCGACTGAATGCCGTGGATCCTGTTCGCGGCGATGCGGCGGTCCGGGACGCGGGGGAGAGAGCAGCGTCCCGCGGCGTCACGGGGCTGGTCGACTTCGACATGGCATGGAATGCCGATGCGTGGCCACGCCGAGTCGCGGCGGGGTTCGCCGCGCATCGCGTCGAGTTCGCGATCTATCCGTTCGACCTCGAGCGAGCCATCCGTGCCGGCCTGAGGTCGGGTGAGCTGCACCAGGACGAGGACGCGCCGGAAGCCGGGCGCGGCCTGATCCATGTCGGACCGCTGAAGATCATCTGCGACGGTTCGCTGGGCACCCGCACCGCCGCGTGCTCACACGCGTATCCGGGTGATCCCGAGAATTTCGGGGTGCTCACCGTGCCCCCGGCCGAGCTCGCAGAGCTGCTCACCGTCGCAACAGGAGCAGGACTCGCGGTCGCCGTGCACGCGATCGGCGACCGCGCCGTCACCGGCGCGCTCGATGCCTTCACCGCGTCTGGTGCGGTGGGCACCATCGAGCACGCCCAGCTGGTGCGTCACGCCGATCTCGCGCGGTTCGGCAGACTCGGCATCATCGCGAGCGTGCAACCGCAGCACGCTCTCGACGACAGAGATCTCGTCGGCCGGCACTGGGCAGGGCAGACCTCGATCGGCTATCCGCTCGGCGCCCTGCGGGACGCCGGTGTCGAGCTGCGCTTCGGATCGGACGCGCCTGTGGCACCGCTCGATCCGTGGCAGGCGATCGCCGCTGCCGTCACCCGCACCGACGACGACCGCGATCCGTGGCACCCCGAGGAGCGGCTGACACGCGAGCAGGCGCTCCGGGCGAGCGTCCGCAGCTCTGTGCGCCCGGGCGAGCTGGCCGATGTCGCCCTGTGCGGCTACGACCCGCTGACCGCCTCCGGTGCGGATCTGCGAGGGATGCCGGTGACGGCGACGATGGTGGCGGGGCGTCTGACCTACGGCGCCTGACATCCGGAGCACGAAGAAGGGCACCGGGAAGACCCGGTGCCCTTCGTCGTCAGACGGATGCTTATGCGGCGATGTGCGACACGAGGAACCAGCGGTCCTTCTCGAGCCCGCGCATGATCTCGATCGCGACGTCCTGGCTCGTGAGGTCGACCTCGTCGAGCCCGTCGATCGCAGCCTTCACGTCGATGAGGATCGCGTCGATGTCGGAGATGACAGCGCGCACGAGCTCGTCGGACTGGGTGAAGCCGGCGGGGACCGACGTAGCGCTGCCCTTGGCGGCCACGGCGCTGATGCGCGCGTCGATCGGCAGGCCGAGGGCGACGATCCGCTCGGCGGCGGTGTCGGCGAAGTCTCCTGCGTGCGCGACGATCGTGTCGAGAAGCTCGTGGACGCCGACGAAGTTGGCGCCGCGCACGTGCCAGTGCGCCTGCTTGCCATCGATCGTCAGTGCCTGGAGTCCGAGCACGACGGGGGAGAGGAACTGAGCCGCTGCAGCTGCCACTGTCGGGTCGCTGGCGGTGGTGGAAACGGTCTGTACCTTGCTCATCTTGACTCCTCCGGAGTTGTCTCTTCGTGCCTGATGATGACAACGCTACTCGTCTGAAAACATTCCGCAAGCAAGCGAAGGCTCGGCTTAGTGCCCCGGAATCATGCGGAAATCCGGCCTTGGGAGGATAGTCTCACCTCATGAGCATCGCAGCCGGAGCCTCTGTCCTCGCACTCCCGGGGAAGACCCCGTCGGTACCCGAAGACGCGTTCGTCGCCGAGGGAGCGCGCATCGTCGGCGACGTCTCGTTGGCCGAAGGCGCGAGCGTCTGGTACAACGCCGTGCTCCGAGGCGACTCGGCATCCATCGTGATCGGTCGAGGCAGCAATGTGCAGGACAACGTCTCGGTCCACGTCGATGCGGCTCATCCCGTCACCATCGGTGACAAGGTGTCCATCGGTCACAACGCCGTGGTGCACGGATGCACGATCGGAGACGGCTCGCTCATCGGCATGGGGGCTGTCGTGCTCAGCGGCGCGGTCATCGGTGCGGGTTGCCTCATCGCCGGCGGAGCAGTCGTGCTCGGAGGAACCGAGGTGCCGGACGGCTCACTGGTGGCGGGGGTTCCTGCGAAGGTGCGTCGGTCCCTCAGCGACGACGAGCGTGCCGACCTGATCGCCAACGCCGACATCTACCTGGCGCACCTCGAGACGCACGCCGCCGCGACACCGATCTGACCGGTTCGGCCCGATAGGCTTGTCGTCACGGGGCGGTGGCCAAGCTGGTTAAGGCAGTGGGCTCATAACCCAACGATCGCGGGTTCAAGTCCCGCCCGCCCTACTCCTGTTCGCTGAGCCGCCTACGCCATCTGTCGAGCGCGGTCGTCTCAGAGATAACGTCGCGAGGATGACGCCGGCAGCGATACCGCCGAGTCCGCCGAAGACCATGTCACCGATCGTGTCCTGATACGTGACGAAGATCTCGTCGCTGAGGTAGGCCCAGCCCAGCCACTCGACCATCTCCCACATGGCGCTGAGTGCGAGGGCCAGGAGCGGTGCCAGGACGAGCGGAGTTCGCGGCCGCGCGCCGTGGTCGCGAGTCATCGTGACGACCTCCGCCCGGGTGAGGATCAGCGCCGCGACGATCGTCAGAATACCCGTGCAGATGAGGTGCACGACCAGATCCCAGCCCGGGATCGTCCGGTACAGGTCGAATATGTTGCTCCACGCGGCCACGAGCACGGTCGCGCAGACCGCCAGATCGAACCCCCCGCGCAGTCCCAGCACTCGAGGCAGCATCAGGGCCGGAAGAGCGAGTGCGGCGATGCCGGCGTCCGTCGGCGCGAGCCAGATCAGCGCCACGCCGACGCCGACGATCCCCAGAACTCGCAGAGAGTCTGCGGACCACTCCGCGAGGGACCGAGGCGGACGGAGGAAGTCTTCTTTCACTGTGTCGTCTTTCACTGTGTCTTGCCGTGCAGACGCAGCAGCGCCTGCACGGCCAGGTGATCCGAGGGTCTGATCCCATCGAAGACACCTGCGTTGATGCCGGCAGCACGCACCCGGACGTCTCGGCTGACGAGCATCCAGTCGACGCGCCGCCCCGTGAGCCGCGGTCGTCGATATCCGTTGAGCGTGCTCCACAGCGGTGTCAGCCGGTCCTCGGCAGCGCTCCAGGAGTCGGTGAGCTCCGCCCGCGACAGGAGCGTGCGTACGGCGCGGGAGCGGGGACCGGCATTGAGATCACCCATCACGATCGTCGGAAGAGCACGCTTCCCGACCAGCGCGGAGATGGCCTCGGCCGATCGTCGTCGTGAACGAGAGGACAGGTGGTCGAGATGGGTGTTGACGACGAGGAACCGGATGCCCGTCGACCTGTCGGCGAACTCCGCCGTCACGAGAATGCGGGGGATGAGGTTGCCCCAGGATCGACTGCCCCGTTCGTCAGGGCGCGCTGAAAGGGCCTGCTGCTCCCATCCGCGAAGTTCCAGGCGTTCGGCGTCGTAGACGAGCGGGATGCCCTCGCCCGTGCCTTCGCGGCCTCGCCCTGTGCCGATGAACCGGTGAGTCGGGCCGAGCGCGCGGGTGACGACCCTCATCGCGCCGGGAAGCACCTCTTGCAGCCCGAGGATCGTCGGACGCTCCGAGCGCAGCATCTCAGCGACTGCCGGGGCGCGCACACTCCAGCGGTCCTGCTTCGGACGCGCGAAGCCCTCCATGGCCCGGCGGATGTTGAAAGACATCGCGTGCAGCTCCGGTGCGACCACAGGGCCGATCAGCGCGGGCACGGTCATCGTGTCCGCCGTGCTGCGGGGCCGCGTAGGCGACGGCGGACAACCAGGCGTGCCCACCGCACAGGGGGGAAGTCGCGCGGCCAGTGCACGAGCACGCTGCGGAAGCCTCGCTGCACGCGCCGGCCGAACTGCCCTGCGGTGAACGGTCTCATCGACATCCCCATCGACTCGCCGGGGAGCCGAGCGATGCGGTGGTTCTCGCCGAGGTGGAAGGCGAGGTCGAGGTCATCGTGGATGTGTGCATCGCCGCGATGCACGTCCGCACGCACCGCATGCCATGCTTCCCTGCGGAACGCGAGATTCGAGCCGAACAGCGGTCTATGGCCGAGAGTCACGCTCAAGACGCTCGTGTACGCGCCGAGATAGAGCCGAGCGAGCGGGACGCGGAGCGCCACAGGCCCGTCGGTGAAGCGCGCACCTCCGGTGACGGCTCCGATGCGCTCGTCCTGCCCGAAGGCCGAGACGACCGCGGAGATCCAGTCGGCATCCGGTTCGCAGTCCGCGTCGAGTCTGAGGATCAGATCACCGCGTGCGGCATCGTATCCGGTGGACGCCGCAGCGGGGATGCCCGGCTCGATGCAGGTGAGCACGCGCGCGCCCGAGGCTCGAGCCACCGAGGCCGACGAATCGGACGAGTCATTGTCGACAACGATGATCTCGTCCGCCGGCGACTCCTGGGCGTGCAGGGCACGCAGACACCGTGCCAGCAGAGCCGCGTCGTCCTTGACAGGCACGACCACCGAGATGGTGGGGGAGTCGGCGGGCCCTATCCGTGACCGGACCGTGGCGGCACTGTCGACCACATGCCCTTCGCTGCGTTCCGTCATCGGCGCGATCATGTCATCGATCGGCGGAGAGAACGAGGGACTTGACACTGCGGAGCCCGCCCGACCCTCCGCGCCCGGATCAGCGAGCGTCTGCAGCCTGCAGGTCGGACGAAGGCTCGATCAGCTCCTCCACGAGCGTGATGCCGCCGCTCGAGTTGGCCGAATGGGCGAGATCCTCGATCCATCGACGGCTGAGCTCGGGCGCCTCGCTCTCGTCGAAGACGAACCTCAGGGGGATCGACGGATGCAGCCAGACCGTCGAGCGGCCTTCAGGGTCTCCGTCCGGGTGCTTCCAGGTGAGTGTGAAGCTCTCGTTGCGACGCAGCTTCGTCGCAACGACGACCTTGAGGTGCGCGAGTGCACGATCGTCGATATGGATCGGCTCGGAGGCGCCGTAGTAGAGAGAACCCATATCTCGGAATATATGCGCCAGGGGGCGAACCATCGCACCGGCCACCCTCGGCGCGCGAGGGGAGCGAACAATCTGTTCGCATAATGTCATCGGCCATGCGTCGCGGCCGTCACAGAGGGAAGCACGCCGAAGCTGTCGCGATACGCGGCGGCGAATCGCGAAGGATGTGAGAAACCCCATCGGCGGGCCACCGCCGCGACGGTCGAGGGCGCCCCGGACTGCAGGTCGCGATGGGCGCCGTCCAGCCGCGCCCGTCGCAGCGACTCGGCCGGCGTCGTGTCGAGCGCTCGTCGGAAGGCGTATTGCAATCCCCGCGTCGAGATGTGCACGGCCGCGGCGACATCATCGACGGTGATCGGCCGGTGCGAGTTCTCGGCGATGAAATCGAGAGCACGGCGCACGGTCGCCGGAGCGGCTGTGGTCTGCGCCGGGCGATGGCGTTCGAGGCGGCTCGTCGTCGCGAACGCGGCGAGCGTCGTGGCCGCCGCATGGCGCGCCAACTCGCTGCGCAGGAGTTCGAGATCGTCCGTGGTGTCATCGAGCGGTGCGGCGCTCTGCTCGAGATACGCGAACATGCGATCCCATGCCGCGGCCGCGTACGCGGAGCGAGGGGAGAGGTCCTCGATACGTATGGAGAGGTCGTCGTCACCGCTTATCCGCCGCGCGAGGCGCGACAGGGTGTCGCGGTCGAACACGAGCGCCGCCACTCGGGCCCCCGCGTCCCATCGTGCATGCACTCGGGGTCCGTCCGAGATCCACGGGCGGCTCGCATCGAGATCGCCCCGATCGGAGTACACCCGCGCATCCGGACCGTCCACCCGGCACACCAGAACCTGGTCGAGTGGTTCCGCGGTCGAACGCACCTCCGCTGCCAGGTCGTAGCGAACAAGGCTCACGCCGCCGAGATCCGCAGAGTGCCAATCGAAGTGGAAGCGCTCGGGGTCGACGTCGTGCAGGACCGCAGACGGGACGAACTGCTTCCAGGTGCTCTCGACGCGTGAGACGTCACTGGTGCGGAACCGCATCGCGCGGCTCCTCCCCTCGGGTGCGGTGTGCGCGCACAGGCCAGGTGCCGTCGAGGCGTTCTTCCGGCTCGAGACGGCCGATCCGGATGAAGTACTCCGTCAGGCTCGCCGCCTGAGAACGCGCCCACCCGATCTGGCGCGTATGCAGCTCTTCGAGCGTCTCGGGAAGCACGAACTGGCGCGCCAGGGCCTGCGCGACCCGGCCTGCGGCCACCGCGTCCGCGGCCGCCTCGTGGGCATCCTCGAGTCGCACCGCGTAGAGGGCGGCGACCACCTCGAGAGTGCGCTTGCCAGGGCGGTACCGGTCGTAGGCCTTGTCGATCACGAGAGGGTCGATGATCGGGGACGGATCCTCCAGCGGTGCGATTCCGTGGCGATGCGCCTCGTGAGCCAGGAGGGAGAAGTCGTATGCCGCGTTGTACGCGACGATCGGAACCCCCTGTGAGAGCAGGGACCGCAGGGCAGCGGTCACTTCTCCGACCACCTCAGCGCCCGGACGCCCGTGCCGGCGGGCATGCTCGGTGGTGACTCCATGCGCGGCCGTGGCACCCTCGGGTATCGGCACCCCAGGATCAGACAGCCAGTCCCTCGCGGCGATCTCACGTCCGTCTGCGTCGAGCAGCCCCACATGCGCGGTGACGACTCGGTCTTTTTCCACGTCGATCCCCGTGGTCTCGAGGTCGAACACGCCTACACGAGTGATCCAGTGCGGGAGCGAGGGGGCCGGGGGCATGATTTCACCGTAGATCCGGGCTCCGACATCCGGGCGGAGGCACACGGAGAGCATGCGTCCGCCGACTCTAGACTTGGTCCATGACCGCCCCCTCTCCCTATGCAGACCGCCTGAGCCGACTGCCGGTCGTGCGCCACGAGGTCGATGTTCGAGGTGGGACCACCGTGTTCTGGGAGTACGGACCCGCCGATGCTGACGTGACGATCGTCGCGGTGCACGGATTCCGAGGGGAGCACCACGGCCTCGAGCCGATCCTCGCATTCCTTCCCGAGGTTCGCGTGATCTCTCCCGATCTCCCCGGATTCGGCGAGACGGCGCCAGTCGTCGGCCGTTCCTACGATCTCGACGAATACGTCGCGTGGCTGAAGGAGTTCGCGGCGACGGTGGCTCCCGGGGCGGTGATACTCGGGCACTCCTTCGGATCGATCGTCGCCTCTGCGGCGGTCGCAGCGGGTCTCGAGACCCCGCGGCTGATCCTGATCAACCCCATCGGAGCGCCCGCACTCGAGGGCCCCAAGGGCATCATGACGCGTCTCGCGGTCCTGTACTACTCACTCGGAGCGCGCCTGCCCGAACGAGCGGGAACGGCGCTCCTGCGCAACCGTCTGATCGTCAGGATCATGAGCATCACGATGGCCAAGACGTCGGACCCGCAGCTGCGGCGGTTCATCCACGACCAGCACGACACCTACTTCTCGCGGTTCGCCGACCGCGACGTCCTCCGGGATGCGTTCGTGACGAGCGTGTCGCATGACGTGAGCGAGTTCGCCGCCTCGATCTCGACGCCCACACTTCTCATCGCCGCCCAGCGAGACGACATCACCCCCATCGAGGTCGAGCGACGGCTTGCTGCACGCTTCGACGACGCCACTCTGGTCGAGATCGCCGAGGTCGGACACCTGATCCACTACGAGACGCCCGCCGAAGCCGCAGGTGCCGTTCGCCGATTCCTCAGGATTCCCGTCGCGCGAGGCCGATGAGGCCGGCGACACGGAACGGGATCACCTCGCCCATCGCGAGAGAGGTCTCGGTGCGCTCCACGCCTTCGATCGACAGGATGCGCGCGTCGGTGTCGAAGAGGTGTCTGGCGTCTCTGCACGCGACGCGCGCGAGCAGGTCGATCGACCCGCTGAGTCCGTGCGCCTGCACGACCTCGGGGATGCGGGCCAGCTCGTTGATGATGCGTGGCAGCTCGGTCTGACGCACCCCGATGCTCACGAACGCCTGAAGCGGGAATCCGAGCACATCTGTCGAGAACGATCGCTCGTACGACTGGAATATCCCGGTCTGCTCGAGTCTCGCCATCCGCGCCTGAATGGTGTTGCGGGACAGCCCGAGGTTCTCCGCGAGCGCGACGATCGTGACGCGGGGATCATCGGCGAGCGCGGCGAGCAGTTCGAGATCAATGCGGTCAAGTCCGGCCATAGTGCCAAACGATAGCAGGGTGGGGGATGCCCGGATTTGGCAACATGCTCAAGCCGATCGCGGTTGCTTGAGCGAGGTGATGAGCGGACGTACGCTCGACTCAACCGGCGATGAGGCCGGGGCCGAGCGTAGAACCCGTGACGACGGCCACGAATGAGGAGGACGATGATGTCACCGCAGATCACCCCGATCGCCGATACGGCGCAGGATCTCGAACTCGCCGAGCGCATCCTCTCACCGGAGGGCGAGCGGATCTCGAACCCGCTGCTCGACTCCTATGTCGATGACGTCGACGCAGCACAGCTGCGGGCGCTGCATCGCGACATGGTCATCCTCCGTCGTATAGACGCCGAGGGTGTCGCGCTCCAGCGTCAGGGGCAGCTCGGGCTCTGGGCTCCGTGCCAGGGACAGGAGGCGACCCAGATCGGCACAGCGAGGGCGCTCGCTCCTCAGGACTACGTCTTCCCGAGCTATCGGGAGACGGGGGTCATCTACGCGCGTGGCGCTGAGCCCGGCGACTTCGTCCGCATGTGGCGCGGCGAGGAGGGCGCGGGTCACGACCCCGCAGCACTCCGGGTCGCTCCGCTGCAGATCATCATCGGAGCGCAGACGCTCCATGCCGTCGGCTATGCGCTCGGCATCCGTCATGAAGGCGCGGACGAAGTCGCCGTCACCTACTTCGGCGACGGCGCCACGAGTCAGGGCGACGTCAACGAGGCGATGATCTTCGCCTCCTCCTATCAGGCTCCGGTCGTCTTCGTCTGCCAGAACAACCACTGGGCGATCTCGGAGCCCGTGTCGGTGCAGTCGAAGTATCCGATCGCCGGGCGGGCGCCCGGCTTCGGCATCCCCAGCCTCCGGGTCGACGGCAACGATGTCCTCGCATGCGTTGCTGCGATGCGCTGGGCCCTCGCACACGCCCGATCAGGAAAGGGCCCCGCCTACATCGAAGCCGTCACGTACCGGATGGGCCCGCACACGACAGCCGACGATCCGACTCGCTACCGCAGGGATGACGAGCTCGAGGCATGGCGTCGTCGCGACCCCATCGCTCGCCTGGAAGCGCATCTGCGGTCGCTGGGCGAGCTGAGCGACGAGCAGATCGCCGACACTCAGAAGGCCGCCGACGTCGCGGCACGGGAGATGCGCGCCGAGTGCCTGAGCATGGTGACCCGCCCTCCGCTCGCCGTCTTCGACGGCGTCTACGCCGAGCCGCACGCCGGGCTCGATCGTCAGCGCGATGAGTACGCCGCGTACCTGGCATCCTTCGACGGGGAGGTGTGAACATGGCTCAGATCACTCTCGGGAAGGCGCTCGGCGCGGGTCTCCGCCAGGCGATGCGCGACGACGAGAAGGTCGTGCTGCTGGGCGAGGACATCGGCAGACTCGGCGGCGTCTTCCGCATCACGGACGGACTCCTCGACGAGTTCGGTGCGAAGCGCGTGATCGACACGCCTCTCGCAGAGTCCGGCATCGTCGGGATGGCTGTCGGATTGGCGTTCCGTGGCTATCGGCCGGTCGTCGAGATCCAGTTCGACGGCTTCGTGTACCCCGCGTTCGATCAGATCGTCGCCCAGGTGGCCAAGCTGCACTACCGCACGCAGGGTCGGGTACGGATGCCGATCACGATACGCATCCCCTGGGCCGGCGGGATCGGCGCGGCCGAGCACCACTCGGAATCGCCCGAGGCGTACTTCGCGCACACGGCAGGACTGCGCGTGATCGCCGTGTCGAATCCCGAGGACGCGTACCGGAGCCTGCGTCAGGCCATCGCGTCGGACGACCCGGTGATCTTCTTCGAGCCCAAGCGGCTCTACCACCACAAGGGCGAGGTCGACCTCGACGCACCGCTGGCGGATGCCGCGCCGATGGGACTCGCACGTGTCGTCCGAGCAGGTGACGATGCGACCCTCATCACCTATGGGGCGATGGTCACGACCGCGTTGCAGGCGGCCGAGGCTGCGGAGGACGAGGGCATCTCGCTGGAGGTCATCGATCTGCGTTCGCTGTCGCCCGTCGACTACGACACGGTCGCGACGTCGGTCCGCAAGACCGGGCGGGTCGTCGTGGCGCACGAGGCCTCACGCGAGGCAGGCATGGCCGCCGAGGTGATCGCGAGCGTCACGGAGCGATGCTTCGAATACCTCGAGTCTGCTCCACTGCGTGTGACCGGACACGATGTCCCCTATCCGCCGGCGAAGCTCGAGAAGTACCACCTGCCGGACCTCGACCGGCTGCTGGATGCTGTCGATCGCGTTCTCGACCGTCCGAACAGCCTGACGGGAGCAGACGCATGAACGCGGAGTTCCGACTGCCGGATCTCGGCGAGGGGCTGACAGAGGCGGAGGTCGTCCAGTGGCTCGTCGCACCCGGCGACACGGTGACGCTCAACCAGACTCTGGCGGAGGTCGAGACGGCCAAGGCGATCGTCGAGCTGCCATCTCCCTACGAAGGCGTCGTCGCCGCCCTGCATGCCGAGGCGGGACAGACGGTAGCGGTCGGTGCTCCGCTGATCGAGTTCGACGTGGAGGGAGCCGATGGCCCGTCCACCGCGGACTCGAGCGGAGCCGGTGGGCAGGAGAAGGCGCAGCCCAACCTGGTGGGCTACGGAGCCGCTCCCACGGCATCCGGGCGGCCCGCTCGGCGCGTCAGACGTGCAGCCGGAGCCAGAGCGACGACCGACACGGCTGTGCTCGAGGCGGCGCCGCATGACGCCTCGCCGACTGTGAGCGTCGAGGTCGTCATCGAACGGCCTCGGTCCACCCCTCCCGTGCGCGCGTATGCGAAGCGTCTCGGCGTCGACCTCGCCCTGGTCGCCGCGTCGGTCGGAGATCGCGTGATCACACGCGCCGACATCGACGACTACGTCTCCCGCACCGGGGTGACTGTCGAGCAGGCGGACCCCACGCCACGACGCACTGCTGTTCCGGACGACGCGACCGGGCTCCGGGAGCATTCGCGCGAGACGCGCATCCCCATTCGCGGAGTCCGCAAGCACACCGCCGCAGCGATGGTCGAGAGCGCCTTCACCGCTCCGCACGTCACGGTCTTCCACACCGTCGATGTGACATCGACCATGGACCTTCTCGAGTCGCTGCGCGGCGACCGGTCGCTGTCCGAGCACCGGATCGGTCCGCTCGCCGTCGTGGCGAAGGCGGTGTGTCTCGCTCTGACCCGCGCCCCCGGCTTGAACGCGCGGTGGGACGAATCCGCCGGAGAGATCGTGCAGTTCGGCTACGTCGATCTCGGAATCGCGGCCGCGACCGACCGCGGACTCATCGTGCCGCACATCCGTGACGCCGAGACCATGAGCCTCATCGAGCTCGCGGATGCCGTGAGGTCTCTCGCCGCCACGGCGCGTGAGGGCAGGACGTCTCCGGTGGAGCTGTCCGGCGGCACTTTCTCGATCTCGAACATCGGGGTGTTCGGCGTCGATGCAGGCACCCCGATCCTCCCGCCCGGGCAATCGGGGATCCTCGCGGTCGGCGCGGTCCGGCGTCTTCCGTGGGAGCACCGCGGCGAGATCGCCCTTCGCCACGTGATGACGCTCAGCCTCTCCTTCGATCACCGGATCGTCGACGGAGCGGAGGGCGCGAGGTTCCTCAAGGACGTCGCCGACGTGCTGGAGGAACCCGGCCGGGCGATGCTTCTCAGATAGTCGCTCGGAGCGCCGATTCCGCCATCGCGGCGAGCACTGCCGCGGTGGCGGAGTGGTGTCTGGCTGCTGCCCGCGTGCTGTGCGGAGTCGAATTGATCAACCCGAAGCACGCCTGCACCCGCAGGCGGAGCTCGTCTGCATCGGCCTCGACGAGAGGGTGCAGCGTGTCGATCCAGAGCTCGATGTAGGCGCGTTGCAGGCGTCGGACTGCGGAGTGATCCTGCGCCGAAAGGTGCACGACATCTCGATCGTGCACGCGGATCACGTCGGCGTTGCCGAGGGCGAATTCGACGTGGAAGGCGACGAGTGCGTGGATGCGCTCTTCGGGCGTGGACCCGTCGGCCGCGACCCGGGTTCCTCCGGAGACGAGATCGTCGCTCACCTTGATCAGCACGGCGCCGAGCAGTGCCTGCTTGCCGGCGAAGTGACGGTAGACAGCAGGGCCGGATACGCCCACGGCGGCGCCGATGTCCTCGAGGCTCACCCCGTTGTACCCGCTCTCGGCGAAGAGCCGGGCCGCCTCTCGGAGGATCGCGTCCGACCTCTCTGCCTTCGCGCGATCTCGCGCAGTCGGGGGGCTTGTCATCTCAGTTAATCCTCGCTAACCTGATGCGATCGGTTAGTGAACACTAACCGAGAAAGCATCCAGTGCGCCAGAGCGATGACGCCGGCGCCGTGTGGTCGAGGAGGACGTCACGATGCCCGCAACCCAGCAGGCCCTCGCCGCCGAGCTGCACGAAAGACTGGCGGTCGCCTCCAGGGGCGGTCCCGAAGCGTCTCGTCAGAGGCACATCGCTCGGGGCAAGCTACTTCCGCGAGACCGGGTGACCAGGCTCCTCGACGAGGGGAGTCCCTTCGTCGAGATCGCCCCTCTGGCCGCAGACGGGCTGTACGGGGGAGACGCGCCGGCCGCCGGAGTGATCGCCGGGATCGGCCTCGTGCATGGACGCCACGTGATGGTCGTCTGCAACGACGCCACCGTGAAAGGGGGAACCTACTACCCGCTCACGGTCAAGAAGCACCTGCGCGCGCAGGAGATCGCGCTCGAGAACAGACTGCCCTGCCTGTATCTCGTCGATTCGGGCGGAGCATTCCTTCCCAAGCAGGACGAGGTGTTCCCCGATCGTGAGCACTTCGGTCGCATCTTCTTCAACCAGGCGCGGATGTCGGCGGAGGGCATCCCGCAGCTCGCGGCGGTGCTGGGATCCTGCACGGCAGGCGGCGCCTACGTCCCGGCGATGAGCGACGAGACCGTGATCGTCCGGGACCAGGGCACGATCTTCCTCGGTGGCCCGCCGCTCGTCAAGGCGGCGATCGGCGAGGTCGTCTCCGCGGAAGAGCTCGGCGGCGGTGAACTGCACGCCCGTCGCAGCGGTGTGGTCGACCACCTGGCCGAAGATGACGAGCACGCACTGGAGATCCTGCGTGACATCGTGGCCACTCTGCCGGCGCCCCTCCACCCGGTGTGGGAGGTGCACGACACTCGTGAGCCCGCGGAGTCCGGATCGCTCTACGACGTCGTCCCCGTCGACGTCAACGCCGCATACGACGTGCACGAGGTCATCGCGAGGTTGATCGACGGCGACACGTTCCGGGAGTTCAAGGCGGAGTACGGCACGACCCTCGTCACCGGGTTCGCGCGACTGCACGGGCATCCGGTCGGGATCGTGGCGAACAACGGCGTGCTGTTCAGCGAGTCCGCGCTGAAGGGCGCGCATTTCATCGAGCTCTGCGACCAGCGCGGCATCCCCTTGGTCTTCCTGCAGAACATCTCGGGGTTCATGGTCGGGTCGGACGCCGAGGCGGGGGGCATCGCGAAGGACGGAGCCAAGATGGTCACCGCCGTAGCCAGCACGCGCGTGCCGAAGCTCACCGTGATCATCGGCGGATCCTTCGGCGCAGGCAACTACTCGATGTGCGGACGGGCCTATTCGCCGAGATTCCTGTGGACGTGGCCGGCCAGCCGCATCTCGGTGATGGGCGGCGCCCAGGCGGCGTCCGTGCTCGGGACGGTCAAGGACGACCAGCTCGTAGCACGCGGCCAGGCGTGGAGCTCCGAGGAGCGGGCAGCCTTCGAGCAGCCCATCCGTGAGCAGTACGAGACCCAGGGCGAGCCGTATTACGCCACTGCTCGCCTGTGGGACGACGGCATCATCGATCCGGCCGAGACTCGCGACCTGCTGGGGCTCGCCCTCGACGTGGTCGCCCGAACCCCCCTTCCCGAGCCGCACTTCGGCCTCTTCAGGATGTGACCGCAATGACGACCTCTGCCACCCGCGAATTCGACACGGTGCTCGTCGCCAACAGGGGCGAGATCGCACGCCGCATCATCCGCACGCTGCAGACCATGGGCATCCGCAGCGTCGCCGTCTACAGCGATGCGGATGCCGATGCACCCCATGTGCGCGAGGCCGACGACGCCGTGCGGATCGGTCCGGCGCCGGTCGCCGAGTCCTACCTCGACATCGACGCCGTCATCGCGGCCGCGCGTGCGACCGGGGCGCAGGCCATCCACCCCGGGTACGGCTTCCTCTCCGAGAGCGTCGGGCTGGCGGACGCATGTGCCGAGAGCGGTGTCGTCTTCATCGGGCCGCCGATCGACGCGCTCCAGATCATGGGCGACAAGGCCAAGGCCCGCGATCACGTCGTCCGATCAGGAGTCCCCGTGGTGCCCGGGTTCGACGCGAGAGGACTGTCGGACGCGGAGATCGCCGAGGAGGCGGACGCTGTCGGCTACCCCCTGCTCGTGAAGCCGAGCGCGGGGGGTGGCGGCAAGGGGATGGAGGTCGTCGAGACGCCGGCCGGACTGAGCGCCGCCCTGGCCTCTGCGCGCCGCGTTGCGCTATCGGCATTCGGTGACGACTCGCTGATCCTGGAGAGGCTCATCCGGCGGCCACGACATATCGAGGTGCAGGTCTTCGGTGACACGCACGGCACGGTGCTCGCCCTCGGCGAGCGCGAGTGCACGCTCCAGCGCCGCCACCAGAAGGTCATCGAAGAGGCTCCGTCTGCAGGCATCCCTGACACGACAAGGGACCGTCTTCTCGAGGCCGCGACCCAGGCCGCGGCGAGTGTCTCGTACGTCGGCGCCGGCACGGTGGAGTTCCTCATCGATGCAGATGCTCCCGACCAGGTCTTCTTCATCGAGATGAACACCCGCCTGCAGGTCGAGCACCCCGTCACGGAGGAGGTGACCGGACTCGACCTCGTCGCCCTCCAGATCGCTGTCGCCGCAGGAGGACGCCTCGACTCTGCACCCACGGTGCGCGGGCACGCAGTCGAGGCGCGCGTGTACGCCGAGTCGCCCGAGCGCGGGTTCCTTCCGTCGACCGGCCGCATTCTGCTATTCGACCCCCCTCAGGGGGTGAGAGTCGATGCGGCGGTCGAGACCGGCAGCGAGGTGACCGGCTTCTACGACCCGATGATCGCCAAGGTCATCGCTTTCGCGGATGACCGGAGCACTGCCCTCCGCCGCCTCGACGAGGCCCTGGGCAGAACCGTCGTGCTGGGCGTGGACACGAACATCGCCTTCCTCCGGTTGCTCTGCCGCGATGAGCGGGTGAGGGCCGGGGACCTCGACACCGGACTCATCGAGACGCTTCTGCCGCTCGACGACGAGCCGCCGTCGCCGACGATGCTGATGGCGGCGAGTCGCGCTGTGTCTCACGTCGATGACGCCCTCGGCGAAGCCAGGAGGGCTCGACGAGCGGGCCAGGTGTGGGAGTCTCTCACCAGGCACGACCGACGCGAGGTGTGGTTCCTCACCGACCGGGGCGAGGTGATCTGTGCCCCTGGGACCGACGGTCCTCGGTCCCGCGCGGCTGTCGCGACGGACGTCGACGGCGGTGTCTGGTTGAGCGAGGGCGGACGCACGGTGCACTTGCGGCCGCTGGATCGCCGGGCCCGCATGCTGCAGCGCCTGCAGGCGCGGGAACAGCGCGAGACCGAGAGCGGGCCGGAGGCGCGGGCCCCGATGCCGGGAAGCGTCGTCGCCGTGCACGTCCGAGACGGCGACGTGGTGACCGCCGGCACCCCTCTCATCTCGATCGAGGCGATGAAGATGGAGCATCCGGTGCTGGCACCGCACGACGGGACGGTGCACCTGACGGTCGCCGTCGGCGATCAGGTACGACGCGATCAACAGGTCGCGCACATGACGACAGAGGAGAACTGAGCATGTTCGAGCTGACCGATGAGGAACGCGAGCTCGCCGCGATGGTGCGTGACTTCGCCGAGACGGTCGTCGCACCGCAGTCCTACGAAGCGGACCGCACGCACACCCTGTCGATGGACGTCGTGGCGCAGATGGGTGATCTCGGGCTGTTCGGTCTGCCGTTCCCCGAGGAGTACGGCGGCCAAGGGGGTGACTACATGGCCCTGGGCATCGCGATCGAGGCCCTCGGACGCGTCGATCAGTCCATCGCCATCACGCTCGAGGCCGGAGTCAGCCTCGGGGCGATGCCCGTGTTCCGGTTCGGCACGGAAGAGCAGAAGCAGGAGTACCTGCCCGACCTGCTCGCCGGCCGCGCCCTCGCGGGCTTCGGTCTCACAGAGCCGGAGGCGGGCAGCGACGCCGGAGCGACCCGCACGACCGCTCGCCTCGACGGGGACGACTGGGTCATCGACGGCTCGAAGCAGTTCATCACGAACTCAGGGACGCCGATCACCCGCTTCGTCACCGTGACCGCCGTCACCGGAAACGAAGGCGGACGCAAGCAGATCTCGACCATCATCGTCCCCAACGGCACCCCCGGATTCACCGTGGAGGCCCCGTACGACAAGGTCGGATGGAACGCGTCCGACACGCATCCGCTCAGCTTCGCCGGTGCACGCGTGCCCGCGGGCAACCTGCTGGGGGAGCAGGGCAGCGGCTTCCGCAACTTCCTCAGCATCCTCGACGAGGGACGCATCGCGATCGCCGCGCTCTCGACCGGTGCGGCGGAAGGATGTCTCGAAGCCGCCGTCGACTACGCGAAGAGTCGCACGATCTTCGGCAGCGCCCTCAGCACGCGACAGAACGCGCAGTTCACCCTCGCGCGCATGCGCGCCCGAGTGCACACCGCGCGACTCGCCTGGCACCACGCTGCGCGTCTGCGCGACGGGGGACGACCGTTCGCCGAGCAGGCCGCGATCGCGAAGCTCGTCGCTGGAGAAGCGGCCATGGACAACGCGAGGGATGCGACGCAGATCTTCGGCGGAAACGGCTTCATGAACGAGTTCCCGGTGGCCCGTCACTACCGCGACTCGAAGATCCTCGAGATCGGTGAAGGCACCACGGAGGTGCAGCTGCTCGTGATCGCGCGGGCGCTGGGACTCGCCGGGTAGCGTGGCAGGCATGACCGTGCACGACATCGTCCAGCGGGGACTCTTCTTCGAGGAGTTCGTCACAGACGCGCGCTACCTGCATCGCCCTGGACGCACCGCGACCGAGGCCGACAACGTCCTCTTCACGACGCTCACCATGAACACCCAGGCGCTCCACCTGGATGCGGCCTTCGCCGATGCGCAGCGCCCCTTCGGTGCGCGTCTGATCAACTCGATGTGGACGCTCTCGACGATGGTCGGGGCATCTGTGGCGCAGTTGACCCAGGGCACTCTGGTGGCTCAGCTCGGATTCGGGGAGATCGCGTTCCCTCACCCGCTGTTCGCCGGCGACACGCTGTACACCGAGAGCGTCGTCGTCGAGAAGAGGCTCTCGACATCACGCCCGGGTCAGGGAATCGTGACCATCGCCCATACCGGACGCAACCAGGACGCCACAGTCGTCGCGACGGCGACCCGCACCGTCCTCGTCCATTGCCTGCCGGAGGGGGGACGATGACCTTCAGCCTGGGACCCGCGCTGCTCTTCTGTCCTGCCGACCGACCCGAGCGATTCCGCGGAGCCCTCGAGAAGGCGGATGCGGTCATCATCGACCTCGAGGATGCCGTGCTGCCAGAGGCGAAGGCCGGCGCCCGGCAGAATCTCATCGAGGCCGACCTCGACCCCGATCGGGTGATCGTCCGCGTCAACGCGCCGGATTCCGCCGCCTTCACCGCCGATCTCGCGACCCTCGCCCAGACCGATCTCCGCACCGTCATGGTCGCGAAGACGGAGAGCGCGGAGAGCCTCTCCGCCTTCGACGAGAGCTTCTCGCTGGTCGCCCTGTGCGAGACGGCGAGGGGCGTTCACGCCGCAGATCGCATCGCCGCCCACCCTCAGGTCGTCGCGATGATGTGGGGCGCGGAGGACCTGGTCGCCTCCCTCGGCGGCACGTCGAGTCGCACGGCGAAGGGCGGTTATCGCGACGTGGCCCGCTATGCGCGCTCACGGGTGCTCCTCGAGGCAGGAGCCCAGGGCAAGGGAGCCATCGACGCGGTGCACGTCGACATCGAGGACGTCTCCGGTCTCGAATCCGAGGCGGTCGATGCGGCCGCTTCGGGGTTCGTCGCCACCGCGTGCATCCACCCGAGTCAGGTGGCGGTGATCCGCGCCGCGTACGCACCGGATGAAGCCAGCGTCGAGTGGGCCCGCGGAGTTCTCGAAGCCGCCGGGCGCGAACGAGGCGTCTTCCGCTTCAGAGGACGCATGATCGACGAGCCCGTGCTGAGGCACGCGCGATCGGTGCTCAGCCGCGTTCGCTGATCAGTAGTGCTGCACGGGTTCCCGGGTCAGACGAGCATGCCCTGGTCGATCAGGCGCAGCGAGCCGGGGGAGGCCTCGAAACGGTGGACCGAGCCGTTCGCGAGGACCTCGCCGACGCGCGGCAGCGTGCCACCGGAGACATGGTCGATCAACGACCGGATCACGCCTCCGTGCGTCACGACGATGACGGACTCCGCCACCGGTGCGGAACGACGCCGAGCGTCACGAGCGATCGTGTCGAGTGCGATGAGCGCTCTCTCTGCGACCCCTTCCAATGTCTCCGCCCCGGGGACCGGAGACAGCCAGTCGCCGTACTTCTCGATGTAGTCCGACACGAGCATGCCCTCGCCCTCGCCGAACTCGCGCTCGCGCATGTCCGGCACCAGCACCGGTGAGCCGAGGCCGAGACTCCCGGAGATGATCTCGGCCGTCTCCCGCGCGCGTTTCAGCGGGCTGGCGTAGATCGAATGGTGCGTCGTGCCCTCGAGCAGACCTGCGGCGGTCCGTGCATCCTCGCGGCCCTTCTCGTTCAGCGGGATGTCGGTGGAGCCCTGGATCCGGCGTGCCAGGTTCCAGTCCGTCTGGCCATGGCGGATGAGCGTGAGCAGAGTCATTCGAGGAGCTCCTGGATCGCGGGGAGCACATCGCTGGTGCCTGCGGCGATGGTGGCATCGGCCCAGACGTCCGCGCGCGTGGGCTCACGGTTGATGATGATGAGCGGGATGCTGCGTCGTCGTGCGCGTTCGACGAGCCGCACGCCGGAGTTGACGACGAGAGACGAGCCGGCGACGATCAGAGCGTCGCTGGCACGGAGCAGGGACTCGGCAGCCTTGAAGCGGTCTTGCGGGACGTATTCGCCGAAGAACACCACGTCAGGCTTCAGCATCCCTTCGCAGACGGTGCACACGGGGACGATGAAACCGTCGGTGCTCTCCGGGAGCACATCGCCGTCGGGGTTCAATGCCACGTTCTCGGGGACGGTGATCCAGGGATTGCGCTCTTCGATCTGCACCGCGACGTCGCGGCGATCGAACACCTGACCGCATTTCAGGCAGAGGACCCTGCGCATCGTTCCGTGCACTTCGATCACATGGGAGCTGCCTGCACGCAGATGCAGGCCGTCGACGTTCTGGGTGATGACGCCGCTGACGTGACCTGACGACTCCATGTCGGCGAGCGACAGATGACCCGGATTCGGCTCGGCCCGAGCGAACGCCCGCCACCCGAGATGGCCGCCGACCCAGTAGCGGCGCCGTGCAGCCTCGTCGGCGAGGTACCGCTGGATCGTCATCGGATCGGACCGGTTGCGGGATCCTTCGCCGCGGTAGGCGGGGATTCCCGAGTCCGTGGAGATGCCGGCGCCCGTGAGCAGTGCGATCTTGCGACCACGCAGGAGTTCAGCGGTGCGAGCGATGGTGGCCGACAGTTCGACCGGACTCGATGCGCTCACAGGACCTCCCTGTGCGAGTCTACGACGTGCGCAGCGTGGTCGACGCGTCGCGGCTGACCGCGGAGCCGGTCGACCAAGCGATGGCAGACTGGGCCGCGTGGAACTGCTGCGCGTGACCGATCCGGACGACCGACGACTCGACGACTACCGCGGGCTCACCGACACCGCGCTCCGGACCGTGAGAGAACCGGCGGGTGGGCTCTACATCGCCGAATCGACGAAGGTGATCGCTCGGGCGGTCGGGGCGGGTCATTGTCCGCGTTCCGTGCTGGTGCAGGAGCGGCGGGTGGACGACATTCGGCGGTTCGTCGGCCACCTCGACGTGCCGGTGTACGTCGTCCCTGACGAGGTGGCTGAATCGGTGACCGGTTTCGCCGTTCACCGGGGCACGATCGCGTCGATGCATCGCCCCGTGCTCCCGACCGTGCGCGAGGTCCTCGACGCCGCGAACCTCGTGCTGATCCTCGAGAACGTCGGCGATCACACCAACGTCGGTGCGGCGTTCCGTGCGGCCGCGGGCCTCGGGGCGGACGCGGTGCTGGTGTCGCCCGGGGGAGCGGACCCGCTGTACCGACGCAGCGTGCGCGTGAGCATGGGCACGGTGTTCCAGGTGCCATGGACTCGCATCACGGATTGGGAGTCGGCCGTGGCGGACCTCCACGCGGCGGGGTTCGACATCGCAGCTCTCGCTCTCAGCGATGACGCCGTGACGCTCGATGCCTATGTCGCGAACCGCCCCGAGCGAGTCGCCATCGTCATGGGTTCGGAGGGCGACGGGCTCTCCCGCACGGCCCTCGACCACGCCGACACGGTCGTGACGATTCCGATGTCCGGTGGTGTGGATTCCTTGAACGTCGCGTCTGCTGCTGCAGTGGCGCTGTGGGCGCTCACCTCGCCCTGACCGCTGGCCGTCGTCAGTCTGACTTCGGGAGGACGATCGGGGAGGGCTCGGGGCGCTTGGCCACGATGTGATCGCCGGATGACTGGTGGCGCAGACGCCGCAGGACCCAGGGCACGAGATGCTCTCGTGCCCAGCCGAAGTCCTCGGTGCGGGCCTCGCGCCAGGTGCGGAGGGGGATCGTCTCGGGCTGCATGGCCTCGAGATCGTTGGGCACGTTGAGCGCGCGCAGAACCATGCGGGCGACCTCGTGGTGGCCCAGCGAGTTGTAGTGCAGGCGGTCGTCGTCGAAGAACCGCATGTCCTGCACGACCTTGAGCGCCCACTGATCGGCGACGATGCAGTCGTGTCGCTCGGCGATCGCGCGCACGTTCTCGTTGTAGATGGCGACCTTGCCGCGGAAAGCCCGGAAGACCGGGGTGAAGGCCGTGTCGACTCCGGTGAAGAGCAGAATCGCGGCGCCCGTCGACGACAGACGCGCGACGGCGTCCTCGAGCTGGGCGGCGATCGCGTCGGGGTCGGTTCCCGGTCGGATCACATCGTTGCCCCCGGCGCAGATCGAGATGAGGTCGGGATGCAGCGCCACGGCGGGCTCGATCTGATCGCGCACGATCTGGGAGATCAGCTTGCCCCGCACGGCGAGGTTCGCATAGGCGAAGTCGTCGACCTGGCGCGAGAGCACCTCGGCGACACGGTCTGCCCAGCCACGGAGGCTGCCCGGCTGCGACGGGTCCGGGTCGCCGATGCCCTCGGTGAACGAGTCGCCGATCGCGACGAATCTCCGCCAGGGATGGGGATTCTCGTTGTCGAGCTCCGGGGTTCGGATCGAATCCTGATCTGTCATCCAGCTCTCCTTCACGACGAGCGCAGCCGTGCGGTGGAGGCCGCGCAGTGACCGAGCCTACCCGGGTACGAGCGTCCGGGCGAGACGCGCGCGGCGGAACTCGTGAGCGTGCCGAGTGTCGGCGGCAGCGATTATCGTTGTCTCGATGCTCTCTCCGTCCTTTCCTCAGCGTGCCCCTTGGGGAACCGCGAACAAGCTGCGCGCCTGGCAACAGGAAGCGCTGGAGCAGTACTTCCAGGCCGATCAGCGAGACTTCCTCGTGGCGGCGACACCGGGTGCAGGAAAGACCACGTTCGCCCTCACGCTCGCGGTCGAGCTCATGCGCATGGGCGAGGTCAACCGCATCATCGTGGTCGCCCCGACCGAGCATCTGAAGACGCAGTGGGCCGATGCCGCCGCTCGCGTGCACATCCGTCTCGACCCCCGGTTCCGCAACAGTCATTGGGCGCCGGCACGGCATTACCACGGCGCCGTGGTCACCTACGCGCAGGTGGCGGCGAAGTCGTCGGTCCACCGTCATCTGACCGAAGACGCGAAGACGCTCGTCGTGCTCGACGAGGTGCATCACGGTGGCGACGCGCTCAGCTGGGGCGACGCGATCCGCGACGCCTACGGTCCGGCGAAGCGCCGACTGCTGCTCTCCGGCACGCCGTTCCGCAGCGACACCGCACCGATCCCGTTCGTCGAGTACCACCCTGACGAGTCCGGCGCGCGCATCTCCCGCACCGACTACAACTACGGCTACGGCCGGGCGCTGGCAGACGGCGTCGTCAGGCCCGTGCTCTTCCACATGTACGCGGGCAAGATGCGCTGGCGCACGAGCAGCGGCGACGAGCTCGAGACGCATCTCGGTCAGGACAACACGAAAGACGTCACGTCGCAGGCCTGGCGCACGGCGCTCGACCCCGAGGGCGAGTGGATGCCTGCGGTGCTCTCCGCCGCGGACCGTCGTCTGACCGAGATCAGGCACCACGTGCCCGATGCCGGAGGACTGGTGCTCGCGACCGACCAGACGGTGGCACGCGCCTACGCCAAGATCCTGCACAGCATCACGGGACAGCAGCCGACGATCGTCCTGTCCGACGACGCGACAGCCTCGGAGCGGATCGAGAAGTTCAGCAACAGCGAGGATCGCTGGATGGTCGCGGTGCGCATGGTGTCGGAAGGCGTCGATGTGCCCCGACTCGCCGTCGGGGTCTACGCGACGTCGTCGTCGACGCCGCTCTTCTTCGCCCAGGCGATCGGTCGCTTCGTGCGGGCGCGTCGACGGGGTGAGGCGGCGAGTGTCTTCCTTCCGCAGGTTCCGGTGCTCATGGGACTCGCGAACGAGATGGACAAGCAGCGCGACCACGCTCTCGATCGTCAGTCGAAGGACGACGACGGGCTCGAGGACTCGCTGCTCGAGTCGGCGAACCGCGAAGACGACGCCTCCGATGCGTTGACACAGGAGTTCAGCTATCAGGCGCTCTCGTCTGTTGCGCACTTCGACCGGGTCGTGTTCGAGGGACAGGAGTTCGGCCAGCTCGCCGAGCCGGGCACTCCCGAGGAGGAGGAGTTCATCGGGTTCCCCGGTCTTCTCGAGCCGGAGCACGTGCACGAGCTGCTGATGCAACGCCAGGCACGTCAGACTCGCCTGCGAGAGACACGGGAGGCCGAGGCAGGGCCGACCGAGACGACCACGCTCCCGGCGCCGCTGCACCGCACGCTTCGCGAGCAGCGCCAGCTGCTGAACAGCCTCGTCGGCCTGTACGCCCGACAGAAGGGCGAGCCGCACGGGGCCGTGCACGCGGAGCTGCGCCGGATCTGCGGCGGGCCTGCTGTCGCGCAGGCGACCGTCACGCAGCTGCAGTCGCGCATCGACGTGCTCCGCAAGCGCGTCCGATCCTGAATCGCGCCTTCGGTTCGGAGGCCCGAAAAGCTGGCAATCCTGCTCCCAGTGCCGCCGAGAGAGTGGCTCGAAGCTAGCGTTGAACGGTTGCCCCGTTCCCGGGGATCGTCGATCAGGAGACTTCATGACAGCCCCCGCTGCCGCCGAGCCGACCGCCGCAGACCGTCGCCGCTGGGCGCGCTACCTCGTGGAAGAACGCGCCGAAGGGCTCGTGTACCAGAAGCTCGCGAACCGTCGCACGGGCGAGGAGCGCGAGATCCTGCTCAGCCTCGCCGATGCCGAGCGTCGCCACGAGCAGCACTGGCTCGATCTGCTGGGCGCAGAACCGGCGCGACTGCCGCGAGCCGGCATCCGGTCTCGCCTGCTGGGCTGGATGGCCGGGCGGTTCGGATCCATCTTCGTCCTCGCACTCGCGCAGAGCGCCGAGGACAGATCTCCGTACGATTCCGAGCAGTACGCGACTCCTGCCATGCGCGCAGACGAGAAGGTGCACTCCGAAGTCGTCCGCGGTCTCGCCGCTCGTGGGAGGCGCCGTCTGTCCGGGTCGTTCCGTGCTGCCGTCTTCGGAGCGAACGACGGCCTGGTGAGCAACCTCGCACTCGTGCTCGGCATCGGCGCTACGGGTGTCAGCTCCGCCTTCGTCCTGTTCAGCGGGATCGCGGGTCTGCTCGCCGGGGCTCTGTCGATGGGCGCGGGGGAGTTCGTCTCCGTGCGCTCCCAACGCGAGCTGCTGGCGTCGACGGAAGCCAACGAGGATGCCGCGGCATCCGCCGCCGATCTCGACATCGACGAGAACGAACTCGCTCTGGTCTACCGCGCGCGCGGAATCGGCCAGCAGGAGGCGCTCGAGCGCGCACGGCGGATAGTGGACGCCGCGCGAGCCGGAGTCGAGCGCACGACGACGGGGCCGATCCACCTCCACGCCGGAGACGACCACGAGATCGTCGGCAGCGACTGGACGGCGGCCATCTCGAGCTTCCTGCTCTTCGCGTCCGGCGCGATCATCCCTGTGCTCCCGTGGATCTTCGGACTCGATGGGACGACTGCGGTGGTCGTCGCGCTCGTGCTGGTGGGGGTCGCTCTGCTGTCGACCGGAGCGATGGTCGGCATCCTGTCGGGGGGACCGCCCCTGCGTCGCGCGCTGCGGCAGCTGGCGATCGGCTTCGGCGCTGCGGCCGTCACGTACGTGCTCGGGCTGGTGTTCGGCGTGAGCGCGCTCTGACGCGCGCCGGCCCGTGGGGCAGGGCTCGGGGAGTTCACCTCGGGTTCTGCCGGACGACACGTCGACACCGAAGGTACGAAGAAGGCCTCGGATATCGTATGGATATCCGAGGCCTGTCTGTGCGCGGAGGGGGACTTGAACCCCCACGCCCTTACGGGCACTACGACCTCAACGTAGCGCGTCTACCATTCCGCCACCCGCGCAGGTGTTGGATGTTCGTTGCCGAACGAAGATTTACATTAGCACGAGCTTCGAGGCACTCAGAAACCGGCGGTGACGCCCGGGCGCGCCACGACGTTTCGATAGCCTGGACCTCATGACTGACGTGGCTCTCCCCGAGGTGGTTCGCATCGCGAGCGACCTGATCCGATTCGACACCTCGAACTTCGGCGGAGGCAACGCGAAGGGTGAGCGTGAGGCAGCCGAATATGTCGGCGCCTATCTGCAGGACCTGGGTCTGGATGTCGAATACTACGAGCCGATCCCGCGGCGCACGAACGTGATGGCGCGCGTGCCGGGGCGCGATCGGAGCAAGCCGGCTCTCGTCGTGCACGGACACCTCGACGTCGTCCCGGCGATGGCCGAGGACTGGAGCGTCGACCCGTTCGCGGGCATCGTGAAGGACGGCATGCTCTGGGGGCGTGGAGCGGTCGACATGAAGAACATGAACGCGATGATCCTCACGGCCGTCGCAGACCTCCTGCGTGCGGGGGAGCAGCCGGAGCGCGATCTGGTGCTCGCCTTCTTCGCCGACGAGGAGAACGGCGGCGTCGAGGGCTCGGCGCTCGTCGTCCAGAACCACCCGGAGTGGTTCGCGGGAGCGACCGAGGCCATCAGCGAGGTGGGAGGCTATTCGATCACGGTCGACGATCGCCGCGCCTACCTGCTGCAGGTGGGGGAGAAGGCGCTCATCTGGATCCGCCTCGTCGCGCGAGGGCGTGCCGGCCACGGAAGCCGACTGCACGACGACAACGCCGTCACGAAGCTCGCAGAAGCTGTGGCGGCCCTCGGGCGCACTCGATGGCCCCTTCGTCTCACTCCCACCACGGAGGCGCTGTTGCAGGGCCTGAGCGCTCTCACAGGCCGCTCCATCGACGACCCGGACGCGCTTGCTGCCGCCGCCGGCCCCGCTGAGGCGTTCCTCCGCTCATCGTTCCGCACGACGACGAACCCCACGGCGCTCACCGCGGGGTACAAGCACAATGTGATCCCCGAACGAGCCGAAGCGCTGATCGACGTGCGGGTGATCCCGGGAACCGAGGACGAGGTGCTCGCCGAGCTGCAGCAGATCGTCGGCGATGACATCGAGATCCAGACCGTCGTTCGCGACATCGGCATGGAGACGCCGTTCGAGGGCGAACTCGTCGAGGCGATGGTGGCGAGTCTGGGGCGGCACGACCCGGGAGTGCCGGTCATTCCGTATCTGCTCGGCGCCGGAACCGACAACAAGGCGCTGGCCTATCTGGGGATCACCGGGTACGGATTCGCGCCACTCCGCCTCCCTGCCGACCTCGACTTCACGGGGATGTTCCACGGTGTCGATGAGCGAGTGCCCGTAGAATCGCTTGTCTTCGGTCAGCGGGTGCTGGCCGATCTGCTGCGCACGTATTGAGCTCTCTGCTCCACGTCCGCGCACCACGAATCAGAAAGCTCCTCCATGCACTTGTTCGAAGCGCTCATCCTCGGCATCGTCCAGGGACTCACCGAGTTCCTCCCGATCTCCTCCAGCGCCCATCTGCGCATCCTCGGCACGTTCCTGCCGTCCGGCGAGGACCCTGGTGCCGCGTTCACCGCGATCACGCAGATCGGCACGGAGGCGGCGGTCGTGGTGTTCTTCTGGCGCGACATCGTCCGCATCATCGCGCAGTGGTTCCGCTCGCTGACAGGCAGAGTGCCGCGCAGCGATCCGGATGCCCGGATGGGCTGGATGATCATCATCGGCAGCATCCCGATCGTGGTGCTCGGCCTGCTCTTCCAGGATCAGATCGAGACCGTCTTCCGGTCGCTCTGGATCGTCGCGATCATGCTGATCGTGTTCGGCATCCTGCTCGGCGTCGCCGACCATGTGGGCGCGAAGCGACGCAAGCTCGATCAGCTCACCTATCCGCATGGCATCGCATACGGCTTCGCGCAGGCGCTCGCGCTGATCCCGGGTGTGTCGCGCTCGGGCGGGACGATCACGATGGGACTGTTCCTCGGTTATGAGCGCGCGGCAGCTGCGCGCTACGCGTTCCTTCTGGCGATCCCCGCGGTGTTCGGCAGTGGCTTGTATCAGCTGTTCAAGAGCTGGGACGAGCCTTCGTTCTTCTCGTTCGGCGACACGCTCGCAGCGACCGGCATCGCGTTCGTCGTGGCACTGGGCGTGATCGCGTTCTTCATGAATTACATCTCGAAGCGCAGTTTCCTGCCGTTCGTGATCTACCGCATCCTGTTGGGCACGGTGCTCCTGGTCCTTCTCGGCACCGGCGTCATCGCGGCATAGCAGCGCGGCACCGGAGACCTCCTGGCTCAGCGCTTGTGGTCTCCGGGGCCGTCGCCTCTGCGCTTCAGATAGCGCTCGAAGGCCTGAGCGATCGCATCGCCGGACGCATCGGGGGAGTCCCACGTGTCGCGGGTCTGCTCGAGCTGGCGGATGTACTCCGTCATGTCCTCGTCATCGGCGGCGGCGGCGTCGATCGACGCCTCCCACGCGGCGGCCTCGGTGCGAAGGTGATCGCGCGGGACGTCCACGCCGGTCAGCTCCTCGAGCCTGTCCAGAAGAGCGAGGGTGACCTTCGGTGACGGAGTGGCGGAGGCGACGTAGTGCGGCACGCTGGCCCACAGGCTCGCGGTCGGGATTCCGGCGCTCTCGGCGAAGTGCTCGAACACGCTGAGGATGCCGACGGGGCCCTCATAGAGAGACCGCTCGAGGCCATGCGCTGCGCGGACCTGCTCGTTCTGGCTCGACGCGAAGATCGAGATCGGTCGCGTGTGGGGCACATCCGAGAGCATCGCGCCGAGGGTCACGAACCCGGTGATGTCGTCGCGAAGAGCGACGTCGATGAACTCCGCAGCGAACGACTGCCAGGTGCGCGCGGGCTCGACTCCCGTCAGCACCCAGAACTCGGGACCGGGCCCCGGGTCGCGCGGGCGCCACAGACCGGCCTCGGGCCAGGTGAGCTGGCGGCGGCCTTCGGCGTCCGTCTTCGTGGCCGGGCGGGTGTACTGATAGTCGAAGTACAGCTCCGGGTCGATGGAGTGCACGAGGTCGTAGTCGTTCGCGGAACGCAGCGCGGCGATCGCACCGCTCGCGGCCTCACCCGCGTCGTTCCAGCCATCGAAGGCGACGATGACGATGCGTGAACCGAGGACATCCATCGTGGGCTCCCTTCGCCAATTCCGGATCGGTATCCCTCCAGGCTAGTCCGACCGCGCGGGGACCGGGCGGAGCCACGGGTAACATGGTTCGGTGAGCAGACAGCCCCGCGCGATCCTCTGGGACATGGACGGAACCCTCGTCGACACCGAGCCGTATTGGATGGCAGCCGAGACGGCGCTGGTCGAATCCTTCGGCGGGTCATGGACCCACGAGGACGCCCTTCAGCTGGTCGGCAACGGTCTCATCGACAGTGCGATCATCCTCCAGCAGGCGGGGGTGGATATGGACGCGGAGGCGATCATCTCGCTCCTCACCGATGGAGTGCAGGAGGCGCTGCGCACACAGGGAGTGCCTTTCCGCCCCGGTGCCCGCGAGCTGCTGCAGGACCTGAAGTCGGCGGGGATCCCCACCGGCCTCGTCACGATGTCGCTGCGCCGTATGGCGTTGAGCGTCGTCGACCTGATCGAGTTCGACGCCTTCGACATCGTCGTCGCCGGCGATGACGTGATCCACCCCAAGCCTCACCCCGAGCCCTACCTGCACGCGGCGTCGCTGCTCGAGATCGACATCGCCGAGGCCGTGGTCATCGAGGACTCGCCGACCGGACTCCGTGCAGGCATCGCCTCCGGCGCCGTCGCTCTCGGCGTGCCGCACATCGTCTCCCTCGACGACGTGGGCGCTCACGAGCTCTGGCCGACCCTCGACGGTCGCACGGCCGCAGACCTGATCGAACTCTTCGACCGCAAGACCTCCATGACGGGAGCCACCCGATGACCGACATCACCTCACCGCGGCCGAGCGGGCCGTTCCGGGAGGGCGATCGGGTGCAGCTGACCGGCCCCAAGGGTCGTCTGCATACCGTGACCCTCCGCGAGGACGGCGAGCTGCACACCCATCAGGGAGTGCTGCGGCATCGTGACCTCATCGGTCTTCCCGACGGTTCGGTCGCCGCGAACAGCTCGGGGCACGAGTACCTCGCGCTGCGGCCGCTGCTGCGCGACTTCGCGATGTCGATGCCGCGCGGCGCGGCGATCGTCTACCCGAAGGATGCGGCGCAGATCGTGATGCAGGCCGACATCTTCCCCGGCGCGGTCGTCGTCGAGGCGGGCGTCGGTTCGGGCGCCCTCTCGCTCTCGCTGCTCCGGGCCATCGGTCCGGTCGGTCGATTGGTGTCGTTCGAACGTCGTGAGGACTTCGCCCAGGTCGCCCGCGGGAACGTCGAGACATTCTTCGGCGAGACGCCGGACACCTGGAACGTGGTCGTCGGGGATCTCGCCGAGGCGCTTCCAGCCGAGTTCCCGGCCGGCACGGTCGATCGCGTCGTGCTCGACATGCTCGCACCGTGGGAATGCATGGACGTCGTCGCCGACGCACTCACACCCGGCGGCGTCGTGCTCTGCTACGTCGCGACGGCCACACAGCTCTCGCGCGTCGCCGAGTACATCCGCGGTACCGGGCTGTTCACCGACCCCGAGGCGTCCGAGACGATGGTGCGAGGGTGGCACGTCGAAGGCCTCGCCGTCAGGCCCGATCACCGCATGGTGGCGCACACCGGCTTCCTCCTCACGGCGCGCCGGCTGGCACCGGGTGCCGTGGCGCCGCAGGTGAAGCGCAGGGCCTCGAAGAGCAGCTATGGCGATGCGGATGTCGACGCGTGGACGCCCGGCGCCGTAGGCGATCGGGAGATCAACGACAAGAACCTGCGCAAGCGTGCCAGGGAGGCCGCGAAGGCCGCCGAAGGGGCACGTCTCGCATCGGGTTCGCGCGAATCCGAGCCACCGACGGAATAGACTGGAGCGCGTGCGTAAAACGTCCGCCGTTCTGGCAACCCTCAGCCTCGCCGTCCTCACTCTGACCGGATGCGCTTCGGCGCCGTCGTTCGCCGGTGATGTCTGCGATCGTGCGGCCGCGTCTACCCCATCCATCAAGGATTCGGTGTCCGTGGAGGGCGATCTGGGTGAGGCGCCCGACGTCACGGTCTACAGCCCCGTGAAGGCGGACGAGACCTCATTCGCCGACGTGATCACCGGCGAGGGGAACACCCTCACCTCGACTTCTCAGCCCATGGTGCTCGACATCGCCTTCTATGGCGGAGAGAGCGGCGAGAAGCTGTACGAGTCCGAATTCAACGGCGACCCGAGCCGCGTGCACAGCATCTCGTACTGGGCCGAGCGGTCCGCCGGACTCGAGACGGTGCTCGAGTGCGCCACCGGCGGAAGCCGGATCGTCGCCGTGCTGACCCCCGAGGACTTCGGTGAAGCCAATGCCGAGGCATTCGGACTCGCGAAGGACGAGAACGTCGTCGCGATCGTCGACCTGCAGGATGTCTACCTGGCCCACGCCGAAGGCGCATCCCAGTTCAACGACGCCCGTGGCCTGCCGACCGTGGTGCGCGCTCCTGACGGGACCCCTGGCGTGATCATCCCCGACAGCGATGCTCCGACGGAGGCTGTGACTCAGACGCTCATCAAGGGCGACGGTGCGAAGGTCGAGAAGGACTCGACGATCGTGACCAACATCATGGCCCTGGGCTGGGATGACAAGACCGTCACATCGAGCAGCTGGGGCGCGGAGCCCAACATCGGTCCGGCAGCGGAGGAGCTCGTCGGCGCGACCGTCGGGTCGCAGCTGCTCGTCGTCGTGCCCGAAGCCGACGGAAACCCGGCGACCGCCATCGTGGTCGACATCCTCGGCATCGTTCCCGTTCCGGAGCAGTGATGGCCGCCCGTATTCCCGCGGAAGAGCGTCTGACGAACCTCGTCGTGGCGCTCATGGCCACGGAGATCGGGCTCACCAAGCAGCAGATCCTCGACAACGTGTCGGGCTACCGTCAGCGTGCCGATGCGGGCGTGCGCTCGGATGCGCTCGAGAAGATGTTCGAGCGCGACAAGGACGAGCTGCGTACTCTCGGCGTCCCCGTCGAGACGATCGGCGACCAGGCTGATCCCAATGACCTCCGCGAAGCCCGCTATCGCATTCCGCAGGCGGAATACGACCTGCCCAGCGACATCGAATTCACCGCTGCTGAGCTCGCTGTGCTGCAATTGGCCGGCAGCGTCTGGAGTGCCGAATCCGCATCGGGCGACGCCAAGGCCGGCGTGCGCAAGATCCGGGCACTCGGGATCGACGGCGACGAGCCGATCATCGGCTTCGCGCCACGGATCACCGCTCGCGATGCGGCGTTCCCGCAGCTGCAGGACGCGATCGAGAAGAGCCGCGTCGTCGTCTTCGACTACCTCAAGCCGGGGGAGCACGCGCCGCGCCGCCGCAGCATCCGTCCGCTGGCTCTCGTCGACTACGAGGCGAGATGGCATGTCTTCGGCGTCGACGTGGACATCGAGGAGGACCGCATGTTCCTGCTCAGCAGGATCGTCGGGGACGTGAGGATCACGACGAGGGCCTTCGACTCCGCCCTGCGCGAGGGAGCGGGGGAGCGTGCACTGAGCGGTCTCGAGCGCGTCGCCTCTCAGAACTCGGCGCTGCTCGAGGTCACCCCTGGCACCGAGGCCTCGCTGCGTCTGGGCCGCCGTGCAACGCCTGCGGCGACCCAGGGAATCCTCGTGCCGTTCGTCGACCTGCATATCTTCGCCGACGAACTCGCCTCGTACGGCCCCGAGGTGCGGGTGGTCGAGCCGGTCGCGCTGCGCACCGCGGTCGTCGATCGCCTGAGCGCGGTCGTCGCGACCAACTCGGACGCAGGGGAGTCACGATGAGCGCTCAGACGAAGCCGCTGCTCGCCGCCGACCGCGTCCGCGTCTACCTGACGCTCGTGCCTTACCTTCTCGAGCACGGCCAGGTCTCGCTCGCTGAGGCGGCTGCGGAGTTCGGGGTGACTCCGGCAGAGATGCGACAGATGGTCGAGAAGCTGACCGTCATCGGCCTGCCCGGTGATTCCGGCTTCTGGCAGCAGCCGCAGGAGATGTTCGACATCAACTGGGACCTCCTCGACGAAGAGGACGTCATCGAGATCACCAACGATGTCGCCCTACGGCGGGTTCCGCGCTTCACCGCCCGCGAGGCCGCAGCTTTGCTCGCCGGTCTGCAGATGGTCGCCGCCGTGCCGGCGGTCTCCGACTCCGGACTCGTCAGCGGTCTCATCTCGAAGCTGTCGCGCGGTGCGGCAGACGCCCCGGCAGAGGTCGTCGTCGCGCCGAGCGCTGTCGACGAGGTGCGCCAGGTCGTGTCGCGCGGTGTGCAGAACGGTGTCGCCGTGTCGTTCACGTACCAGGCGCCCGATGCCGCACCCACCACGCGAACCGTGGATCCTGTGCAGGTGCTGATCACGAACGCACAGTGGTATCTGCAGGGGTGGTGCCACATGCGACAGGCGATGCGGACGTTCCACCTCGATCGGGTGAGCGATGCGCGTCTGACGGACATTCCGATCACACATGCCGGTGACCACGTCCCGGAGGCGTTCACCGCCGTCGAGGACGAGGGCGAGGTCAGAGTGCGTGTGCCCGAGCGGATGGCGCCTCTGCTCGGTGACTTCCTCACCGCGGACAACGCCGACGTCAGTGACGGGATCGTCACCGTGCGGCTGCACCTGGCCGACCCTCGGGGTGTGAAACGACTGGCGGCGAAGTTCGGCGGAGCCCTCGAAGTCGTGGATCCCGGCGTCGCCCGCACGGCTGCACGCGAGTGGGCCGCCGCAGGACTCGCGCTGTATCGCCGACCAGACGGCGACAACGCCGGTTAGACTGCTACTAAACGACGAAGGAGAATCATGGGCGCTTTCGGTTGGCCACATCTGCTGATCATCCTCGCCGTCATCCTGCTGCTCTTCGGTGCGGCGAAGCTGCCGGCACTCGCGAAGAGCCTCGGGCAGTCCGCCCGGGTTTTCAAGGGCGAGATGAAGGCGATGAAGAACGAGGACGCGACTGACGCCGCGGATCCGGCATCCCCGACTCCCGCGGCCACCACCGCGGACACCACGGTGACGGCTCGCGACACGGATCCGGGTCAGCCTCCTCGATCCGCATAGTTCGTGTCCGCTCTCGAATCCGCCGATCCGGGGACGCCGGGCCGCGACAGGCGGATGTCTCTCGGCGCGCATCTGATCGAGCTGCGTCGGCGACTGTTCATCGCGGCCGGCGCTCTCGTGGTCGGCATGATCATCGCGTTCATCATCACCGGACCGGTCATCGATCTCCTGTCGATTCCGATCGCTGCGATCGCCGAAGAAGAAGGCCGCGAGTACGTCGGCCTCAACTTCACGACCGTCACGAGCGGGTTCGATCTCCGAATGCGCATCGCGTTCGCGATCGGTCTGCTGATCTCAGCCCCGGTCTGGCTCTGGCAGGTCTGGGCGTTCGTGATGCCTGGACTCACGAAGAAGGAGACCCAGTACACCTGGGGGTTTCTGGGAGCTGCCATCCCGCTGTTCTTCGGCGGATGCACTGTCGCATTCTTCGTGCTCCCGCACGTGATCGAGATCATGGCGGGCTTCGTGCCGACGGGAATGGCGCAGTTCTTCGACTACGCGACCTATTACGACTTCGTCTTCAAGTTCCTGCTCGTGCTCGGCATCGCCTTCGTGCTCCCGGTCTTCCTCGTCGCGCTCAACCTCGCGGGGGTCGTCTCGGGCAAAGAGATCCTCAAGGGATGGCGCGTCGCCATCCTCGTGTGCACGATCTTCGCGGCCGTCACCACACCGCCCGCCGATGTCTTCTCGATGCTGCTGCTGATGGGGTCCATGATCGTGCTGTACTTCGCGGCCACACTGATCTCGATGCTCTTCGATCGGCGCAAGCGCAAGGCTGATGCGGCCGCGGGCATCGAACCCGTGAGCGCATGAGCTCGCCGGCAGAGCGATACGCCGCGGCTCGCGAAGCCGCAGGGCACCCGGCGACGGTCGCCTTCGCCGCGAACCAGAAGTTCGAGCTCGACCCGTTCCAGATCGAAGGGTGCCACGCGCTCGAAGACGGGAGCAGCGTGCTGGTCGCCGCTCCCACCGGGGCGGGAAAGACCATCGTCGGAGAGTTCGCGATCCATCTCGCGATGCAGACGCCGCGCGACAAGGCGTTCTACACGACGCCGATGAAGGCCCTCTCCAATCAGAAGTTCCGCGAGCTGGTCGACGTCTACGGCGCCGATGACGTGGGTCTGCTCACGGGTGACACCAACATCAACGGCAACGCTCGGATCGTCGTCATGACGACCGAGGTGCTGCGCAACATGATCTACGCCGATTCCGCAGCGCTGCGCGACCTTCGGTATGTGGTGATGGATGAGGTGCACTACCTCGCCGACCGATTCCGCGGGGCGGTGTGGGAAGAGGTGATCATCCACCTCCCGCAGCAGGTGCGGCTGGTGTCGCTGAGCGCCACGGTGTCGAACGCCGAGGAGTTCGGCGATTGGCTCGACACGGTGCGCGGAAACACCGAGGTGATCGTCTCGGAGATCCGACCGGTGCCGCTCGAGCAGCACGTGCTGGTGCGTGATGATCTGCTCCCGCTCTTCGACGACCGCGCGGGCATCGCGACGGCTCTGGTGAATCAGGAGCTGATGCGAATCCGCTCGTCCACCGGTTCGAACTACGACAACAACCGTGAGGCGCAGTCCTACCGCAGCAATCGTCATGCGGGACGGCAGGCGCAGCGTCCGCCACGCGGAGGACGCCGTGCGGTCCGCTCGGCGAACGTGCAGCGGATCGAGCGCATGGACCGCCCCGACGTGGTGCGGCTGCTCGAGGCGGCCAACCTGCTGCCGGCGATCTTCTTCATCTTCAGCAGGGTAGGCTGCGACGCTGCGGTGCAGCAGGTCCGCAGATCGGGTGTCCGTCTGACCTCGACCGAGGAGCGGGCCGAGATCCGCGCGATCGTCGAAGACAGGACGCGGACCCTGCAGGATGAGGATCTCGGTGTTCTCGGATACTGGGATTGGCTGGAGAACCTCGAACGCGGCGTGGCCGCCCACCACGCCGGGCTCCTGCCCGCCTTCAAAGAGGTCGTCGAGGAGCTCTACAAGCGCAAGCTCGTGAAGGTCGTGTTCGCGACCGAGACCCTGGCGCTCGGCATCAACATGCCCGCACGCACCGTGGTGCTCGAGAAGATGGAGAAGTTCAACGGTGAGGCCCGGGTGGCGATCACCTCGGGGGAGTACACCCAGCTCACCGGACGAGCCGGGCGACGGGGCATCGACGTCGAAGGCCACGCCGTGGTGCAGTGGACCGAGGGGATGGATCCGCAGGCGGTCGCCGCACTCGCCTCACGTCGCACCTACCCGCTCAACTCCAGTTTCCGTCCGACGTACAACATGGCGGTCAACCTGATCGACCTGTTCGGCAAACAGCGGGCGCGCGAGGTGCTCGAATCGTCCTTCGCTCAGTTCCAGGCCGATCGCGCGGTGGTCGGACTCGCCAGGCAGGTGCGTGAGGCCGAGGAATCCCTCGACGGCTACAAGGCGGCGATGGTCTGCGACCACGGCGACTTCTTGGACTATGCCTCGATCCGCCGAGAGCTCAGCGACCTCGAGAAGAAGAACCGTCAGGACTCGAGCGCTCCGCGGGCATCGCGCGACAAGCGCATGAAGCAGATCCAGAGCCTGCGCACCCGGATGCAGCGGCACGGCTGCCACCGCTGCCCCGATCGCGAGGCCCACGCCCGTTGGGCGGAGCGGTACTGGAAGCTCAAGAGGCAGAACGACCGCATCCGTCGTCAGATCGAGACGAGGACCGGAACGGTGGCTCGCGTCTTCGATCGTGTCGTCGAGGTGCTCGAGACGCTCGACTACCTCCATCGAGACGAGAACGACGAGACCACTCTCACCGAGGCCGGTCGGACGATGCGTCGCATCTACGGAGAGCGTGATCTCCTGGTCGCAGAATCCCTGCGGCAGGGTCTCTGGAGCGGCCTGGACGCTCCGTCGCTCGCCGCCATGGCCTGCTGCCTCGTCTACGAGCCGCGTCGCGATGAGGCGAACGCGGGCGAGCGCGATCTGCCGAGAGGGGCTTTCCGCGCAGCCTACGAGAAGACCACGACTCTCTGGGCCGAGCTCGACGACCTCGAGAAGGATCACCATCTTCCGGGGTCCGAGCCCTTGGCTGCCGGTCTCGCGGGCGCAATGCACTCGTGGGCCCGGGGCGGGATGCTCGATCGCGTCCTGATCGACGCCGACATGGCCGCGGGCGACTTCGTCCGGTGGGCCAAGCAGACGATCGACCTGCTCGACCAGCTCTCGATCGTCGCGGAGGACGGCGCCCTGGCGCGCAATGCCCGCGTCGCCCTCGACGGCGTGCGCCGCGGCATCGTCGCCTACTCCTCGATGTGAGAACGGGACCGATGCCTGATTCCCCAGCGCGACAGCGCCCTCTTCTGCCGCTTTCGCTCGCCCTTCCCGTTGCGGCCCTGGCTGCGCTCCTGATGAATCTCTCCTACCCGGATGCCGCGGTGTGGGCACTGGCGTTCCCGGCAACCGCGTTGCTGCTCGTCGCGCTCATCGGCCGTCGGGTCGGAGGCGCGCTCGCGGTGGGGCTGGTCTACGGGGTGATCTTCTTCGGACTGCTCGTGTCGTTCACCTCGCGCTACCTCGGCCCGCTGCCCTGGGCCGCACTGAGCGTCCTCGAAGGCGTCCTCACGGCGGTGGCGCTGATCCTGATCACGCTCGCCTATCGATGGATCCCCACAGCCTTCCCTGGCGCCTGGGCGCGCCTCCTGCTTCTTCCGGCCGTCGTGGCCGCGCTGTGGGTCGGGCGCGAGGTGTTCGTCGGCTCCTGGCCGTACGGAGGCTTCCCGTGGGCCCGTCTGGGCATGAGCCAGGCCGAGAGCCCGCTGGCCCCGGTCACCTCGTGGATCGGCGTCAGCGGTCTCAGCTTCCTGATGGTGTTCCTCGTCGCCCTCCTCATCCAGGTGATTCGCGAACGTGCCTGGCGACGCCCGACCGCGCTGATCGCACCGGTCATCGTGACGGTGGCCCTGCTCATCACGCCCCTGTTCCCCACGACCGTCACCGGGTCGATGCGCATCGCCGCGGTGCAGGGGAACGGGCCGAGCGGGTATTTCGACGAGCGCCAGCCCTACTCGCTCATCGACGCGCAGACGGACGCGACCGAACCGCTCTACGGCGAAGACGTCGATCTGCTGGTCTGGCCCGAGGGATCGCTCGACTTCGACCCGTTCCAGTCGGATTCATTGGCGCGGAGGATGAGCGCGATCACCTCGCGAATCGGCGCGCCGCTGCTTGCCAACGCCGCGACGGAGCGAGAGGGCCTGTTCTACAACACCTCACTGCTGTGGACGGAAGACGGCGGGGACGGGCAGCTGCACGACAAGCGGCACCCGGTTCCCTTCGGCGAGTACGTGCCCGACCGTGCCTTCTTCAATGCACTCGCGCCCGATCTGATCGGACTCATCCAACGCGAATACACCCCGGGAACGAACCCGCCGGTCATCGATGTCGACGGCGTGAGGGTCGGATTGGCGATCTGCTTCGACGTCATCTACGACGACGTGATCAGCGAGGGAATGGCCGAAGGAGCCGAGGTTCTCGTCTTCCAGACCAACAACGCCGACTTCCGAGGCACCAACGAGAATCTGCAGCAGCTGGCATTCGCGAGGATGCGGGCGATCGAGACCGGCCGCAGCGTCGTGAACATCTCGACGGTGGGCACGAGCCAGATCATCCGCCCGGATGGGTCCACCGTATCGAGCCTCGACGCAGGAAAGGCCGGAGCGCTGCTCGAGGATGTCGAGCTTCGCTCCGGCCTGACAGCCGGTGTCGTCACCGGCCCCTGGATCCAGACGCTGCTGCTGTGGGGCGGGCTGGGCGCGCTGGCCTTCGGATGGTTGCGCGCCCGTCGGCGCTAGGCGCCGATCTTCTCGCGGGTCGGGTCTTCACCTGCACCGCGGCGCGCGCGAATGAAGGCGAGTCGCTCTTCGAGCAGTTCTTCGAGTTCTGCGCGTGTACGACGCTCGAGAAGCATGTCCCAGTGCGTTCGCGCTGCCTTCTCGTCGGTCGCGTCGAGCGTGACGGCCTGGCCGTCGACGTTCAGGCGGGCGTCCGCTCCGCAGGCACGGCATTCCCAGGTCTGGGGCGGTTCTGCGTCCGCCGAGAACATCAGGTTCGTGACATGGCCGCAGGTGTCACAGATGTAGGTGGTTTCACGGCGCTCCATGAAAACGACGCCCTCTTCGCTCTGTAGGCTCTGGGCGCCGAGTCGGATGCCGCGTAGGCTGCGATCTGCCATTGTGTGGTCCTCTCGTCGCTGTCAGGTATAACGCTCCAGCCTGTGCGCTTCATCCACGCGGGCGGAATCTCGGCGCGATTCACAGCGGAATCCCAGCGCCACAGCGTAGAGGCGGCGTGGCGCGATCAGCGGCCGATCGTCGCCAGCGCGAGGTCCGCGCGGTCCGTGACGATCCCGTCGACACCTGCATCGACCAGCCGTCGCATGGAGTCGGCGTCGTTCACCGTCCACACGTGGACCTCGACGCCGCGTCGGTGCGCGGCGCTGATCAGAGGGGGAGTGAGAACCTTCACACCGCGGTGACGCTCGGGGATCTGGAGGACGTCGATGTCGCGCAGCGCGCGGCCGGGGGAGACGCGGACAGCCGAGAGGGCGCGAACTGCGGCGATGGTGCGACTGCCACCCGATGTGGCCGGTCTGAGAGCGGCACCGGCACGGAGCACCGATGCGATCGTGGCGCGACGGTCGGAATCCGAGAAGCTGGTGACGAGCACACGGTGCGTGTGATCTTCGAGAATCGGGCCGAGGGGCTCGGCGGCCTCGGTGGTCTTCACATCGATGTTGAAGCGCGTCGTCGGGAATGCCGACAGGGCCTCGGCGACGGTGAGGAGACCGCCGTGATCGGCGAAGATCGCGGCGAGCTCACGGGTGCGTACATCCCGCACGGGTCGGGGGTCGCCGGCAAGGCGCTGCAGCGTCGCATCGTGGAAGAGAACGACGTCACCGTCGGCCGTCATCCGGCAGTCCGTCTCGATGTACTCGGCGCCGGCGGCGTGAGCCGCGGCGAAGGCCGCTGCCGAGTTCTCCCAGACGCCGGAGTCCTCGCCCGCCGTGGTGATCAGACCGCGGTGAGCGAGGACTCGGGGGTGGGCTGCCTTCTCGAAGTAGGGGTGCGTCACGCGCCCGGGTGGTTCGTCGGAGGCTGTCCGGGCTTCGGCGTGAACGCGGTGCCGATGCCCTTGAGCGCCTCGGTCAGCTCGCTCGGGATGATCCAGAGCTTGTTCGACTGTCCCTCGCTGATCTTCGGCAGCATCTGCAGGTACTGGTAGGCCAGCAGCTTGTCATCCGGCTCACCCTGGTGGATGGCGGTGAAGACATTCTGGATCGCCTCGGCCTCACCCTGGGCGCGCAGCACAGCCGCCTGCTTGTCACCCTCTGCGCGGAGAATCTCCGCCTGCCGTGCGCCCTCCGCCTCGAGGATCGCGGACTGCTTGGTTCCCTCGGCCGTGAGGATGGCCGCACGGCGGTCACGCTCGGCGCGCATCTGCTTCTCCATCGAATCCTGGATGGAGATGGGCGGGTCGATCGCCTTCAGCTCCACTCGCCCGACGCGGATGCCCCATTTGCCGGTCGCCTCGTCGAGAACGACGCGGAGCTGGCCGTTGATGTTGTCGCGGCTCGTCAGAGCCTCTTCGAGGTTGAGGCCACCGACCACGTTTCGGAGGGTCGTCGTCGTGAGCTGCTCGACCGCACCGAGGTAGTTCGCGATCTCGTATGTCGCGGCGCGAGCGTCGGTCACCTGGAAGTAGACGACGGTGTCGATCGAGACCACGAGGTTGTCCTCGGTGATCACAGGCTGCGGCGGGAACGAGACCACCTGTTCGCGCATGTCGATGAGGGGCCGGAGGCGATCGATGAAGGGCACCAGGATGTTGAGTCCGGGCATCAACGTCTTGTGATAGCGGCCCAGGCGCTCGACCACGCCGGCTGTGGCCTGCGGGATGATGCGGATGGAGCGAGCCAGCGTGACCACCACGAAGATGATGATCGCGATGACGAGTATCCACCCGATCGCGGCGGGGATGAACGATGCATCGTCCAAGAGGTTCTCCTAGTCGTTGAGGGGACGGACGGTCGCGGTCGCGCCGTTGATCGCGATCACTGCGATCGGTGAGCCCTGGGGGATCGGCACGGCACCTGCGGTGCGGGCGGTCCAGGTGTCGCCGTTGCTCAGCTTCACCTGTCCGGAGATCTGGGTGATGTCCTGCAGGGCCGTGCCTCGCAGATTCAGCAGGGCCTCGACGTTGGACTTGGTCGGGTCTTCGCCGCGATGCAGACGCTTGATCAGCGGCGGACGCAGGAAGAGGATGAACAGTGCGGCCGCCGCCGCGGCGATCAGCACCTGGACCCACACCGGGATGCCGAGGAAATCGGTGACGAGGCCGACTGCGCTGCCGAAGCTCAGCATCAGGAAGGTGAAGTCGAGAGTGAGCATCTCGATCACGAGGAAGATGGCGATCAGGATCAGCCACCCGATCCATGCCCATTGGTCGATGAACTGTACGAATGTCGCGAAGTTGTCCATGCGGCCTCCTTTGCGGTCAACCTATCACGCGGCACGAGCCGGTTCCCGGTTCGAAGGGGCCGGCTTGATAGTCTGAAAGCGCCGTGTCATCACGGCGATTCACGCATCAGAGGAGTCACCGTGACCGACGTTCTTCCCGCAGGTTCTCTAGAGGGCAAGGTCGCCCTCGTCACCGGCTCGTCTCGAGGAATCGGGGCGGACACCGTGCGCTACCTCGCCGAGGCGGGGGCGGACGTGGTCATCAACTTCCGCAACAAGGCGCCGCGCGCCGAGAAGCTCGCCGCTCAGCTGCGCGAGCTGGGGCGACGCGTGCTCGTCGTCGGCGCCGACCTCACCGACCCCTCGTCGGTCGGCGAGATGTTCGATGCGGTGAAGGCCGAGTTCGGTCGCCTCGATGTGCTCGTGCTGAACGCATCAGGGGGCATGGAATCCGGGATGGCTGAGGACTACGCGCTGACGCTCAACCGCGACGCGCAGCTGAACGTCCTCGACGCCGCTGCCCCTCTGCTCGGCGATGGGTCGCGGGTCGTCTTCGTGACGAGCCACCAGGCCCACTTCATCCGCACCACGCCGACGATGCCGGAGTACGAGCCGGTCGCGCTGTCGAAGCGTGCAGGTGAGGATGCGCTCCGCGAGCGCATCCCCGGTCTCGCCGAGAAGGGCATCGGGTTCACCGTCGTCTCCGGCGACATGATCGAGGGCACCATCACGGCGACGCTTCTCGAGCGCGCCAACCCCGGCGCGATCGCCGAGCGCCGCGAGTCCGCAGGCAAGCTCTACAACGTGTCGGAGTTCGCAGCGGAGATCGCACGTGCGGCAGTCGACGCCGTTCCTGCCGACAACACCCGGTTGGTCGGCGACGTCAGCGCCTTCGAGGCCGAGTGAGTCTCTGAGACCAACAGAGAGAGCCCCGTCCGGATGGACGGGGCTCTCTGCGTTTGGAGGCGAGTCAGATCGCGGAGTCGGCCTTCGCCGAGGCCACGAAGTCCTTCGCGTCCTTACCGAGGGTGATCGCGCGGACGATCTGCACGATTCCGAGAACGACGAGCGAGATGCCGAGCACCAGCCAGAGCACCGCCGCCGCGTACAGCGGGGAGAAGAGCACGACGATACCGGCGATGATGCTGAGCAGTGCGTAGAGCAGCGTCCAGACCCGCGAGCCGTCCTGTCCGAGGAGGGACAGCGCCACCACTCCGTCGACGATCCAGCTGATGCCGATGAAGATGACGACGACGAGCGCGAGGGTCGCCGCGGCGACTCCGAGGTTCGCGAACGCGATCACGCCGGCGACGATGTAGACGAGGCCCAGCACGATGTGGCCGACTCGAGCCCATCCGCCCTTGACCTTGGAGAAGATGCCCAGGCCGATGTAGACGAGACCTGCGATCACGAGGTAGGTGGCGAAGATGCCTGTGACGATCACGGCGGACTTGAGCGGCCAGACGAGCAGGACGATGCCGGCGATGAGGGCGATGGCGCCCGAGACCGCCAGCACCACGCGAATGGACTTGAACAGTGACTTCGCTTCGGTTGCGAGTGGATCAGACATGGTTGGGGACCCCTTTCTGAGAAAATCCTGTGAGGGATGGTCACAGAGTAGCGCTGTCCGGGGCGGGATGGGGGGAGGTCGATATCGATATGTCGCGGACGTTCACACGCTGTTACGCGAGGTCATGCGAAAATCGGGGGGTGACCCCGGACGACGATGCGCGGCTCCGCGAGCTCGTCGTGATGCGCAGAGTGCGGGATCGCATCGATCGCGAGTACGCGACGCCTCTCGATGTCGAGGCTCTGGCGCGCGGCGCGCACATGTCGGCGGGGCATCTGAGCAGGCAGTTCAAGGAGACCTACGGCGAATCGCCGTACTCCTATCTGATGACGCGGCGGATCGAGCGGGCCATGGCATTGCTGCGCCGCGGCGACCTCAGCGTCACCGAGGTGTGCTTCGAAGTGGGGTGCTCATCGCTCGGCACCTTCAGCACACGATTCACCGAGCTCGTCGGTGTCTCACCCCGCGTGTATCGTGAGCGCGCAGCGGATGTCGACGGCATCCCCACCTTCCAGGCGAAGCACGTGATCAGACCGATCAGGAATCAAGAAGCGCCGCGCACGGGCGCGCACCTAACGTGAACCCCATGAAAATCAGCATCCACTACGCATTCCTTCCGCACACCGACGCCGATGCGGCCCTCGGCTTCTATCGTGACGCCCTCGGGTTCGAGGTGCGCAACGACGTCGGCTACGACGGTCTCCGATGGCTCACGGTCGGTCCGCAGGGGCAACCGGAGACGTCGATCGTGCTGCACCCGCCGGCCACAGACCCCGGGATCACCGACGCCGAGCGACAGACGATCCTCGAACTCATCGCCAAGGGCAGCTACGGCGCGCTGACGCTTGCGAGCGACGATCTCGACGCCGTGTTCGAGCGTCTCGTCGAGAGCGGCGCGGACGTGGTCCAGGAGCCCATGGACCAGCCGTACGGCGTGCGCGACTGCGCGTTCCGCGACCCTGCGGGCAACCTTCTCCGAATCAACCAGGCCGGCTGACCCCGGTCGCTACTCGAGGATCCTCATGACGACGCACCCCGCTGACGGCCACGACATCATCCGCGTGCAGGGTGCGCGCGAGAACAATCTGAAAGAAGTGAGCGTCGACATCCCCAAGCGTCGTCTCACGGTGTTCACCGGTGTCTCGGGGTCGGGCAAGAGCTCACTGGTCTTCGACACGATCGCCGCCGAGTCGCGGCGCATGATCGATGAGACCTACAGTGCGTTCGTGCAGGGATTCATGCCGTCGGTGCCTCGCCCCGACGTCGATGTGCTCGAGGGACTCACGACCTCGATCATCGTCGATCAGGAGCGACTCGGGGCGAATCCGCGGTCGACGGTCGGCACGGTCACCGATGCGAACGCGATGCTGCGGATCCTCTTCAGCAAACTGGGTCAGCCCTACATCGGGGGCCCCACAGCCTTCTCCTTCAACATCCCCACACAGAGGGCCAGCGGGGTGATGACAGGTCCGGGGGGCGAGAAGAAGATCGTCAAGGACGCGATCTACCTCGGTGGCATGTGCCCTCGGTGCGAGGGCAGGGGAGCGGTGTCCGACCTCGACCTCACTCAGATCGTCGACGAGTCGAAGTCCCTCGACGAGGGGGCCATCATGGTCCCGGGGTACACCGCGGACGGTTGGATGGTGAAGGGCTTCTCCGCGTCGGGGTTCTACCCGGCCGACAAGCCGGTCGCCGAGTTCACCGAGAAGCAGCGCCACCTGTTCCTCTACGGCGAAGTCACCAAGGTCAAGATCTCGGGAATCAACATGACCTACGAGGGGCTCATCCCCAAGATCACGAAGTCGATGCTGTCGAAGGACCTCGACGCCCTGCAGCCGCACATCCGCGCCTTCGTCGAGCGCGTGGCGACGTTCGCGACCTGCCCGGAGTGCGACGGCACGCGTCTCACCGAAGGTGCTCGGTCGTCGAAGATCGACGGCATCAGCATCGCGGATGCGTGCCGCATGCAGGTCACGGATTTGGCCGAATGGGTGCGCGGTCTGGAGCTTCCTGGCGCAGCTCCGCTGCTCGAGGCGCTGCGTGCCAACCTCGACGCATTCGTCACGCTCGGCCTGGGGTACCTGAGCCTCGAACGGCCCTCCGGTACGTTGTCCGGCGGAGAGGCGCAGCGCATCAAGATGCTGCGCCATCTGGGGTCGTCTCTCACCGACGTCACCTATGTGTTCGACGAGCCGACCATCGGCCTTCATCCGCACGACATCCAGCGCATGAACACGCTGCTTCTGCGCCTGCGCGACAAGGGCAACACGGTGCTGGTCGTGGAGCACAAGCCCGAGACCATCGTGATCGGTGATCATGTGGTCGACCTCGGTCCCGGCGCGGGAAGCGCGGGAGGCGAGATCTGCTTCGAGGGAACCGTAGAAGGCTTGAAGGCCAGTGGCACGCGCACGGGTGATCATCTCGACGATCGAGCAGTGCTCAAGGAATCGGTGCGCAGCAGCACCGGTGCGATCGAGATCCGCGGTGCCAACGCCAACAACCTGCAGGACGTCGACGTCGACATCCCCACCGGCATTCTCACTGTGGTCACCGGGGTCGCCGGTTCGGGCAAGAGCTCGCTGATCCACGGATCGGTGTCGAAGCTCGAGGGCGTCGTCGCGATCGACCAGGGCGCGATCAAGGGATCACGACGGAGCAACCCCGCCACATACACCGGCATGCTCGAGCCCATTCGCAAGGCGTTCGCGAAAGCCAACGGAGTCAAGCCCGCGTTGTTCAGTGCGAACTCCGAAGGAGCGTGCCCGACATGCAAGGGCGCCGGGGTGATCATCACCGAGCTCGGGTTCATGGACACGATCGAGACGCCGTGCGAGGACTGCGGCGGCAAGCGGTTCCAGGCTGCCGTCCTCGAGTACAAGCTCGCAGGCAAGGACATCACCGAGGTGCTGGATCTGCCTGTCGCCGAGGCGAGGGTGTTCTTCTCCGAAGGGGAAGCGAAGCTGCCCGCCGCCGCCACGATCCTCGGTCGCCTCGAAGACGTCGGCCTGGGGTATCTCTCCCTCGGGCAGCCGTTGTCGACGCTGTCGGGCGGCGAGCGTCAGCGCATCAAGCTGGCCATCCAGATGGGGGAGAAGGGCGATACGTACGTGCTCGACGAACCGACCACGGGCCTGCACCTCGCGGACGTCCAGAACATCCTCGGCCTTCTCGATCGACTCGTCGAATCCGGCAAGACCGTCATCGTGATCGAGCACCACCAGGCGGTGATGGCTCACGCCGACTGGATCATCGACATCGGACCGGGCGCGGGCCATGACGGAGGTCGGGTCGTCTTCGAGGGAAGCCCGGCGGATCTCGTCGCGGCCAAGTCGACGGTCACGGGGGAGCACCTGGCGGAATACGTCGGCGCGTAGGGGAGGGGACGCTCAGGCCATGTCGGGGCGCGTCATGAGCGGCGACTTCAGGTGCAGGGTCAGATCTGAGGTCGTGAGAGGCACCGTCACCCAGACCAGGTGTGCCGTGCTTTTTCGGACAGTCAGCCGTACGCGGTGCGGCGAGGTGACCAGGTGCAGATCAGCGACGAAGGTGTCGCGTTGCCAGGCGCCGCTTGACACCACCGGTCGTCCCAGCGGGCGGCTCTCCCGCCACGAGTCGAAGCCCACCGCGATCTCGATGTCCAGCCCCAGGCGGATGATCCATCCGTGAGCCCGCTGTTCGACCACCACCGGCGTGCCCTCGGCGAGTGCCGAGCCCGATGGGGAGGCATCCAGCGTCGCGCAGATCGCTGACGATGCACCCCCGAGCGTGCCTTCCACCATCGGAAGAGAGAGTTCACTCACCCGCCGAGCCAGTGCTGCATCCTGGTCGTCGTCTCGTGCGCCACCGACCCCGGGCACGACGAAGCATCTGACCGCGTCGAGCACATCCTGCGCATGGCGGACCTCGCTGTGCGCAGCTGTCAGCACGACCACGAGCTCCTGGTCGGGGACCACGATGCACTGCTGCCCAAAGGCGCCGTTGCCGTGGAAGCCATAGGTCGATGACCAGATCTGATACCCGTATCCGGCATGGAAGTCCACACCCGGAGCGCCGGGGGAGTAGTGGCGGCTGTCAACCTGCTTCCGGGTGGCTTCCGCCATCCAGTCCTGCGACAGGATCGGGCGTCCCTGCCATGCCCCGCCGCGCAGCATCAGCTCGCCGAACGCCGCGACAGACTCGGTCGTCAGATGCAAACCGTGAAACCCGTATACCGCACCGTCGCCTACGCGATCCCACTCGATGTCAGTGATCCCGAGCGGAGCGAACAGTCGCTCATCCAGAAGCGTCGGGAGAGGCGTTCCTGTGACACGTTCGACCATTCGCGCCAGAACGAAGGTCGACGAGTTGTCGTAGGTGTGGTGTGAACCCGACGCGGCAGTTACCGGCATCCTGAGGAACCCTCGCACCAGATCCGTCGGTTCGAGTGCCCAGGCGTCGCCCAGAGTGTCTTCGGCATGACCGGTGGTCATGGTCAGCAGGTGCTGCACGGTGAGTGCACGCGCCTGCTCGGACGCGTCGTCGGGAACGTGATCCGGCAGAATGTCGACGACGCGGTCATCGAGTCGCAACAGCCCGTCGTTCACCGCGATGCCGACCGCGACTGACATGAAGGACTTCGTCAGCGAGTACAGCAGGTGCGGTTGATCAGCGGAGTACGGCGCCCACCACCCTTCCGCGATGATGCGGCCTCGGTGCACCACCATGAGCGAATGGCACTCGATACCCCGTTCCTCCAGATGGTCGAGCAACGAACTGATCGCCGATGCTGAGAATTGCATCGACGAAGGAGTGGCGCGGGGCAGAAGCACTCGGTCACCCTACAGGTCGCACTGTTCGCGCAGCACCGCTGCAGAAAAGCCTCAGTCCCTGCGCGCGACGATGGTGAAGGTGCAGGGGATGAGGTTGCGCTCCGCCTCTGGCCACGCGTAGCCGCCGGACACCTCGACCATCCGCGGGCTGAACTGCCAGGGGAGTGTTCGTCCCTCATCGAAGTGCAGGAGGCGGAGACCGGCTCTCAACAGCGATCCGAGGATCTCTGAGAGGGGGTGCGGCCACTCGTAGGTGCGCGGGTGAGCGACCTTGCCGTCTCCGGCGTAGGTCGACTCGTCGTCCCATTGCTGCGCACGGCCGTCGCCGAAGTACGGGTAGCGGGTCGTGAGTTCTTGGGCGCCCTCGTCGAGAGCCAGCAGCGCAGGATGGCCGTCGCGGATGAAGAACGTCCCACCCGGACGCAGCATAGCGACGATCTGGGCCGCCCATCGGTCGAGATCCTCGAGCCAGCAGATCGTCCCGATGCTCGTGTAGACGATGTCGAAGTCGCCTGACACCACGTTGCTCGCATCGAGGACGTCGGTCTGGACCCACGTGGCCGAGACCCCGACGCGGTTCGCGAGTGCCTCTGCGGCTTGCAGCGCCGGCTCCGAGAAATCGACGCCGGTCACGATCGCCCCGGCACGCGCCAACGAGATCGTATCCGTGCCGATGTGGCACTGGAGGTGGCACACGTCCAATTCCGCGAGCGTTCCGCCGCGCACGAAGCGGTTGAGCACCGGCAGGTCTTCGCTCACGACGTCGCTGATGTGAGTCGGCTCGTCGTACGCGTCCAGACCGTATGCCGCTTCGTGCAACGGCACGCGATCATCCCAGTTCTGTCGGTTGGCGTTTCGCGCCGCTTCCCAGTCGATCTCGACGTTGCTTCCGTTCACGTCACGAGCCTATCGAGCGCTCCGATCGCGGCAACGCAGTAACGCCGATAATGCACATTATGTCAGAACACGTCAGAATCGGCCTCCCCGTCGCTTATGGACCCGCGGTGTCGAAGCCAGTCACACTCCCATAGCTGTCACGACCAAACCCGCGCCCGCAGCGGTGAAGGCGCCTCCGAGCGCGCCCCGCAACGGAGCCGGCTGTCTGCGGGCTGCATCTGGCTGTGGAACACGTGTCCGCCTCGTTACGGTCACCATGGAGTGCCTCGCAGGTCAATGTCACCCTCCGGCCATAGATCTGCGTCAGCGCCCGAGCCGGCCGAGAAGACGAGTATCGGCCCCGCCGAAGATGTCACCGTCTCGTTCGAGTCGATCATCGAGACATGACGTTCTACGGCGTTCACCCGTGACCAGCCGGTGCGCTCGTAGAACGGCACGACCTCCTCTCGGCACCCGAGGTAGCCGAAACTCACACGATCGTCGTCGCGCATCGCCTGCTGCGCGTGCGACATCACGAGGCGACCGAGTCCGTCGGAGCGGCAGTCCGGATGGACGAGGACTCCCCCGGTTCCGGCGACCGCGACCTCGCGTGCGCCGACGCGTATGAGGCGCCGTTGAAACCCGACGTGCGCGACAGCGATGGTGCCACGGAACACGATCGCGTGCACATCTGCGGGCGAATACCCGTACGGGCGATCGGGGTTCCACTCTCCATGCTCCGCTCGGTACTCACGATCGAAGAGTTCTCTCAGTGCCGCCGATTGCGATTCGGACAGGGCATCATGCTCGACGATGTCGACTTGGTGAGTCATTCAGAGCCCCCGTGCGTCGGATCGACGGCGGTGGGGGTCGCAGGCAGCGCCGTCTCGAGAGTCAGGTCGAGTCGCGGGTCGAGTGCGGTGCGGGTCATCGGTTCTCCTCCGGATCGGCCATCAGGGCGTCAAGGCGGTCAGTGCGGTCTTCCCAGACTCGCCGTTGCTCGTCGAGCCAGTGCCCCACGACCGCGAGGCGGTCGCGATCGAGTGTGCAGGTGCGCACGCGACCGCTCTTGGATGTGCGGATGAGTCCGCTGTCCTCCAACGCGTGGATGTGCTTCATGAACGACGGAAGCGTCATCGCGAAGGGCTGAGCGAGCTCGCCCACGCTTGCCGGGCCGGGGCCGAGGGCTCGGATGACCGCGCGGCGAGTCGGATCCGCGAGAGCAAGGAACACCGCGTTCTCGTCCTGATCGTTAGCCATGAAGATAAGTATTGATCACGGGATCAGTTAGCGCAAGGGCAAAGTTTCTGCGGGTCTCTCCATGCAGATGAGCCCCTCTCGGTCGTCCCACGACGCGACGCGTTCGAAACCGCGCGATTCGTAGAGCCTGATCGCCGGCGCCCGCCACTCCCAGACGGACAGCCGGACGCGTCCTGTTGTCAGCGCCAGTGCAGCATCCAGCAACGCGGATCCGAGACCACGTCCACGAAGGTTCGGATCTGCCCAGAGTCGCTTGATCTCGGCCTCTCCCCCATCGACCCGTACGATCACCACACCGACGGGCCCCTGCTCGGTCATTGCGAGCAGAGTGGTGCAGTCCGCGTAGGCGGCGACCGGATCGGACACCTCGCGCTCGTAACTCGGCGGCAACGCTGCCAGCCCTGCAAGCGATGCCTCGGCATACTCGACCTTCTCCGCCTCGGTCTGCAGCAGATACGTGCGGACGAGTTCACTCACCGCGGTCGTGTCAGCGTCATCCCACGTCGACGCACGGACGCGGAGCGACCGACGGAGTTCGTCATACGGAGGATGAGGATGAGACGTCACACACTCATTCTGGCGTCACCGCGCAGCCCAGACCCCGAGCTCGTTGCCACTCGGGTCGATGAAGTGCAGTCGCCGTCCACCGGGGAACTCGTACGGCCCCTGGACCACTGCGCCGCCCGCGTCGGTGATCGACTTCTGTGTGGCGTCGAGATCGTCGGAGTACAGCAGCACGAGCGGCCCGCCGGGCGGACGCCCCTGGTCGGAGAGAAGCAGACCGCCCACCTCCGTGCCGTCTCCGGTCAGCGAGGCGATACCCGCGTAGGCGGGACCGTAGTCCACGAAGACCCAGCCGAACGCGTCTCGGTAGAACCGCTTCGCCGTCTCGAGATCATTGACGACGAGCTCGACGTAGTTGATGGAGTGGTGCACGGGTACAGGTGTCATGCGGCCACGGTAGCGAGAGCGTCGGACATCCGGCACCCCCTGCTCGAGTGTCCTCGCGTCGGGAGACTGTCCCACGAGGAGTACCGTGGGAGGAGTGCAACAGGTTCCCCGCTCCCCCGTGACCACCCCGGGTTGGAGGGCCTGGCTCATCTGGGGCGTGGGTGTCGCAGCCTACGTTCTCGCCATCACCAACCGCACGTCGCTCGGCGCCGTCGGCGTGGAGGCCGCTGACCGGTTCCAGGCCGATGCGTCGACCCTCGCGCTGTTCGCCGTGGTGCAGCTCGCCGTCTACGGCGGGATGCAGATCCCCATCGGAATCCTGCTCGACCGCTTCGGTTCCCGCCCCATCATGACGATCGGCATGCTGCTCATGGCAGCGGGTCAGCTCACGATGGCCCTCTCCCCCGGCATCGGGATCGCGATCTTCGCCCGCATCCTTCTCGGCGCAGGTGACGCGGCGATCTTCCCCGCCGTGCTGCGATTGGTGGCGACCTGGTTCCCGGCGCAGCGGGGACCGATCATGGTGCAGTTCACCGGCATCATCGGTCAGGCGGGCCAGCTGATCGCACTCGTACCGCTCGCAGCTCTTCTGCACGCGACCACGTGGACGGTCACCTTCGGCAGCATCGCGGGACTCGGCGTCCTGTTCACGATCCTCGTCGCGCTCGTCATCCGCAATCACCCCGCCGAGCGCGGCGCTGACGTGACGATCGACACCGACACGGGCGTGATCCGCGTCGTCACCTCGGCCATCGATACGGGCGTCGGCATCCGCGCGGCCTGGGCCCACCCCGGCACGCGTCTCGCGTTCTGGTCGCACTTCACGACGCCGTTCGCCGGCACCGCCTTCATCCTGCTGTGGGGAATGCCGTTCCTCACCGCGGCTCAGGGACTGGACACCGCGCACGCCGCGGGGATCATCTCGGTGTACGTGGTCGCCGGAATGGCGCTGGGTCCCATCATCGGCGACCTCTCTCGTCGTCTGCCCAACCAGCGCTCGCTCGCACTCGTCCTGCCTGCCGTCGGTGTGCAGGTCGTCGCATGGGTGGCCGTCCTCGCTCTGCCCGAGCCGGCTCCGCTCTGGCTGCTCTACCTTCTCGCCGTGGCTCTCGCGACGGGAGGCCCGGCGAGCATGATCGCCTTCGACCACGCACGCACGCACAATCCCTCGCACCGCCTGAGCACCGCGACCGGAGTGACGAATGCGGGCGGGTTCATCGCTGCTCTGATCGCGATCTTCCTCATCGGGCTCGCTCTCGACCTGCAAGGGGCGGGAACGCCGGAGACCTACTCACTCGCGGCATTCCGGGTCGCGTTCCTCATGCCCATCCCACTCTGGATCCTCGGCGTCACCTTCATCCTGATCGAGCGCAAGCGCACACGCATCAGGATGGGCTTGGATCCCGAGAGGCGACGCTGACTGCTTCTAGGATGAGGCTCATGCCCACGAGCTTCACCTTCTCGAACGACCGCGCCCTGATCGATCGCGACCTGGTGCACCGCTGGCTGAGCGAGGAGTCGTACTGGGCGAAGGGCCGCAGTCGCGCGACCCAGGACGCCGCGATAGACGCGTCACGCAACTACTCGATCCGCGACGACGCTGACCGGCAGGTCGGGTACGCCCGCGTCGTGACCGATGGAGTCACCTTCGCGTGGCTGTGCGATGTGTTCGTCGACGAGAGAGCCCGAGGGCACGGAATCGGGCGGATGCTGGTCGAGGGGGTGCTGGAGGACCTCCGCGAATCCTCGACCGTCAAGCGCATCATGCTCGCCACCAGCACTGCCAGCGGTCTGTACGCACGATACGGCTTCGCACCGTCGGCCGACCCCGACCACTACATGGTGAAGCTGATCGACCGAGGGTGATGTCAGCGCCCCGGTCGCCTCAACGGTGTCCATCCGAAGGGCACGGGGCCGTCGACCGCTGCACGCTCACGATCTGCTCGCGCTGACCAGCCCTGGGCGTCATCCGATGAGTTGAAGCCTCCTCGGGCGACACGCATGCCGACGTCCTCGTGATGCATGCGGGGTCCTCCCCCGCGGCGCACCGACGCCCGGACGCTCCAGGAGTCGTCGGCGAATCCGCCGCCGCGGAACACCCGATAGTCGTCGTAGCGGGCCGGATCCAGAAGATCCCAGCACCACTCCCAGACGTTGCCGAGAGTGTCGAAGAGGCCGTGCAGGTTCGGCAGCTTGCCACCGACATCCTGAGGAGAGGAGACCGCGTCGGCGCTCGTCCAGGCGGCGTCGGCGAGCGGAGCGTAATGCGGACCGACCGAGCCCGCCCTGCAGGCGTACTCCCATTCGGCCTCAGTGGGCAGCCGATACCCGTCACCTGTCGCATCCCAGCTGACGTCTTCGCCGTCGAAGCGATAGACCGGATCGAACCCCTCCCATTCGGAAGCGGCATTGCAGAAATGGATCGCCCGGAGCCAGCTCACGTCGACTGCAGGACGCCGCGGATGCCGTGATGCGATGGGGAGGATCTCCGCGAGCTGCTCCTCGGTGATCGGGAACACGCCGATCTCGAAGTCCTCGACCGCGACGGTGCGCTCGACCTTGCGACGCGCATCATGCAGAGTGACCGAGCCGCCTGTGATGCGGCGCATCTCGATGTCGGTCACGCGTGCGGAACCCTCTCGACCCAGTCCGGGTACTTCGCGGCGCGGCCGTCTCCGGAAGAGGTGCGTGTGACGCGCCGTCGGACCCAGGGGCCGACGAACTCACGGTAGTAGGCGAGACCGGCCGGGCCACCTGCGGTGAGAGCGGTCGGAGACCACCACGTCGACGGCGGCTCGAACCCCAGGCCGTGGAGCACTCGCGCGGCGACACGATGGTGACCGGCGGAGTTCATGTGGAGCCGGTCCGCAGACCAGTACTTCGCATCGGCGAGTTCTCGGTCTGGCCAGTTGAGTGCCCGCACGACGTCGTCGCGACCCTCCACCCGGCGCAGCACCGCGTCGGAGAGCAGGTCGCCGCGCCGTTGCACGAGCGACCCCATCGGAAGCTGACCACTCGGATTCGCCCCGGAGAGCAGGATCAGGGTGACGCCCTCTTCGTCACACCGGCGCAGAACCCGACTGAACGCGTCGGCGATGTGCTCGAGGTCGGTCCTCGGTCGGAGCATGTCGTTTCCTCCGCCGTTGAACGACAGATGCGTCGGACGCAGCGCGAGCGCGGGTTCGAGCTGCTGCTCGACGATCGGCCAGGCGAGCTTGCCGCGGATCGCGAGGTTCGCGTAGCTGATCGGGTGACCGGCGGCATCGGCCCATCCCTGAGCCACGAGGTCCGCCCACCCTCGCTCACGGCCGTCGGGGAGATCATCACCCACTCCCTCGGTGAAGGAATCTCCGATGGCCACATAACGTACTTCTGTCACCTCGACAGCCTATTCCCGCGCACGGACACTGAGGCGTTCACCGGTCGTCGAGCGCCATTCCCCCGCGATCGACCAAGCCCCAGGCCGCTCCTGCCGCAACGATGAAGCACGCGCCGAACACCGCGAACAGCACCGGCGCCCCGCCCGCGACGAGCACGATGGGCACGGCGAGCGGAGCGACGATCGACGCGATGCGTCCCACTCCCGCCGCCCAGCCCGCTCCTGTGCCCCGCAACGAGGTCGGGTAGATCTCGGGAGTCACGGCGTACAGCGCGCCCCAGGCGCCGAGGTTGAAGAACGAGAGGGCCATGCCCGAGGCGATGATGGCGGTCTCGGTCGTCGATGTCCCGAAGAAGACAGCCGACACCGCCGAGCCGACGAGGAAGACTGAGAGCGTCGTGCGCCTGCCCCACACCTCTATCAGCCACGCGGCGACCGCATATCCCGGCAGCTGAGCGAGAGTGATGATGAGCGTGAACCCGAAGGACCGTACCAGATCGAATCCCGCATCGACCAGGATGCTGGGGATCCAGATGAACGCGCCGTAGTACGCGAAGTTCACGCAGAGCCAGACGAGCCAGAGGCACATGGTGCGAACCCGGAACTCCGCGTTCCACAGCGTGGTCAATCGCGCGCGGGTGGTGACGGCGATCGCGCGCGACGCCGGCTCTCTCCTGATCGCAGGGCCCGGTTCGACACCCGCGTCAGCCTCGAAGGTCGCCACGATCCGATCGGCCTCGGCGATGCGGCCGCGCGAGGCGAGCCACCGCGGCGACTCCGGGAGCCCCCACCGGACGATCAGGGCATAGACGGCCGGGATCGCGCCGAGTGCGAAGGCCCAGCGCCAGCCGTCGTCGGATGCGGGGATCACGAAGAACCCGATCAGGGCGGCCGCCGTCCACCCCAGCGCCCAGAAGGCCTCGAGGATGACGATGAGCCGGCCACGGATGCGAGCGGGCGCGAACTCGCTCACATACGTGGAAGCGACGGGAAGCTCGGCGCCGAGACCCAGTCCGACGAGGAACCGCAGCACGAGGAGCGCGGCGAGCCCGCTCACGAGTGCGCTCGCGCCCGTGGCGACGCCGTAGATCAGCAGCGTCAATGCGAAGACCTGGCGCCGCCCGAGCCTGTCGGCGAGGAGGCCGCCGAGGGTCGCGCCGATCGCCATTCCGATGAAGCCGACCGATGCGATCCATCCGGCATCCGTCTTCGTCAGACCCCACTGCTGGGTGAGAGCCGCGAGGATGAACGAGATGAGTCCGACGTCCATCGCGTCCAGAGCCCAGCCGACCCCTGAGCCGGTGAGAAGACGCAGGTGACGGCGCGTGAACGGGAGCTCATCGAGACGTCCGGCGATCGACGCCCGGCTCGGCAGCGCGGTGTTGGCCATGGCTACATCGTAGATGTGACGCGCGCGCCGCCGAGCACGTGCGTCAGTCGCGGTCGGCGAGCAGCCGACGCACCCGAGGGATGACCTCTGAGCCGTAGAGCTCGATGCTGCGCATCATCGCGTCGTGAGACAGCGTGCCGGTGGCGTACTTCATGTCGAAGCGGCCGAGTCCGAGCGTCGTGACGGTGTCGGCGATCTTGGCCGCGACTCGCTCCGGCGAGCCGACATACAGAGCTCCCGCAGGTCCCACGTCGTTCTGGAAGCGTGCCCGGCTGTACGGAGGCCATCCGCGCTCGCGACCGATGGTGTTGTTCATCGCCTCGAACCCGGAGTACGCGGCCTCCCATGCCTCCTCATCGGTGTCCGCGATGTGGCCCGGCGAGTGCACGGCGATCGGGTGTGAGGTCGTGCCGAAGGATGCCACCGAACGGTGGTAGAGATCCACGAACTGACGGAAGCGACCGGCAGGGCCTCCGATGATCGCGAGCATGAGGCCGAGACCGTGACGTGCCACCCTCACGACGGACTCAGGGCTGCCGCCCACCCCGACCCAGGTGCGCAGACCGTTCTCCGTCTTCGGGAAGACGTTAGCGTTCTCGAGCGAGGCGCGCATCGATCCCGACCAGGTCACCGGTTGCTCTTTGAGGAGTTCGACGAAGAGTTCGAGCTTCTGCTCGAAGAGGGCGTCATAGTCGCGGAGATCGTAGCCGAAGAGCGGGAAGGACTCGATGAAAGAGCCCCGGCCGAGCACGACCTCGGCTCGTCCGTTCGAGAGGGCATCGAGGGTGGAGAAGCGTTCGAACACGCGAACAGGGTCATCCGAGGACAGCACGGTGACGGCGGTTCCGAGACGGATGCTCTTCGTGCGACCCGCGATGGTGGCGAGCACCATCTCCGGTGCCGACACGGCGAACTCCGTGCGGTGGTGCTCCCCCACGCCGAAGAAGTCGACACCGACGCTGTCGGCGCGCTCCGCCTGCTCGACGATGTTGCGGATCGTCTGCGCGCCGGTGAGCAGCTCGCCGTCGTCGCCTCTCGTGATGTCGCCGAAGGTGTCCAGCCCGAACTCGATGCTCATGTCAGCCCTTTCTATTCAGCTGAATGAACAGCGGATCCAGTCGGCGCATTCCCTCAGCGCGACAGAAGCGCGGTTCGGAGTGTGTCGAGTCCGACCCCGCCCATGTCGAGGGCCCGCTTGTGGAAGTCCTTCACATCGAAGTCCGCGCCCCGCTCTGCCTGATACGCGTCTCGCACCTGCTCCCAGATGCGCTGACCGACCTTGTAGGAGGGCGCCTGGCCCGGCCAGCCGAGATAGCGGTTGACCTCGAACTGCACGAACTGATCGGACATGTTCACGTTCTTGCGCATGAAGTCGAGTGCGTAGTCGGCGTCCCAGGTGCCCTCGCCATCGAGACGCGGCTTGCCGAGGTGCACTCCGATGTCGAGCACGACACGGGCCGCGCGCATCCGCTGGCCGTCGAGCATGCCCAACCGGTCGGCCGGATCGTCGAGGTAGCCGAGTTGCTGCATCAGACGCTCGGCGTACAACGCCCAACCCTCTGCATGGCCCGAGGTGCCGGCAAGCAGTCGCCGCCAGGAGTTGAGCTCGGTGCGGTTGTAGACGGCCTGCGCGATCTGCAGGTGATGCCCCGGGACACCCTCGTGATAGACCGTCGTCAGTTCGCGCCATGTGTCGAACTCGGTGACGCCCTCGGGAACCGACCACCACATGCGCCCCGGACGCGAGAAGTCGTCGGTCGGACCGGTGTAGTAGATGCCGCCCTCTTGCGTCGGCGCGATCATGCATTCGAGAGTGCGAATCGCCTCGGGGATGTCGAAGTGCGTGGCGCCGAGCTCTGCGACGGCGCGGTCGCTCGTCTCCTGCATCCACTTCTGGAGAGCGTCTGTTCCGACGAGCTTGCGAGCGGGATCGGCCTCGAGGTGGGCGACGGCCTCTTCGACCGAGGCGCCGGGGAGGATCTCGTTCGCGATCGCGGTCTGTTCGGCGACCATGCGGGCCAGTTCCTCGCGGCCCCAGTCGTAGGTCTCATCGAGGTCGATCGTGGCACCGAGGAAGCGACGGGAGTTCAGCGCATAGAGCTCTCGTCCGACGGCATTGACCTCCGTCGCGACGGGAGCGAGCTCCTCGGCCAGGAAGCTGCGAAGTTCGCCGTACGCGACTCGCGCCGCAGCGGAGTTGTCGGCCAGAGTGCGAGCGAGGGATGCGGGGAGGTTGCCCTCCTGAGGAGTCGCTTCGGCCACGAACGCGGCGAAGAACCCGTCGTCGGCCGTGTAGCGGTCGATCTGCGTCGCGACCTCCACCACCTGGCGCCGAGCCGGGGTGATCCCGGCGGCGATGCCCGCGCGGAGCGTCTCGGTGTATCCGCGGAGCGCATCGGGCACCGCGGCGAGACGCGTCGCGATGACGCTCCAGTCGTCCGCTGTGGCCGTCGGCATCAGATCGAAGGCCGACCGCACGTCCTGCGGCGCTGAAGCGATGACGTTGAGGTCTCGCAGGTGCCACTTCGCGTCGTGCAGCTCGAGATCCAGGCTGAGCTCTGCCGAGAGATCGGTCTTCGTGACTTCGTCGATCGCGTCGACCGGGTCGAGTGCCTGCAGCTTCGCGAGCGTCGATCGCGTTGCAGATGCGATCTGCTCGTGCCCCTCGGGGCTCAGATCGCCGAAACGGTCGTTGACCTCGTCTCTGCCGATGTAGGTGCCGAGCGTCGGGGCGAGCACCGCAATGGTGTCGACCCACTCATCGGCGACTTTGTCGATGGCAGACGGAGTGCGGGGAGCTGAAGTCATCCCTCCAGCGTAGCCCCGCACCCCCGGCGCAGGATATCGGTGTGCCGCGCAGCCGTGCTCTGCACCGTGGAAGTCACGACGCGTCGGCCAGCCTCAGTGCGCGGCCTCGTTCCAGTCGTGTCCGCGGCCGACCTGAACGTCGAGAGGCACGGTGAGGTCCGCTGCGTCGCCCATGCGGGTCCGCACGATCCGCTCCGCCGCGTCCCACTCCCCCGGTGCCACTTCGACGACGAGTTCGTCGTGGATCTGCAGCAGTGCGCGCGAGCTGAGACCTTCTGACCTCAGGTCCTCGTGGATGTGCAGGAGTGCGATCTTCATGATGTCCGCCGCGCTTCCCTGGATCGGGGCGTTGAGCGCTGCGCGCTCGGCGTTCTCGCGAAGCACGCGGTTCGGGCTCGCAAGGTCGGGGAACGGGCGGCGGCGGCCGAAGATGGTCTCGGTGTAGCCGACCTCCTTGGCCTTCATGACGGATGCCCGCAGGTAGTCGCGAACCGCTCCGAACCGAGCGAAGTACTCGACCATCAGCTGCTTCGCCTCGGACTGCTCGATGCGGAGCTGCTTCGACAGCCCGAAGGCCGACAGGCCGTAGACGAGCCCGTACGACATCGCCTTCACCTTCGTGCGCATCGCCGAGGTCACTTCGCTCGGCTCGACACCGAACACCCGCGCACCGACGAACCGATGCAGGTCCTCACCGCTGTTGAACGCCTCGATGAGACCTTCGTCGCCCGAGAGATGTGCCATGATCCTCATCTCGATCTGGGAGTAGTCGGCGGTGAGCAGAGACTCGTAGCCCTCTCCCACCTGGAAGGCGCTGCGGATGCGACGTGATTCCTCGGTGCGCACCGGGATGTTCTGGAGGTTCGGATCGGTGCTCGACAGGCGTCCGGTCTGGCTGCCGGTCTGCACGTACGTCGTGTGCACGCGGTGATCGTCCTGGATGGCGGTGTCGAGCGACTCGATGATCTGGCGCAGCTTCGTCGCCTCGCGGTGCTGCAGCAGCAGGCCCAGGAACGGATGCGGGTGGGACTCCTGCAGGTCGGCGAGCACTGCGGCATCCGTGGAGTACCCGGTCTTCGTCTTGCGGGTCTTGGGCAGCTGCAGGTCGTCGAACAGCACCTCCTGGAGCTGCTTCGGAGAGCCGAGATTGAACTCGCGACCGACGATGCCGAACGCCTCCTGAGCGAGACCCTCGGCGCGCGTCGCCAGCTCGCCGGAGAAGGTCGACAGCACGTCGTGCGACACCGCGACACCGGCGACCTCCATGTCGGCCAGGGTCAGCAGCGTCGGCAGCTCGATGTCGGTGAGCACGGTGGCGACGGATTCGGGAATGTCCTCGCGCAGCGCGGCGGCGACACGGAGCGCGAACCAGGCCTCCTGCGAGGGAGTCGCGCCCTCGGTCTCCGGAACGAGCTGCGTCGGGTCTGCCTCCGGCAGCTTCTCGCCGAGGTAGCGCTCGACGAGGTCGCCGAGCGTCTTGTCGGGGAAGCTCGGACGCAGCAGCCATCCCGCCAGACTCGTGTCATAGGCCAGGCCGCTCATTCGCACCCCCAGGCGGAGCAGAGCCTTTACCTGGGGCTTCGCGTCATGGAGCACTTTGGGGCTCGCGGACTCGAGCCACGGCCGCAGGACTTCGACGACCTCGTCGTTCCAGTCGAGTTCACGGAGCTCGTCCCCGGAGGCGGCACCGAGTCTCGTCGGAGCCCCGCCCTGCACGACGATCCGCACGGCGACGTCGTCGGTCTGCGCCCCGGCCCAGCTGACGAAGTCCGCCGCGGTGACCTCGGTCGGCTCGGGCAGCACCACTGTCGTCGTCGGATCATCGGCGACTTCGCCCGCGCCGACGGCCTCGAAGACGCGAGGCAGCAGGGTGCGGAACTCGAGGCGGGCGAAGATGTCTCGCACTGCCTGGGCATCGATCGGTGCGACGGCGAGGTCGTCAGGCGCGACGGGAAGTTCGACGTCACGCAGCAGTCGGTTGAGGCGGCGGTTGCGACGCACGTCTTCGATGTGATCGCGCAGATTGCCGCCCACGACGCCCTTGATCTCGTCTGAGCGCTCGAGCAGGTCGTCGAGCGAACCGAACTGGGTCAGCCACTTCACGGCCGTCTTCTCGCCCACCTTGGGCACACCGGGAAGGTTGTCGCTCGTCTCGCCGACGAGAGCCGCGATGTCGGGGTACTGCTCGGGTCGGACCCCGTAGCGCTCCTGCACGGTCACCGGGTCGTACCTCTTGAGCTGCGAGACGCCCTGCACCGACGGGTACAGCAGCGTGACGTCGTCGGTGACCAGCTGGATCGTGTCGCGGTCTCCCGAGACCACCAGCACGTCGTATCCCTGCTCCGCTCCCTGCGCCGCGAGCGTCGCGAGGATGTCGTCGGCTTCGACCCCTTCTTTGGTGAGAACCGGGATGGACATCGCGGCGAGACAGTCCTGCAGGAGCGGGATCTGCCCCTTGAACTCCTGCGGGGACTCGGAGCGGGTCGCCTTGTACTCCGGGTAGACATCCGTGCGGAACGAGTGGCGCGAAGTGTCGAAAGCGATCGCCATGTGCGTCGGCTGCTCGGCCTTGATGAGGTTGACCAGCATCGACAGGAAGCCGTAGATGGCGTTCGTGTGCTGATTGTCTTTGGTCGTGAAGTTCTCGACCGGCAGGGCGAAGAAGGCACGATAGGCGAGCGAATGGCCGTCGACGACCATGAGGGTAGGCTTTGCGGAGTCCGTCACCCTGTCAGCCTAACGAGGACGACGGACACCCGCTGAGGAGGAACCATGAGCGACACCGCGACCAGTGCAGGACTCGACTGGGCGACAGCCCGGGGAATGGGTGCGCTCGCTCAGAAGATGGGCATGGAGTTCCTTGAGTTCACCACCGAGCGCTGCGTCGCGACGCTGCCCGTCGAGGGCAACACTCAGCCCGTCGGCCTCATGCACGGCGGCGCCTATGTCGTGCTCGGCGAGTCGCTGGGATCCATGGCCGCCAACCTGCACGCGGGTCCAGGGCGACTGGCCGTCGGGGTCGACATCAATGCGACGCACACGCGATCGGCGACGTCCGGCGTGGTGACCGGCGTGTGCACGCCCGTGCACCTCGGGCGCAGCATCACGGTGCACGAGATCGTCGTCACCGACGATCAGGGCCGCCGGTGCTCGACGATCCGCATCACCAACATGATCAAGGACGCTCCCGAGGCTCGCTGAGAGGTTCGTCCAGCAGCAGCTGGAACAGCAGGTGGTCCTGCCACTCCCCCGCGATCCGCAGATACTGCGGTGCGATGCCGATGCGCTCGAAGCCGTTGTCCGCGAGAACACGCTGAGAACCGGAGTTGTGCAGCAGTGTCGCTGCCTGCAGGCGGTGCAGTCGCACCTCGTCCCGCGCGTAGGCGGCGACGAGGCGCACCCCGCGGGAGGCGAGACCGCGACGGAGCCGCGTGTGATCGACCCAGTAACCCAGATCGGCGTTCCAGAACGCACCGCGCACGATGTTGTTGAGGTTGATCCGTCCGCGGATCTCGCCGTCGGACGACTCGATCACGAAGCGGATGTTCCGGCCAGCAGAGGCTTCGATCACGCACTGCTCGGCGTGGAACTCCTGCCACTCCGGGGTGAAGAACTCCGGTGACCTGAGCGGCTCCCACGGTGCGAGGTGCTCTCGGTTGGCCGAATACGCCCTGGCGAGTGCAGGACCGTCGCCGACCTGCACAGGACGCAGCAGATGCTCCGCGTCGAGCGGGAGCAAAGGCTACTTCTTCGGAGCGAGCTGCTCGATGATCGCCTTGGCGACATCCTGCATCGTGAGGCGGCGGTCCATCGATGCCTTCTGGATCCAGCGGAACGCCTCGGGCTCGGACAGGCCCATCTTCTCGTTCAGCAGGCCCTTGGCACGATCGACGAGCTTGCGGGTCTCGAAGCGCTCGACCATATCGGCGACCTCGGCCTCGAGCGTGATGATCTGCTCGTGACGCGCAAGGGCGATCTCGATGGCGGGCAACAGGTCGTTCGGGGTGAAGGGCTTGACGACGTAGGCCAGTGCTCCGGCCTCGCTCGCGCGCTCGACGAGCTCCTTCTGGCTGAACGCCGTGAGAAGGACGACGGGTGCGATGTTGCCCTTGTGCAGCTTCTCGGCTGCGCTGATGCCATCGAGCTGCGGCATCTTGACGTCCATGATGACGAGGTCGGGGCGGAGCTCGGTCGCGAGTGCCACGGCCGTCTCGCCGTCACCTGCCTCACCGACGACATCGAAGCCGTTGTCGCGGAGGATCTCGACGATGTCGAGACGGATCAGCGACTCGTCCTCGGCGACGACGACGCGTCTGGGTGCGGATGACGTGGGCTGTTCTGCTGCCTGTTCTTGCTCGGTCACAGACCCATCCTAGTGGAGACCACCTCTGAGGTCCCCCGATGGTGTGGCGGGTGACGGTGAGCACGGATCGCCTGCGCTAAAGTCGAAGACGCTACACACGAGCCGGCGTGGCGGAATGGCAGACGCGGAGCACTCAAAATGCTTTGTCCGAAAGGGCGTGTGGGTTCGAGTCCCACCGCCGGCACATCAGTTCAGATGCTGATCCATACCTGACCGTCGATCAACAGATATCGATCGAGGGCGGGGCTCATCGCCTCGAGGATCATCCGCTCAGCGACCGCAGGGTGGTCGGCGGTGACGACGTCTCGCGGAACCACGGACCGGATGATCGTGTCGAGGTTCTCATCGGTTGCATCGACGTGAAGTCCGCCGACCAGCACCGGTTCATATGTCTGCCCGTCGTGCACCCGGTGTCCGTCGGAGTCGAGGACGGTGTCGCATGCGTGACTCTGCGCAAGATAGGCGGGGACGCACGCGATGGCCTCGTGGGTGCGGAAGCGACCTTTGAGGCGGAACCTGACGCCGATGCTTCCCGGCTTCCTCGCGAGGAGGGGCGTGTCGTCAGGCTCCGGGTGGGCGCCGGCGGGATACCGCTGAGGCGCGGACGGCGCTCCGACCAGCGGGCGGGAGCGGTCGGGTCGCTCGGCCACGGCGGGGTCGATGGTCAGGTCATCCATGTGTGCGGGTGCGGGCCTGCCGCCGTGCGGGCGGCCTGCGCCTGACCAGAGTACTAGTCCGCGGCTGAGAAGCCGCGGAGCCGTGGACGACGGGTCGGTGAGGCCCGAGGGTCGACACGTCGTTCACCGCTCGGACAGCGCAGCGACCTCTGCGAGAACCCGGGGGTCCGCGAGAACCCGGAAGTGCCCTCCGGAATCGAGACGCACGTTCTTCATCGCGCCGCTGAGCTCGCTTCCCTCGGGGATGTGCGGGTCGAAAGCCGCGTAGATCGACACGATCCGTCGGTTGACGTCCACCTGGCGCGCGAGCTGCATGATCGACGGGTCCGAGGGTGAGAACGCGCGGAGAGAGCGGACGGGAAGCATCCGCGCATAGCGGGAGCCGCCGAAGGGCGTGGCCACAGCCACCATGGCGCGCACCCGGAAGCCAGAAGGACCAGCCATCGCCATCTTGCCGGCGAGTCCGCCCTTGCTGTGCGCGACGATGAGCGCATCGGTGAGTTGCGCCGACTCGAGGAAGTCGGTCATGAGCTGGGCCGATTCGATGACGGGGCGGCGGTTGTGCCTGAGCGAATCGAGGACATGCACGGGGTGCCCCCGGGCGTGCAGCGCCGTGATGAGGGGCTGCATGAACCGCCATGTCTCGTACACGCCCGGAAGGATCACGATCGGAGCCTCGGAGCCGGTCGCGAAGGAAGCGGCGTCGCGTCGGTCGACGGCAGCGCGCAACTGCCAGTACACGGCATAGGTGTAGTCGGCGATCCACCAGGCGGCTCGTCTCAGCGTGCGGATGGCGCCCATCCTTCGATCGCTTCGGCGACTGCCTGCGGCGCCGAGAAGTGCACGTTGTGCTGCTGTCCGGGGATCTCGACGACCACACCGTCATGCGCCGCGGCGCCGAGAGCGTGGCTCCATTCCGACCCCGCGACCGGGTCGTCGCCTCCGCGGATGACCAGCACCGGCATCTGCAATGCCGGAACCGTCGACGCCGTCGAGTACTCGATCATCCGCCGTGCCTGCTTCAGATACCGGCGGATGCCGCAGCGCAGGTAGTCGACCAGGACGACGGCGTTCGCTGCCGGGGTCTCCCCCAGCGTGTCGACCACGAGTGCGCGTGCCTGCGCTCCGAGCGTGCGGTGCCGCTCATCGACGACCGCGCCGATCAACACGATGCCCTCGATAGGCTCCGGACGTGCACGCGCAGCTTCGAGCGCCCACTGGGCTCCCATCGAATGCCCGACGTAGACGACGCGTCCGAGCCCCAACACCGCGACGAGCTCTGCCAGCAGGCGCCCCATGTCCTCCACCTCGAGATCGCGCTCGGGCTGCGGCAGCCCGGCGAAACCGGGGAGGTCGATCGAGATCACCCGTGCAGATCTCGGCAGGGCCGCGTGCAGAGGAGCGAAATACCGATGGGACATGCCGATGCCGTGGACCAGCACATATGTGACGACGCCTGGCGCGTGCGTCTCGGTGCTCTCGTGCAGACGGAAGGCGTGGCCCGCCACGACGATGCGCCGAGCGAGAAGGGTCATCCGCTCACCGTAGGTGCGACGCGCTCTCCCGCACCAGACGCTTGACATGACCGCCCAGGAACATCGCCGAACGGACGACGAAGGGGCGGAACAATCGTTCCGCCCCTTCGCTGTGCGACCTGGATCAGATCGTGGCTTCCTTGTAGATCGGCGCTGCGCCGTTGACGGCGTCCCCGACCTTGTGGACGCGGATGTCGTTGGTCGAGCCCACGATTCCGGGAGGGGAACCCGAGATCACGACGACCTTGTCTCCCTCGACGGCGAGTCCGCTCGAGAGCAGATAGTCGTCGACCTGCAGATACATCAGGTCGGTGTGCTGCACCATGTCGACGAGCTTCGAGCGGATGCCCCAGGTGAGGGCCATGCGCCGACGGATGCTCGGCTCGGGGGTGAACGCGATCATCGGGATGCGCGAGCGCAGACGCGAGAGGCGGCGAGCCGAGTCACCCGACTGCGTGAACACGCAGAGGTACTTCGCGTCGACGAACTCTGCGACCTCGAGAGCGGCGAGGGTGATCGCACCTCCCTGGGTGCGCGGCTTGGTCGTGAGCGGAGCGATGCGCTCCAGACCGTGCTCCTCGGTGGACTCGATGATGCGAGCCATCGTCTCGACGACGACCACGGGGTAGTCGCCCACGCTGGTCTCGCCCGAGAGCATAACGGCGTCTGCACCGTCGAGCACGGCGTTCGCGACGTCCGAGGTCTCGGCGCGCGTGGGCACCGGGCTGTTGATCATCGACTCGAGCATCTGCGTCGCGACGATGACCGGCTTCGCCATGCGGCGCGCCAGTTCGACAGCGCGCTTCTGCACGATCGGCACGGCCTCGAGCGGAAGCTCGACGCCGAGGTCACCACGGGCGACCATGATCGCGTCGAACGCGTCGACGATCTCTTCGAGCGCATCGACGGCCTGCGGCTTCTCGACCTTGGCGATGACGGGGACCTTAACGCCCTCTTCGGCCATGATCTCGTGCACGCGGCTGATGTCCTCCGCGTTGCGGACGAACGACAGGGCGATGAGGTCGGCGCCGATGCGAAGGCCCCAGCGGAGGTCCTCCTCGTCCTTCTCGCTCAGAGCGGGGACGTTGACTGCGACACCGGGCAGGTTGATGCCCTTGTTGTTCGACACGGCACCGGCGACGATCACGCGGGTCGTGACGGTGACGCCGTCGGTCTCGACGACCTCGACGCGGACCTTGCCGTCGTCGATGAGCAGGAAGTCTCCCGGCTTGACGTCGTTGGGCAGGCCCTTGAACGTCGTGCCGGAGATCTCCTTGTTGCCGATGATGTCCTCGGTCGTGATCTTGAAGATGTCGCCGGCGGCGAGCTCGTAGGGGCCGTTCTCGAACTTGCCGAGGCGGATCTTCGGTCCCTGCAGGTCGACGAGGATGGCGACGGCGCGGCCCGCGTCGTCGGCGGCCTTGCGCACGTTGGCGTAGTTGTTCTCGTGCACGGAGTAGTCACCGTGGCTGAGGTTCAGGCGCGCGACGTCCACGCCGGCGTCGATCAGTGCACGCACGGTTTCATAGGTGGAGGTGGCGGGGCCCAGGGTGGCGACGATTTTCGCGCGTCTCAACAGATTGCTCCAGGGTAGTGGGGGATGGAAATCAGGCGACGGTGCCGCGGCTCAGCCTACGCGGGCTGGAGACCGATAGCGACTTCATGCGGTCGCACAGGCTCGGGCAGAACGGTCGTGCCCATGAGGAAGCGATCGACGTTGGCCGCGGCTGCACGGCCCTCCGCGATCGCCCACACGATGAGGGACTGCCCCCGCCCGGCGTCGCCGGCGACGAAGACACCGGGCACGGTCGACTCGTAGGTGTCATCACGACGGAAGGCACCGCGGTCGGTGACCTGAGGAAGCGTGTCCTCGGTGTAGCCGTCCTGCTCCGGGCCGGTGAAGCCCATGGCGATCAGCACGAGGTCTGCGGGGATCTCGCGCTCGGTGCCGCTCTTGGGCACGCGGCGGCCGTCGATGTACTCGGTCTCCGCGACGCGCAGAGCACGAACCTCGCCGACGTCGTTGGAGAGGAACTCGACGGTCGAGGCGAGGAAGACGCGCTCACCGCCTTCTTCATGAGCCGAGGAGACCTCGAAGAGCGTCGGCATCATCGGCCATGGCTGGTGCCCCGGACGCTCGGTGCCCGGCTGCTTGCCGATCGCGAGGTTGGTGACGCTGATCGCACCCTGACGGTGTGCGGTTCCGATGCAGTCCGCACCGGTGTCGCCGCCGCCGATCACGATGACGTGCTTGCCTTCGGCGCTGATCTGCTCGGGGACCTTGTCTCCGGCGACCGCATGGTTGGACTCGACCAGGTACTCCATCGCGAAGTGCACTCCGTCGAGGTCACGTCCCGGGATCGACAGGTCGCGGGGAACCGTCGATCCGGTGGCGATCACGACGGCGTCGTAGCGGGCGCGGAGGTCGGACCATGAGATGTCCTTGCCGATCTCGACTCCGGCACGGAACCTCGTGCCCTCCTCCTGCATCTGGCGCAGGCGGGACTCGAGCTGCCCCTTCTCCATCTTGAAGTCGGGGATGCCGTAGCGCAGCAGACCCCCGATGCGATCGTCTCGCTCGAAGACAGCGACCGTGTGACCTGCACGGGTCAGCTGCTGTGCTGCGGCGAGCCCGGCGGGGCCGGAGCCCACGACGGCGACCGTCTTGCCGGTCAGACGAGCGGGAGGCTGCGGCTCGACCCAGCCCTTGGCGAACGCCTCGTCGATGATCGAGACCTCGATCTGCTTGATCGTGACCGCGGGCTGGTTGATGCCCAGGACGCAGGCGCTCTCGCACGGCGCAGGGCACAGCCGACCGGTGAACTCCGGGAAGTTGTTGGTCGCGTGCAGACGGTCGATCGCCGCCCGCCCTTCTCCGCGCCAGGTGAGGTCGTTCCACTCGGGGATCAGGTTGCCCAGCGGGCAGCCCTGATGGCAGAACGGCACACCGCAGTCCATGCAGCGCCCGGCCTGACGCTTCAGGACCGCCTGATCGGCGGCCTCGTAGACCTCTTTCCAGTCCATGATGCGCACGGGCACAGGACGACGCTTCGGAAGCTCACGCTCAGTGACCTTCAGAAAACCTTTGGGATCAGCCACCGGTCACCTCCAGGATGCGGTTCCAGACGATGTCGCCGTCGGGGTCGATGCCCTCGGCGACTGCTTCTTCGCGCATGCTGCGCACTGCGGCGTAGTCCCGCGGAAGCACCTTCGTGAACTGGCCTGCGGTCTCATCGAACCGCGCCAGGATGTCGGAGCCGAGCGGCGAGGCCGTGCGCTCCACGTGTGCGACGATCAGGCTGCGCAGCACTTCGAGGTCGGCACGGTCGAGCGGCTCGAGCCTGAGCTCTCCGCTGCCGAGCGACTGGGCGTTGATCTTGGCGCTGTCGAGCGAGTGGATGTAAGCCACTCCCCCGGACATGCCGGCGCCGAGGTTGCGACCCGTCGAGCCGAGGATCACAGCGACTCCACCGGTCATGTACTCGAGCGCGTGGTCGCCCACGCCCTCGACGACCGCCGTGGCACCGGAGTTGCGGACGAGGAATCGCTCGCCCACGACGCCGGAGAGGAACATGGTTCCCGACGTGGCTCCGTATCCGATGACGTTGCCGGCGATCACGTTCTCGTGCGGCGCGATGGCAGAGCCCCGAGCCGGACGGATCGAGATGTCGCCGCCCGAGAGCCCCTTGCCGACGTAGTCGTTCGCGTCGCCTTCGAGGCGCAGCACGATGCCGGAGGGAAGGAACGCTCCCAGCGACTGACCCGCCGTTCCGTGCAGCGTGACGTCGATGGTGCCGCTGGGAAGGCCCGCGGCGCCGTGGCGCGACGTGACCTGGTGACCCAGCATCGTGCCGACGGCCCGCTCGGTGTTGGCGATGGGCAGCTCGACCACGACCGGCTCTCCGTTGAGGAGGGCGGGCTTCGCGATGTCGATGAGCTGCACGTCGAAGTGCTTCTCGAGCTCGTGATCCTGGGTGCGGCGGCTGCGACGCGGCTCGCTCGCGGGGAACGCGGGGCCCTCGAGCACAGGGCTCAGGTCGAGACCCTCCGCCTTCCAGTGCTGCAGGGCCGCGTTCGCCTCGATGAGCTCTGCACGCCCCACGATCTCGTCGATCGAGCGGAACCCGAGCTCCGCCAGGATCTCGCGGACCTCCTCGGCGATGAACTCCATGAAGTTCACCACGAACTCCGGCTTGCCCGTGAAGCGCTCGCGCAGCACCGGGTTCTGCGTCGCGACGCCCACCGGGCAGGTGTCGAGGTGGCAGACCCGCATCATGATGCACCCGCTCACGACCAGCGGGGCGGTGGCGAAACCGAACTCCTCGGCGCCGAGCAGGGCGCCGATGATGACATCGCGTCCGGTCTTCAGCTGGCCGTCGACCTGCACCACCACGCGGTCGCGCATGCCGTTCAGCATGAGCGTCTGCTGCGTCTCGGCGAGGCCGAGTTCCCAGGGCGTTCCCGCGTGCTTGAGGGAGTTCATCGGGCTCGCGCCCGTGCCGCCGTCATGGCCGGATACCAGGATGACGTCGCTGAGCGCCTTCGCGACACCCGCGGACACTGCGCCGATACCCGACTGGCTGACCAGCTTCGTGTGGATCCGCGCCTCGGGGTTGGCCCGCTTCAGGTCGAAGATGAGCTGCTTCAGATCTTCGATCGAGTAGATGTCGTGATGCGGCGGCGGCGAGATGAGGCCGACGCCGGGCGTGCCGCCGCGTGTGCGCGCGACCCAGGGGTAGACCTTCTGCGGAGGCAGCTGACCGCCCTCGCCGGGCTTGGCGCCCTGGGCGAGCTTGATCTGGATGTCGTCGGCTTCGGTGAGATACAGGCTCGTGACTCCGAAGCGTCCTGATGCGACCTGCTTGATCGCGCTGCGGCGTTCGGGGTCGAGCAGACGGTCGGTGTCCTCGCCGCCCTCGCCGGTGTTCGACTTGCCGCCGAGCCGGTTCATCGCGATCGCGAGAGTCTCGTGCGCCTCTTTCGAGATCGAGCCGTAGCTCATGGCGCCCGTCGAGAAACGCTTCACGATCGCGGAGACCGGTTCGACCTCATCGAGCGGCACCGGCTTGCGGGTGCCGGTGCGCAGCGTGAACATCCCGCGGAGCGTCTTGAGCTCCGCCGCCTGGTCGTCGACCATCTTCGTGTACTCGCGGAAGATGTCGTAGCGGCGCTCGCGCGTCGCGTGCTGCAGCTTGAACACCGTCTCGGGGTTGAAGAGATGCGGTGAGCCGTCGCGGCGCCACTGGTATTCACCACCGGTCCACAGTCGCTCGTGCGCACGAGCGGCTTCGTCCTCGGGATAGGCGTAGTCGTGGCGAGCCTGGTTCTCGATGAAGATCTCTTGGATGCCGATTCCGCCGAGCTTCGACTCGGTGCGCGTGAAGTACTTGTCGATGAACTCCTCGCTCAGGCCGACGGCCTCGAAGACCTGGGCCCCGGCGTACGACGACACGGTCGAGATGCCCATCTTCGACATGATCTTCAGGACGCCCTTGCCGAGCGCGTAGATCAGGTTGCGGACGGCCTTCTCGGGGCTGATGCCCGTGATGTATCCGGTGCGCACGAGATGCTCGACCGTCTCCATCGCGAGATACGGGTTGACCGCCGAGGCGCCGTAGCCGATCAGGGTCGCGACGTGGTGCACCTCGCGCACATCGCCGGCTTCGACGATCAGTCCGACCTTCATGCGGTTCTCGCGGCGGATCAGGTGGTGATGGATCGCAGAGACCATGAGCAGCGACGGGATCGGGGTCAGATCCTTGTTCGAGTCGCGGTCCGACAGGATGACGAACTCGGCACCCTGTTCGATGGCCTCGTCGACCTCGTCGCACATCTCGGTGAGACGCTTCTCGAGCGTGTTCGACCCGGCGTCGAAGTGGTAGAGACCCTTGATCGTCACGCTCGAGCGATCCGGAAGCGCCTTGTCGATGTGGCGGATCTTCGCGAGCTCGTCGTTGTCGATGACGGGGAAGTCGAGCGACACGGTGCGCGTGTGGTCCGGGCCCCACGTGAGCAGGTTGCTCTCGGGGCCGAGACCCAGCTTGAGGCTCGTGACGACCTCTTCGCGGATCGAGTCGAGCGGCGGGTTGGTGACCTGCGCGAACTGCTGCGTGAAGTAGTCGAAGAGCAGACGCGGGCGCTTGCTGAGCACCGCGATCGGAGTGTCCGATCCCATGGCACCGAGGGGCTCGACGCCGGTCTGACCCATCGGGGTCAGCAGCAGACGCACCTCTTCTTCGGTGTAGCCGAAGGTGCGCTGACGCCGGGTGATGGACGCCGGCGGGTGCACGATGTGCTCACGCTCGGGAAGGTCGGCGAGACGGACGGATCCGGCATCCAGCCATTCCTGCCACGGGTGCAGGGTCGCGAGGTCGCGCTTGATCTCCTCGTCCTCGATGATGCGCTGCTGCGAGGTGTCGACGAGGAACATCTTGCCCGGCTGCAGGCGTCCTCGACGCTTGATCCGCTCGGGCTCGAAGGTGAGCACGCCGGTCTCCGAACCGATGACGATCAGGCCGTCGGTCGTCTCGGTCCAGCGCCCTGGGCGCAGACCGTTGCGGTCGAGGGTCGCTCCGACCACGGTGCCGTCAGTGAAGATGAGGGCGGCCGGGCCGTCCCACGGCTCCATCTGGTTCGAGTGGTACTCGTAGAACGAGCGCAGCTCTGGCGAGATGTCCGACTGCTTCTCGTAGGCCTCCGGCACCATCATCATGATGGCGTGCGGCAGGCTGCGACCCGTGAGCGTGAGCAGCTCGAGCACTTCGTCGAACGATGCGGAGTCGCTTGCGCCGTCGGTGCAGATAGGCAGCAGAGGTGCCATGTCCCCGAGCAGCTCGGACTCGAGCTGCGACTGACGCGCACGCATCCAGTTGCGGTTTCCGCCGACCGTGTTGATCTCACCGTTGTGCGCGAGCATGCGCAGCGGTTGAGCCAGCGGCCAGGACGGGAACGTGTTGGTCGAGTAGCGCGAGTGCACGACGGCGAGCTCCGACATGAAGCGCTCGTCCTGCAGGTCGGGGTAGAAGGGCTCGAGCTGGAGCGTCGTGACCATTCCCTTGTAGCCGAGCGTGCGCGCGGACAGCGAGACGAAGTACGCCCCCAGCTCGTGGCCGGCGCGCTTGCGCAGGCGGTAGGCGACGCGGTCGAGCGCGATCCCGGTGAGCGGCGCGTCGGAGTGGGTCGCTCCCCCGGCGCTCACGAAGAGCTGCTCGAAGGCGGGGCGGGCTTCGTCGGCGAGCTTGCCGAGGTTGTCGTTGACCGTCGGCACCTCGCGCCAGCCGAGGACGCGCAGGCCCTCGGCGCGGGCGATCTTCTCGATACCGGCCTTCTGCTGACGGCGCTCGCTGGAATCGCGCGGGAGGAATGCCAGACCCGCGGCGTACTCGCCGACCGGGGGCAGTTCGAAATCTGTGACCGCGCGCAGGAACGCGTCCGGCATCTGGGTCAGGATGCCTGCGCCGTCACCCGTGCCGGCATCCGAGCCGATCGCGCCGCGGTGCTCGAGGTTGCGCAGCGCCTCGAGCGCCAACGCGATGATGTCGTGGCCGGCTTCGCCACGAAGTGTCGCGACCATGGCGAGGCCGCAGGCGTCCTTCTCGAACGCCGGGTTGTACATGCCCTGCTTCGGGGGGTAAGCGCCGGAAGCGCCGTAGGGAGGCTGAAAATACACCAGTACCGTCCTCAGATCTGCAGCTGACCCGGGGGCGTCATTGGCCGGGTGGATGTGATGGGGTCCGCACGGACCGGTCGGCTATCGAGCGCCTTCCGTGTCCGTGGGAGCGGTGCTTGTGGCGCTGGCTCCTGCGGCGACTTCTTCGGACGGAGGCTCACTCAGGTCCACGAAGTCGGAGGGATTGTTCTGCGATTCTACATCAGCGTCCAGGTCGGTCCGGCCGCGACCGGGCTGGTACGGCGACGGCTCGAGTCCGGGGTGACGGCGCGACTGCACGATGAGGATCGCAAGGCCGACGACGATGCCGAAGATCGCAGCCCAGACGTTGCTGCGCAGGCCGAGGAAGATTTCGCTCGGATCGATGCGGATCGACTCCCAGACCACACGGCCGGCGCTGTACCAGATGAGGTAGATCGCGAAGAGCCTGCCCCACTGGAACGCGGTCGCCTTGCGGCTCAGCCACAGCAGAACGATGACGCCGAGACCGTTCCACAGCACCTCGTAGAGGAAGGTCGGGTGGAAGAGCGTGCCCTCGGGAAGCCCCGGGGGGAATGCGGAGTTGTCGGCGGGGATCTCGAGACCCCACGGCAGGTCGGTGGGGAGTCCGTAGAGCTCCTTGTTGAACCAGTTGCCGAAGCGGCCCATGGCCTGCGCGAGCAGGAGTCCGGGCGCCAGCGCGTCGGCGAAGGTCCAGAAGCGGATGCCGGTCCAGCGGCAGCCGAGGTATGCACCGACGGCTCCACCGATGAGGGCGCCGAAGATGGCGATGCCACCCTCCCAGATAGCCCAGACGGAGCCGGGCTCGAACGGGTTCCAGGTGTTCCTGCCCTCGCCGAAGTAGAAGTTCGGGTGGGTGAGCACGTGGAAGATGCGCGCGCCGATGATCGCCAGCGGAACGGCGAGGATCGAGATGTCGATCACGACCCACGGCTCTGCCCCGCGCCTCGTGAGGCGGTGGTTGGTCAGCAGCACCGCGGCGATGATGCCGGCGATGATGCAGAGCGCGTAGAAGTGGATCCGTAGCGGCCCGAGGTCGATGTAGGAGACCGGGGGGCTCGGGATGCTGGCGAGCACGCCGCCGAAGGTGCTGTGAAGCGCGAGGGACATGAGTGCGATTCTAGTTCTCGTGTGTGGGGCGTGCCGACGACGTGCCGACTGCCAGGTTTCGGGTGACCTCTGCGAGCGCGGGGATGCCGCCGTCGCGGAGAGCGCGGACCAGCGCGGTGCCGACGATCGCGCCGTCCGCGTATTCGGAGACCCCGGCGATCTGCTCGGCGGTCGAGATGCCGATGCCGACGCAGGCGCGGACATCGCCGTGCTCGCGCAGGCGGCCGACCAGGGTGCGCGCCGCCCGGTCGAGCTCGGTGCGCTCACCGGTGATGCCCATCGTCGAGACGGTGTAGACGAAGCCGGTCGAGGACTTCACGACCAGCCCGAGGCGTTCGTCCGACGAGGTGGGAGCTGCGAGGAAGACACGGTCGAGACCGGTGCGCTCACTCGCTGCTATCCACTCCCCCGCGACATCCGGGGTGATGTCGGGGGTGATGAGCCCGGCGCCGCCGGCTGCGAGCAGGTCATCGGCGTACCGATCGACGCCGTACTGGAACACCGGGTTCCAGTACGTCATGACCAGCACAGGCACGTCTGTGGCTGCGGTGATCGCGCGCACAGCGGTGAAGAGGTCCTTCATCTTGAACCCGTTCGCGAGCGCCGCGGTGGTCGCCTCCTGGATCACCGCGCCGTCCATCACCGGGTCGCTGTAGGGCGGGCCCAGCTCGATGATGTCGACGCCGTTCTCAGCGAGTGCGATGGCCGCCTGGATGCTGGTCTCGAGGTCGGGGAACCCGACCGGGAGGTATCCGACGAACGCGCTGCGGCCGGCCTCATGGGCTGCGGCTATCGCCTGTTCCACGCGGCTCACAGTTCCGGCTCCCCCTTCGACGCGGCTGCCTCGGCGTCGCTCTCGTCCTCGACGTCGTGCGCGAGCGCCTCGGCGTCGTAGAGGTCGAAGTACCGAGCAGCCGTGTCCATGTCCTTGTCGCCGCGGCCGGAGAGGCAGATGGCGAGCACGGCGTCAGGTCCCAGCTCACGGCCCAGGCGCAGAGCCCCCGCGAGGGCGTGAGCCGACTCGATCGCCGGGATGATGCCCTCGGTGCGGCTCAGCAGGCGCAGTGCCTGCATGGCCTCGTCGTCGGTCGCAGGGATGTACTCGGCGCGGCCGATGTCGGCGAGCCAGGAGTGCTCAGGACCGACGCCCGGGTAGTCGAGGCCGGCGGAGATCGAGTGGGATTCGACCGTCTGACCGTCTTCGTCCTGCAGCACGTAGGTCTTGGCGCCGTGCAGGATGCCGGGGCGCCCACGCTCGATCGATGCGGCATGCCGCGGAGTGTCGACGCCGTCTCCGGCGGCCTCGACGCCGTAGAGCTTCACGCCCTCGTCGTCGAGGAAGGCATCGAACATGCCGATCGCGTTCGAGCCGCCTCCGACGCAGGCGATGACCGCGTCGGGCAGACGTCCGACCTCGTCGAGGAGCTGCTGTCGCGCCTCCTCGCCGATGATCTTCTGGAAGTCCCGGACCATCGCGGGGAAAGGATGCGGGCCTGCAGCGGTGCCGAAGATGTAGTTGGTGGTCTCGACCGACGCGACCCAGTCGCGGTAGGCGTCGTTGATCGCATCCTTCAGGGTGCGCGAACCCGAGGTGACGGCGACGACCTCTGCGCCGAGCAGTCGCATCCGAGCGACGTTCAGCGCCTGGCGCTCCGTGTCGACCTCACCCATGTAGATCGTGCACTCGAGACCGAAGAGGGCGGCAGCCGTCGCCGTGGCGACGCCGTGCTGACCCGCGCCCGTCTCGGCGATCACGCGCTTCTTGCCGAGACGTTTCGTCAGCAGCGCCTGACCGAGCACGTTGTTGATCTTGTGCGAGCCGGTGTGGTTGAGATCCTCGCGCTTGAGGAAGACGCGCGCACCACCGGCGTGCTCGGCGAACCGCGCGACCTCGGTGAGCGGAGACGGGCGGCCGGCGTACGAGCTGAGCAGAGACGCCAGCTCGGCGCGGAACGCCGGGTCGACGATCGCATCGGCGTACGCCGCTGAGAGCTCGTCGATCGCGGCGATCAGCGACTCGGGCATGTATCGCCCGCCGTACTCGCCGAACAGGGGACCATGCTGATCTCGCAGGCTCATCACGCCTCCAGGAAGCTCTTGAGAGTGGCGACCGGGTCGCCCGTGACGAGCGCCTCCCCGATCAGGACGACATCAGCACCCGCGGAGCGGTAGTGCGTGACGTCTGCAGGTGTGAGGACCGCGGACTCGGCGATCTTGACGGCTGAGTCCGGGATGCGGTCGACGAGACGGCCGAAGAGGTCGCGGTCGAGCTCGAGTGTCGTCAGATCGCGGGCGTTGACGCCGATCAGCGGCGCACCGAGATCGATCGCCACCTCGAGCTCGTCGGCCGAGTGGGTCTCGACCAGCGGAGTCATGCCGAGCTCCGTGATGAAGCCGAACAGATCACGGAGCACGTGCGGATCGAGTCCGGCGACGATGAGCAGCACGAGGTCGGCACCGGCTGCTCGGGCTTCGAGCACCTGGTAGCGGTTCGCGATGAAGTCCTTGCGCAGCACAGGCAGCGACACCCGTGCCGTGACGGCCTCGAGATCGGCGAGACTGCCGCCGAATCGACGCTCCTCGGTCAGGACGCTGATCGCAGACGCACCGCCCGTCTCATACAGGGAAGCCTGCAGTGCCGGGTCGGGGATCTCGGCGAGAGCACCCCGCGACGGACTCGCGCGCTTCACCTCGGCGATGATCTTCACGCGCTCAGCGGGAGCGAGGAACGCGAGCGCGTCCTTGGCGGCGGGGCGTGCTAGAGCGTCGCGCTCGACGTCGGCCAGAGGCCGGGTCAGAGCACGACGTTCAGCGTCTGCGACTGCGCCGGCCGTGAGGTCGGCGAGCACCATTAGTGCGCCTTCGGCGAGTACTTGGGGCCCTTCACGCCGTAGCCGGCCCTCGACAGCAGCCAGCCCACCAGCGCACCGATCGGGATGATCGCGGCGCCCACCCAGATCAGCGCGACCCAGACGGGGCTGAACTCGGCGAGGCAGAACGCCAGCGTGCCGATCGTGAAGCCGGCGAGCATGATGATGACGCCCGTCCATGCGGCAGGCGAGTGTCCGTGGCCGGGGTCAGCGATCGGGTTGGTCATGGTCTCCTCCGGGGGACGACGTGCTGGTTCGGATCAAGTCTATCGGGGTCATCGTGTCGGGTCGGTTCCGCGCGAGAGGTCGTCCCACGAATCGATCGCGTCGACGGGCCCGGCGGTCGAGTCGACATGTGCGGCATCGGTGCGGTAGCGGCGTCCGCCGCGCTTCCATCGCCGCCACGTGAGGAGCACGACGAGGGATGCCGCCAGCAGGATCACCCAGCCGATGAGCGTCATCACGGGCCAGGCCGAGAGCTCGATGCCGGCGACGACGTCGGCGATCGCCGTGCTGCCTGCGAGCCCGGTCGTCTCGGTGACGGTGGGACCGACAGCGCTCAGCGGCTCGGTCAGGAGCAGCTGCAGGGTCGTCCAGCCGAGGAACAGCGCTGCCGCGGTGGCGAGAATGCCGAACACGAGTCGCATGACCGGGCCGACGATCGAAAGGGCGATGCCGAGCGCCAGGACCGCGAGGCTCAGAGGAGCGAGCAGCGGCAGCGCGGACGCGCCTGGCACGAGGATGGCTTCCCCGGCATCCGCGCGTTCGACGGTGAGCCACGTCTGGGTCGACGAGATGATCCCGACCGCTCCCGCGAGGAGGAAGCCGGAGACGGCGATCGAGCGACCTCTGCGCGCGAGAGTCACTCGGCCGAGCTCCCCTCGACGGCGTGCAGGTCCGTCGTGTCGAAGCAGGTGCGGGTGCCGGTGTGGCACGCAGGGCCGGTCTGGTCGACCCGCAGCAGGATGGCGTCGCCGTCGCAGTCGAGTCGCGCCTCGTGCACCACCTGGATGTGTCCGGAGGTGTCTCCCTTGCGCCAGTACTCCTGACGCGAGCGCGACCAGTACACCGCGCGACCGGTGGTGAGGGTGCGGCGCAGGGCCTCGGCATCGACCCACGCGAGCATGAGGACCTCTGCCGTGTCCCACTGCTGGACGATCACCGGCGCGAGGCCGTCGTCGTTGAAGGCGACCTGGGCGATGCGCTCCTCGATATCGTTCATCGGACGAGCACTCCCTCCGCGCGCAGCGCGTCCTTGACGTCGCCGACCGTGAGCGCGCCCGTGTGGAACACGCTGGCTGCCAGCACCGCATCCGCTCCGGCCTTGATCGCGGGAGCGAAGTCGGATGCCTTGCCCGCGCCACCGGAGGCGATCACCGGCACTGAGGCGGCCTCACGCATGAGCTTCACCAGTTCGAGGTCGAAGCCGTCTCGCGTGCCGTCGGCGTCGATCGAGTTGACCAGCAACTCGCCTGCCCCGCGCTCCGCCGCCTCACGCGCCCAGTCGAGCGCATCGAGGGTCGTCTGGGTGCGTCCGCCATGGGTGGTGACGACGAAACCGGAGGGAGTGCCGGGTGCCCGCTTGACGTCGAGCGACAGCACCAGCACCTGTGCGCCGAAGCGGTCCGCGATCTCGCCGATCAGCTCAGGGCGAGCGATGGCAGCCGAGTTGACCCCGACCTTGTCGGCGCCGACCGAGAGGAGCCGCGCCACGTCGTCGACGCTGCGCACTCCCCCGCCGACCGTCAGCGGCACGAACACCTGCTCAGCCGTGCGCTGCACCACGTCGTACGTCGTCGCGCGAGCATCGACGGTCGCCGTGACGTCGAGGAAGGTGATCTCGTCTGCGCCCTGCGCCGTGTAGTGGCGCGCGAGCTCGACGGGGTCGCCCATGTCGCGCAGGTTCTCGAAGTTGACGCCTTTGACGACGCGACCCGCGGCGACGTCGAGGCACGGGATGACGCGACTCGCGAGCGCCATCAGAGCCTCGCGTTGTGGATCGCCGTGACGAGGATCGCGCGAGCGCCGAGCGCATACAGCGCGTCCATCACGGGGTTGACCCGCGCACGCGCCACCATGACGCGGACGGCGACCCACTCCGGATCGCGGAGCGGTGAGACCGTGGGCGACTCGATGCCACCCGCGATCTTGACGGCGTCGTCGAGCAGAGCCAGCGGCAGGTCGTAATCGATCATCACGAACCGCCGAGCGACCATGACTCCGCGCAGGCGGCGAAGAAGCGTCTCGGACCCCTCGGCATCATGCGGGCCGGCGATCAGCACGGCCTCGGACTGCAGGATCACAGGGCCGAAGACGTCGAGCCCCGCCTGACGCAGCGTCGTTCCCGTCTCGACGACATCGGCGACGGCGTCGGCGACGCCGAGGCGCACGGCGGACTCCACCGCGCCGTCGAGCGGCACGAGGTCGACGGCGATGCCCCGCTCGTCCAGGAACGCGTCGACGAGGCCGGGGTACGACGTCGCGACGCGCAGCCCGTCGAGCTCTGAGACGTCGGTGTAGCGCCCCGATGGCGCGGCGAAGCGGAACGTCGACCCGGCGAAGCCGAGCGCCTCGATCTCGCGCGCGCCCGGCATGCGGGCGTCGAGGAGCAGATCGCGTCCTGTGATGCCGACGTCGATGGCGCCGGACCCGACGTAGGTCGCGATGTCCTTCGGGCGGAGATAGAAGAACTCGACGTCGTTGTCGGCATCGACGACGTGAAGCGTCTTGGGGTCACGACGACCGGCGTAGCCGGCCTCCGCGAGCATGTCGGCGGCCGTCTCGGAGAGAGAGCCCTTGTTGGGAACAGCAATGCGCAGCATGGGAAGCCTTCAGATCGAAGCGAGTGGGGCGGAGCGCTTCACAGATGTCGGTAGACGTCCTGCAGGCTCAGGCCCTTCGCGATCATCATCACCTGGACGTGGTAGAGCAGCTGCGAGATCTCCTCCGCAGCGGCCTCGTCGGATTCGTATTCGGAGGCCATCCAGACTTCGGCGGCCTCCTCGACGATCTTCTTGCCGATCGTGTGCACGCCGCCGTCGAGCTCCGCGACCGTCCCCGATCCCTCTGGACGGGTCTCGGCCTTGACGCTGAGCTCGGCGAACAGCTCGTCGAAAGTCTTCACGATTCCAGGCTAGCGGCTCTGGCGCGGTCTCTGAGCCGGGTGACGGCCGCCTCGACGTCGTCGGCGCCGTAGACCGCCGACCCGGCGACGAACGTGTCGGCGCCCGCGGCGGCTGCCGCTTCGATGGTCGCGTCCGAGATGCCGCCGTCGACCTGCAACCAGACGTTCGATCCGCGACGCTTGGCCTCGTCGGCGAGAGCGCGCAGCTTGGGCATGGTCTCGTGCATGAACCCCTGCCCGCCGAACCCGGGTTCGACCGTCATCACGAGGATCTGGTCGAACTCCTCGAGCACGCTGTAGAGCCCCTCAGCGGGGGTGTCCGGCTTGATCGCGACGCCGGCCCTCGCCCCGATGCTGCGCAAGGTGCGAGCGAGCGAGATCGGATCCGCCGCCGCTTCGAGGTGGAACGTGACGCTGGCGGCGCCCAGCTCTGCGTAGGCGGGCGCCCAGCGCTCGGGCTCGGTGATCATCAGGTGCACGTCGAGCGGTATGGGGCTGGTCGCCTGGATCCGTTCGACCATCTGCGGCCCGAATGTGAGGTTCGGCACGAAGTGGTTGTCCATCACATCGACGTGAGCGAAATCCGCGGTCGCGATCTTGGCGAGATCGCGCTGCATGTTCACGAAGTCGGCAGCGAGGATGCTGGGGTTGATGCGCGGTGCGCTGGGGAGTTCCACGTCTCTAGTCTCTCTCTTCGGAGTTCGCGTCGCCCTGCTCGGTGGCGGTGCGCTGGAGCAGCGCGAGGAACATGGCATCGGTGCCGTGGCGGTGCGGCCACAGCTGCACGCGACCGGAGCCGTCGCCGGCGAGGTCGATCGGTGACGCGGAGACGCCCTGGAGCACGCCACGCGCATCGAGCTCGGTGATGTCTGTGCGGCCTCGGAGCACCTCCTGGACGACGCCCGTCGTCTCGGCGAGATGCGGCGAGCAGGTGACGTACGCGACGATCCCACCCGGCGCGAGTGCGTGGAGCGCGGAGCTGAGGAGCTCGACCTGCAGCGGCACGAGCTCTGCGACGTCGGCGGGGGTCTTGCGCCAGCGCGCTTCCGGCCGCCGTCTGAGCGCGCCGAGGCCCGTGCACGGCGCGTCGACGAGGATGCGATCGAATGCACCGGGATGGGACGCGCCGAACGAGCGCCCGTCCTCCTCGTGCACCACGACCTCGCCAGGCACCGCACGCAGGGCGTTGCGCACGAGACGTGCGCGTGTCGGGATGACCTCGTTCGCCTCGAGCGTGACGTCGTGCTCGCGGGCGATGGCGGCGAGCAGCGCGGTCTTGCCGCCCGGGCCGGCGCACAGGTCGAGCCAGCGCTCGCCCGACGTGAGGGGCGCGGCAGCCGCCAGTGCGAGAGCGACGAGCTGCGAACCCTCGTCCTGCACGCGGACGGTGCCGCCTGTCGCGGCGATCACGCGATGCGGGTCTCCCCCGGGCGAGCCGAAGGCGGTCGGCGCGTACGGACGCCGTGGCTCACCCGGGTCTGCGAGACCGGGGAGCGCGACGAGCGTCACCTCCGGCGAGGCGTTGTCGGCGTCGAGGAGATCATCGAGCTCGTCTGCCCGGCCCTCGGCCGCCAGCGCGCGTCGCAATGCCCTGATGACCCACACGGGATGCGCGGAGCGCAGTGCGAGACGCTCGTCATCGGACCGTGCCGAGCTCTCGATGCGGTCTTCCCACTCCCCCGGTGTCTCTCGGGCGATCCGGCGCAGCACGGCGTTCGCGAAGCTCGAAGCGCCTCGCCCCTGCGTCGAGGCGACCAGATTCACGGATTCGTTGACGGCCGCGTGCGAGGCGACCCGTGTGGCGAGCAGCTGGTGCGTGGCCAGGCGCAGCGCATCGAGCACAGCCGGGTCGATCTCCTCCGCCGGACGATCGGCGGCGGAGGCGATGATCGCGTCGTAGGTGCCACGTCGACGGAGCGTCCCGTATGCGAGTTCAGTGGCCAGGGCCGCATCCTGCGGGCCGAGGCCCGCCTCGGCGATGGCCGAAGGCAGGATGAGGTTGGCGTAGGCATCCGACTCGGAGACCGCTCGCAACACGTCGTACGCCACCCGACGCGCGGGCTGCACCGTGCGCTGCGGCCCGCGAGGCTCGTCGCCACGACGGCCCCGTGGCTGACCACCGGCCTGCTGACTGCCACGCTGCCCGTGCGATCGCCCCTGCGGCCGGTTCTGCGGACCGCCCGGACGGCCGTCGCGACGCCTCGCGTCTCCCTGGCCGCTCATGCTCCGGCTCTCAGACCGTCGGTGTCGCGTTGGCCCCGCCACCAGTCGACCGCGTTCATGGCTCCCTTGCCCGCCGGCTGCACACGAGCGACCGAGAGGGGCGTCGAGCCCGTGCCGATGAGGAGGGCCGACTTCGTGGCGATGATATCTCCCGGTTCCAGGGTGACGACGTCGCTCGATGGCGCCGCCTCGAGGATCTTCAGTCGGAGCCCGTCGACGGTGGTGTGCGCCCCGGGCTCGGGAGTGACTCCGCGGAAGCGCGCGAACACCTGAGCGAGGGGCTGGCTCCAATCGAGCAGGCCGTCGTCGAGCGTCAGCTTCGGCGCCAGTGTCGGCTCCCCGTGCTGCGGCACGGCGCGCGCAGTGCCGTCGGCGATGGCCTGCACGACCTCGGCCGTCAGCTGCGCCCCGTCGACGGCAAGGGTCGCGAGCGCCGCGTCGGCCGTCGCCCCTGCTGCCACATCGACGACGCGGGTCGCGAAGACATCTCCTGCGTCGAGGGCCGGCACGAGCTGGAAGACGCTTGCTCCGAGCTGGGCGTCGCCGGCGATCAGCGCGCGCTGCACGGGAGCAGCACCTCGCCACTGGGGCAGAAGCGAGAAGTGGAGGTTGATCCATCCCTTCGCCGGGGTGGAGAGCAGCGGCTCTCGCACGAGGCCGCCATACGCGACGATCACGCCGAGCTCGACCTGCAGGGCAGCGATCGCCTCTGTCGCCTCGTCACCGAGCCGCGCAGCCTTGATGATCGGCAGACCGAGGTCGGCGGCTGCCTGAGCGACGGGTGACGGTGTCAGCACCCTCTTGCGCCCCAGTGGCGCATCAGGACGCGTGACCACAGCCGCGATGTCGTGTTCGTCCGCGAGGCGGAGGAGGGTGGCAACGGCTGCCGATGGTGTGCCGGCGAAGACGAGACGCATGAAGGTGCTCCGGAGGGATGCGGGGTGAGGATCCGGGAGGATCGGGGTGATCGGATCGGTGCGGACTGATCAGAGCTCTGGGTCGAGGATATCGAGCCGAACCGAGAGCGTGCTCCGAGTCGACTTGCCCTTGCCCCGGCGAGTGCTGACGGCTTCGGCGACGACGGCCGCTCGCAGCGTCGCCGCGACCTTGACTCCGGCGCCGTACTCGAACCGGACGAGGGCGCGGACGCGCGGCGGGTAGTCGTCGGACTCGATGGGCACAGGACCCAGGACCGCGTCGGACGGGAGGGCGAGCTCCTGCAGCGCCGCCAGCGCACGGCCGACGGCCGCGGCTGACCCCTCGACCAGGGCCACGCGCGCGGCCGGCGGCATGTGGAGCGGCGCGCGCTCTGCGAGCTCAGAGCGTGCGTAACCCGACTGGTTCCACGTCGCGAGCGCTCGCGCGATCGTGCCGTCGACTCCGACGAGGTGGATCGGCGCCCCCGGGGCCGCGAGTGCTGCGGCGTTCGACCACCACCGCAGGCAGGCCTCGCCGATCCGCAGATCCGGGGCCTGGAGCATCCGCGGACCGTCGAGCAGCACCACTGCGCGATAACCGCCCTCGGCAAGCGGCTCGGCGCCGCGCGTCGCGACCACCAGTGCGGGCTTGTCCGCGACGTGCTCGACCGGGTGCGCGCTGTCGGCCACGATCACGCGGACGCCGGGGAACGCCTTGCCCAGCTCGTCGGCGGTCCGCTCGCTTCCCGACGACGCCAGGCGCAGCTTGGTCGACGCACACGTCGGGCAGGTCCAGGCTCGCGCGCCCCGGCCGCACCACGCGCACACCGGCACGGCGCCGCGATGCTTGGCGCCCAGGGGTCCGCCGCAGTGCGCGCATCGGGCGGGGGCCCGGCACTCCGCGCACACGAGGGACGGTGCGAATCCCGGGCGCGAGACCTGCACGAGCACCGGCCCCTCGGACGCGGCGTTGCGGGCCGACAGGAACGCCGACGACGGCATCCGCTGGGCTGTCGGCGCATCCATCTCCTGCGGGGTGCTCAGGATCACCCTCGGCATCACCCGCCGCGCGGCTCGCACGTCCTGCAGGTAGCCGTGCGCGACGAGGCGCTCCACGTCCGTCGTACGGGTGTGGCCGACGAAGAGCAGGGCGGAGTCCTCCTGCTCCTGCCGGAGCAGGGCCGCATCGCGCGCGTTGATGTAGGGCGCGAGAGGTTCGCCGAGCAGCGGATCGCCGTCGTCCCAGACGGCGACGAGCCCGGCGCGGACCGGCGCGTACACGGCCGAGCGGTTGCCGACGACGATGCACGGAGCATCCTCGAGCGATCTGAGGAACGAGCGGTATCGATCGGGGTTCGTCTGACGTGAGTCGTATCGCACGACAGCCTCGGGCGGAACCAGCGAACCGAGCGCTGCGAGCAGCAGATCGAGGTCGCGATGGTCCGGCACGATGAGGATGCTGGAGCGTCCGGCAGCGAGCATCCGCGTCGCCGTCGACGCGAGCAGAGCCGTCCAGCCAGGCTCGCCCCTGTGCTGCACCGGGATCGCCTCCACTGCGGCCCTGCCTGCGCCTTCGAGCACCTCCTCGAGGTGGTCGTACGTGGCGATGAGCGAAGATGCGGAGGTGACGGCGTCATCGGCGGGCACGGGCGTCGGCGCGTCTGAGGTCCACGCCTTCTCGACCCGCACCTGACGCTTGGGGATGACGAGACGCAGCACGTCCGACGCCGAACCCGCCGCACGGTCGGCTGCACGACGAGCCAGCCGGTAGGTGCGTTCGGGGAGCACGGGAACCTGTGAGACGACGCTCTCGACCTCGGAGAGGGGCCTGTCGGCGTCGTCCTCGGTGTCGATCTCGACCACGTACCCGTCGACGACCCGACCGGCGGTACGGAGCGGCACGCGCACGCGCACCCCGATGGGCACGTCTCCGAGTTCTGCCGGCAGGGCGTAGTCGAAGAGCCGGTCGAGCTGCGGAAGCGGCGAGTCGAGCAGCACGCGCGCGATACGACGGCTCTCGGCCGTCATGAGCGGATCGCCATCAGGCTCGCGCTCCGTCAGAGGCCTGCAGCGCGCCGCAGCTCCTCAGCGCGGTCGGTGCGCTCCCAGGTGAACTCCGGCAGCTCGCGACCGAAATGCCCATAGGCGGCTGTCTGCGCATAGATCGGGCGCAGCAGATCGAGCTCCTCGATGATCGCCTGCGGACGGAGATCGAAGACGTCGTTGATCGCGCGGATGATCGCCTCGTCCGACACCTTGCCGGTGCCGAAGGTCTCGACGTAGAGCCCCACCGGACGTGCGACTCCGATCGCGTACGCGACCTGGACTTCGAGCCGGTCGGCGAGACCCGCCGCCACGGCGTTCTTGGCGACCCAGCGCGTCGCGTAGGCGCCCGAGCGGTCGACCTTGGACGGGTCCTTGCCGCTGAAGGCACCGCCACCGTGGCGCGCCGCACCCCCGTACGTGTCGATGATGATCTTGCGGCCGGTGAGCCCGGCGTCGCCCTTGGGACCGCCGGTCACGAAGGGACCGGCGGGGTTGATGTAGTAGGTGATGTCGTCGAGGTCGAGCCCTGTGGTCTCGAGGACCGGGTCGATCACGTGCTCCTGCACCTGTGCCTTGAGCTCGTCCTGCGAGATCTCGGGGTGATGCTGGGTCGACAGCACGACGGCATCGACGGTCTTGGGGGTGAAGCCGTCGTACCCGAGCGTGACCTGCGTCTTGCCGTCGGGGCGGAGGAACGGCAGCGCGCCGGAGCGGCGAACCTCGGCGAGACGCTCCGCGATGCGGTGCGCGGTCCACGCGGCCATCGGCATCAACTGCGGCGTCTCGTTCGTGGCGAACCCGAACATGATGCCCTGGTCTCCGGCACCGAGTCCGTCGAGCGGATCGACGGATGACCCGTCGCGGTGCTCCTGGGCGTTGTCGACACCGTGGGCGATGTCTGTCGACTGCTCGCCCACCGAGATGCTCACACCGCAGGAGTCCCCGTCGAAGCCGGTGTCGCTCGACGTGTAGCCGATCCCATTGACGACCTGTCGGACGATGGTCGGGATGTCGACGTAGGCCTCGGTGCGGATCTCACCGGCGACGTGCACGAGACCGGTGGTCACCAGCGTCTCGACCGCGACCCGCGAGCCGGGGTCTTTCGCGATGAGTCCGTCGAGGATGCTGTCTGAGATCTGGTCGCAGATCTTGTCCGGGTGCCCCTCGGTGACGGACTCGGACGTGAACAGACGCAGCGCGCTCATCGGGGCTCCAGGACGGAATCGGACAGCAGGAAGGGGGTGGCTCCCATGATGGACCGCACCGCCGACATCAGTCGGCGGTGCGGTCATCGGACGTCACTCGGCGTGACGGAGGCGGAGCTTGTCCTCGTTGATCTCGTGCAGAGCGATGGTCAGCGGCTTGTCCTCGACGGAGGAGTCGACGAGCGGACCGACGTTGTCGAACAGGTTGCCCTCGTGGAGATCGGAGTAGTAGTCGTTGATCTGACGGGCACGCTTGGCGGCGTAGATCACGAGCTCGTACTTCGAGTCGACGCGGTCGAGCAGGTTGTCGATGGGGGGATCGATGATTCCGTTGGTGTGGTGTCCGGCCATGGTGGGACCTCCTGATCAGGCGACGGGATCGTCGCGAAGACTGTGCTGCGGCGCGCGAAGAAGCTCAGCGCGCAGAGCTTGAAGACAATTCTACGACCTCTGCGGCCGCGGCGGCGACGTCCTCGTTCACGATGAGGTGATCGAACTCGTTCTGCGCGGCGAGCTCCACCTTCGCGGTGCGCAGTCTGCGAGCGCGTTCCTCGGCACCCTCGGTGCCTCGACCGACCAGTCTCTGAACCAGTTCGTCCCAGGTCGGCGGCAGCAGGAAGATGAGCGTCGCCGCAGGCTCGGCCTTGCGCACCTGGCGTGCACCCTGCAGGTCGATCTCGAGCAGAACGGTCTTGCCGGCGGCCAGCGCGGCATCGATCGGGGCACGCGGAGTTCCGTATCGCGACCTGTTGTGCACGACCGCGTACTCGAGAAGCTCGTCCTCGGCGATCAGCCGATCGAACTCCGCGTCGTCGACGAAGTAGTAGTGCACGCCGTCGATCTCGCCCGGGCGCGGTGCGCGGGTCGTCGCCGAGACCGACAGATGGATCTCGGGGTTGTGCTCGCGGATGTGGGCGGCGACCGTGCCCTTGCCCACAGCGGTCGGGCCGGCGAGCACCAGCAGACGGCTGCGTGCGCCCCGCGGCTGCAGGAGCGGGAAGCGTGTGTCGAGCCACTGCGTGAGCGCCAGCCGTTGCCTGACGCCGAGACCGCCCAGTCGCTTGACCGGCGAGATGTGCAGTTCTGCGAGAATTCGGTCGCGCTTGCCCGCCCCGATGGCAGGGAGGGCGAGCAGGAAGTCCGTGATGCGCATCGATCCCTCGACCGAATCGGGGTCGGCGGTGGCGCGCTCGAGCACCGACTGCGGGGTGACGACACGCGTCGTCAGATCGCGCTTGAGCGACGCACGGGCGCGGCGCCGCTCGACCGCCTTGCGTGCGGCGGCGGCACGATCGACCTCGGGGACGGGACGGGACTCAGCCACGGCCGGCCTCCCTGTACTCTGCGACGCGAGCGTCGATGGCGGCGGCGAGACCAGCGGGTCCGGCCGAGAGGATGCTGCGGCTCTCGCTCGCGATCACCGCGGGGCTCATCGAGCCGAACCGCCGGTGCAGGTCTGCCGCAGTCGCGCCCTGCGTGCCGAAACCGGGGGCGAGGACGGGTGCCACCGGCGCGAATGCGGCGATGCCGGCATCCGTCCAGTCCACCGTCGCTCCGATGACGAAGCCGAAGCTCCCCCACTCGCCTGCCTCCGAGTGCTCCGCATTGCGTGCCGAGACGACCGAGATGATGTCCGCAGACACAGCGCGGCCGGTCTCGGAGACCGAGCGCTGCAGAGTCTGCGCCTCAGGGTTGCTCGTCGCGGCGAGCACGAAGAGGCCCTTGTCGTGCTCGCCGGCGAGGGCGAAGGCGCCGTCGAGCGCACCGACCCCGAGGAACGGGTTGACGGTCAGGGCGTCGGCCTCGAGCGGAGACCCCGGTGTGAGCCACGCCGCCGCATACGCATCCATGGTCGAGCCGATGTCGCCGCGCTTGGCATCCGCGATCACGATGAGTCCGGCCGCGCGCGCAGCCGCGAGCACCTCTTCGAGGGCTGCGAACCCCGCAGAGCCGAAGCGCTCGAAGAACGACACCTGCGGTTTCACGATCGCGGCACGGCCAACGGCGGCCTCGACCGTGCGCAGCCCGAACTCGCGGACGCCGGAGGCGTCGTCACCGAGCCCCCAGTCCGTGAGCAGCGCCGCATGCGGGTCGATACCCACGCACAGCGGGCCGTGCGCCGCGAGGGCGGCACGGACCCGTTCGCCGAAGCGTGCGCTCACAGAGCGGCCTTCCGGTCGAGTGCGTACTCCTGGAGGCTCTTCACCTGGAAGCCCTCGTGGGCTGCGTCCATGCCGCTCACCGCTGCGCCGAGCACTGCCATCGTGGTGAACAGCGCCTTGTCGGCCGCGACGGCAGCCGCACGGATCTCGTAGCCGTCAGCACGCGCCGCCCCACCCGAAGGCGTGTTCACGACGATGTCGATCGACCCGTCGTTGATGAGGTCGACGATGTTGGTCGCGCCCGACTCCTGGGTCTCGCTGTACTTCTCGACCACGGTCACCGCGATGCCGTTGCGCGAGAGGATCTCGGCCGTGCCCTCGGTGGCCACGATCGTGAACCCGAGCTGCTGCAGACGGTGGGCCGGCAGGATCACCGCGCGCTTGTCGGAGTCGGCCACCGAGATGAACACGGTGCCCGAGGTCGGCATCCCGCCGTACGCGGCCGCCTGGCTCTTCGCGAACGCGGTCGGGAAGTCGCGGTCGATGCCCATGACCTCGCCGGTCGAGCGCATCTCCGGGCCGAGGATCGAGTCGACGGTCTTGCCGTCGGCCGTGCGGAACCGCTTGAAGGGAAGCACGGCCTCCTTCACCGAGACGGGGGCGTCGAGCGGCACACGAGAGCCGTCCTGCTCGGGGAGCATGCCCTCGGCGCGGAGCTCGGCGATGGTCGAGCCGACCATGATGCGGCTCGCGGCCTTCGCCATCGGGATGCCCAGCGCCTTCGAGACGAACGGCACCGTGCGGCTCGCGCGCGGGTTCGCCTCGATGACGTAGAGCACGCCGGCGCTGATCGCGAACTGCACGTTGAGCAGACCGCGCACGCCGACACCCTTCGCGATCGCGAGGGTCGCCTCGCGCACCCGGTCGATGTCGGTGCGGCCGAGCGAGACCGGCGGCAGCGTGCAGCTGGAGTCGCCCGAGTGGATGCCGGCCTCCTCGAGGTGCTCCATCACGCCGCCGATGTACAGATCGGTGCCGTCGTACAGCGCGTCGACATCGAGCTCGATCGCATCGTCGAGGAATCGGTCGACGAGCAGGGGCTTGCCCTCCTCGATGATGACTTCGCCCGCCGTGCGCACGAAGTACTCGCGCAGCGACTCCGCGCTGTAGACGATCTCCATTCCCCGGCCGCCGAGCACGAAGCTCGGACGCACGAGCACGGGGTAGCCGATCTCGTCGGCCACGGCCACCGCGGCGTCAGCGTTCACAGCGGTGCCGTGACGCGGTGCGATGAGACCCGCCGCGTCGAGCAGCTGGGAGAACAGCTCGCGCTCTTCGGCGATGTCGATGGCCTCGGGGCTCGTGCCGAGCACGGTGTAGCCCGCGGCCTCGATGCCCTTGGCGAGACCCAGCGGCGTCTGGCCGCCGAGCTGGCAGACGACGCCGAGGATGGTGCCGCTGGCGGCTTCCGCGTCGAGCACCTCGAGCACGTCCTCGAGCGTCAGCGGCTCGAAGTAGAGCCGGTCGGACGTGTCGTAGTCGGTGGACACGGTCTCGGGGTTGCAGTTGACCATGATGGTCTCGAAGCCGGCATCCGACAGCGCGAACGACGCGTGCACGCAGGAGTAGTCGAACTCGACGCCCTGGCCGATGCGGTTGGGACCGGATCCGATGATCACGACCTTGGTGCGATCCGATGGCATGACCTCGGTCTCGAAGTCGTAGCTCGAGTAGTGATACGGCGTGAGAGCCGGGAACTCGCCGGCGCAGGTGTCGACCGTCTTGTACACGGGGCGGATGCCCAAGCCGTGGCGCACACCGCGGATCTCGGCCTCGTCGTCACCCCGGAGCTGTGCGATCTGCGCGTCGGAGAATCCGTGCTCCTTGGCATAGCGGAGCGTGGCCGCATCGAGCTCGGGCGCCGTGCGCACGGTCTCGGCGACCTCGTTGATCAGCACGATCTGGTCGATGAACCACGGGTCGATCGCGGTCGCCTCGAACGCCTGCTCGACTGTCGCACCCTTGCGCAGCGCCTGCTGCAGGGTGACGATGCGACCGTCGGTCGGGATCTTCGAGATCTCGAGCAGCTCGTCTGCCGAGCGGTTCTCCTCGCCCCAGTGGAAGCTCGAGCCGCGCTTCTCGAGCGAGCGCAGCGCCTTCTGCAGCGCGGTCGCGTAGTTGCGGCCGATCGCCATGGCCTCACCCACCGACTTCATGGTGGTCGTCAGCGTCGCATCGGCGGCCGGGAACTTCTCGAACGCGAATCGCGGCACCTTGACGACGACGTAGTCGAGCGTGGGCTCGAAGCTCGCCGGGGTGACACCCGTGATGTCGTTGGGGATCTCGTCGAGACGGTAGCCGAGTGCGAGCTTGGCCGCGAGCTTGGCGATCGGGAATCCGGTGGCCTTCGAGGCGAGGGCGCTCGAGCGCGAGACGCGCGGGTTCATCTCGATGACGATGATGCGGCCGTTGCTGGGGTCGACGGCGAACTGGATGTTGCAGCCACCGGTGTCGACGCCGACCGCGCGGATGATGTCGATGCCGATGTCGCGGAGCTTCTGGTACTCGCGGTCGGTGAGCGTCAGAGCCGGGGCGACCGTGATCGAGTCGCCCGTGTGCACGCCGACCGGGTCGACGTTCTCGATCGAGCAGACGACCACCGTGTTGTCGGCGGTGTCGCGCATGAGCTCGAGCTCGTACTCCTTCCAGCCGAGGATCGACTCCTCCAGGAGCACCTCGGTGGTCGGCGAATCGCGCAGACCGGCCCCGCCGATGCGGCGCAGGTCCTCTTCGTCGTATGCGAAGCCCGAGCCGAGACCGCCCATCGTGAACGACGGGCGCACGACGAGCGGATAGCCCAGCTCGGCCGCACCCTCGAGCAGGTCGTCCATCGAGTGCGCGATGATGCTGCGGGCGACGTCGGCTCCGGCGTCGAGCACGAGCTGCTTGAAGATCTGGCGGTCCTCGCCCTTGTTGATCGCCTCGAAGCTCGCACCGATCAGCTCGACGTCGTACTTCTCGAGGATGCCGTGGTTGTGCAGCTCGATCGCGGCGTTCAGGGCGGTCTGTCCGCCGAGAGTCGGAAGGATCGCGTCAGGGCGCTCCTTCGCGATGATCGTCTCGATGACCTGCCACGTGATCGGCTCGATGTACGTCGCGTCGGCGAAGTCGGGGTCGGTCATGATCGTGGCCGGGTTGGAGTTGACCAGGATGACCCTGACGCCCTCTTCGCGGAGCACGCGGCAGGCCTGGGTGCCGGAGTAGTCGAACTCGCAGGCCTGACCGATGACGATCGGGCCGGAGCCGATGACGAGAACGGAGTTGATGTCGTCGCGCTTGGGCATTACTTGGCGTCCTTCTTGCTGGCGATGACCATGTCACGGAACCGGTCGAAGAGATAGTTGGCGTCGTGCGGGCCGGCGGCGGCCTCCGGGTGGTACTGCACCGAGAACGCCGGGATGTCGAGGGCGCGGAGGCCCTCCACGACGTTGTCGTTCAGACCGACGTGGCTGACTTCGACCTTGCCGTAGCCGTGGGGGCTGTCGAACGAACCCTCCAGCGGCGCTTCCACGGCGAAACCGTGGTTGTGCGCGGTGATCTCGACGCGTCCGGTGGACTTGTCGAGCACCGGCTGATTGATGCCGCGGTGGCCGAAGGGCAGCTTGTAGGTGCCGAGCCCCAGCGCCCTGCCGAGCAGCTGGTTTCCGAAGCAGATCCCGAAGAACGGCAGCCCGTCGTCGAGCACCGAGCGCAGCAGCTCGACATGGTCGCCCGACGCCGCGGGGTCTCCGGGGCCGTTCGAGTAGAAGACGGCGACGGGGTCGATCGAGCGGATGTCGTCGATCGTGACGTTCTGGGGCAGCACGTGCACCTCGAAGCCGCGGGCTGCCAGATTGTCGATCGTCGCCTGCTTGACTCCGAGGTCGAGGACGGCGAGATTGCCGACCCGCTCCCCCATCGCCGTCGTCACCGTGGCGACGTCGACAGAGACCTGCGACGAGAGGTTCTGACCGGCCATCTCGGGGGCTTCGCGCACGAGCCGCAGCTGCTCTTCGGGGTCGATCTTCGCGGCGTCGCCCGAGAACACGCCGCCGCGCATCGAGCCGGCCGAGCGGATGTGTCGGGTGATCGAGCGGGTGTCGATGCCGCTGATGCCGACGATGCCGTCTCGCTCGAGGATCTCGTCGAGCGAGGCGTTGGCTCGCCAGTTCGAGACGACGCGCGAGGGGTCGCGGACGATGTAGCCGGCCACCCAGATGCGACGGGACTCGCGGTCTTCGTCGTTCATGCCGGTGTTGCCGATGTGCGGTGCCGTCTGCAAGACGATCTGGCCTGCGTACGAGGGATCGGTGAGGGTCTCCTGGTAGCCGGACATGCCGGTGGCGAAGACGACCTCGCCGAAAGTGGTGCCCCGCGCGCCGTATGCACGGCCCGTGTGGCGGGTCCCGTCTTCGAGGACGAGGACGGCGGGTTCGGGGAGGGCTGTCATGACGTTGCTCCTGTGTCGGGGGCGGCGGCGTCGTCCGTGGCCGGGACGAGGCGCTGCAGTTCTGAGATGAAGTTCTGGGGGTCGCCGTCCGTCAGGCGGAGGTACGAGTCGACGATCGTGTCGTCGTCTGCGCTCCAGGCGACGCGGACGAGTCCGCCCGGTTCCACGACGCGGTCGATCGTCACGGTCGCACGATCGACGCTCGCGAGCCGTGCGGAGGCGAGGAAGACCGTCGGCGCCCCGTCGAGGCAGAGCGCGAGGCCGCGATCAGTGACGGCGACCTCTCCCCTGGCTCGGTAGGCGAGCGGGTGCAGGGTCAGCCGCTCCAGCGGCTGGTCGTGCTTGGTCGTCGAGACGTAGAGCACCTCACGACGGGCGATCACCTCGGCGTGCTCCGGCACTCCGAGGGGCGCCGAGAGACCAGAGTCGCGTCGGAGTCGTCGTCGCCACGCGGTGAACATGACGACGAGCACGAGCGCCGCCACGGCGATGGTGATCGCGATGGCGATGTCGCGTGCGCTCATGCGTTCAGCTCCTCGACGACGTCTGCGCCGTCGACCGTCAGGACTCCGCGGTGCACCGTGAATTCGACGCGACCCGGGAGGTCGCGGCCGAGGTAGGGCGAGTTCACGCTGCGACCGTGCAGGTCCGATTCGGTGAAGACGCCGGCGACGGACGGGTCGTAGAGGGTGATCTGCGCGGGAGCACCCGCCTCGAGAGGCAGCCCGTGGCCCGCGAGTCGGCCGATCCGCGCGGGCGCGGCGCTCATCACCCGAGCGACGTCATCCCAGCCGATCAGGCCGGTCTGCACCATCGACTGGTGCACGACGCGCAGCGCGCTCTCGAGTCCGACCATGCCGTTGGCGGCGGCCTGCCACTCGCACGACTTGTGCTCGCTCGGGTGCGGCGCGTGGTCGGTCGCGACGATGTCGATGGTGCCGTCGGCGAGGCCTTCGCGCACCGCCAGGACGTCCTCCTCACGACGCAGCGGCGGATTGACCTTGTAGCGCGCGTCGTACCCGCGCACGAGCTCATCGGTGAGGAGCAGATGATGCGGAGTGACCTCGGCCGTGACGTCGATGCCCCGCTTCTTGGCCCAGCGGATGATGTCGACGGAGCCGGCCGTGGACAGGTGGCAGACGTGCAGACGCGATCCGACGTGCTCGGCGAGGAGCACATCGCGGGCGATGATCGACTCCTCGGCGACGGCCGGCCATCCGGCGAGGCCGAGCTCGGCCGAGACGGTGCCCTCGTTCATCTGGGCGCCCTCGGTGAGGCGGGGGTCCTGCGCGTGCTGCGCGATGACGCCGCCGAAGGACTTCACGTACTCGAGCGCGCGACGCATGATCAGCGGGTCGAAGACGCAGAATCCGTCATCGCTGAAGACGCGAACCTGGGCACGGGATGTCGCCATCGCACCGAGCTCGGCGAGTCGCTCGCCCTTCTGCCCCACGGTCACGGCGCCGATGGGCTGCACGGTCGCGTACCCGGCCGCTTCACCGAGCGCGAGCTCCTGCTCCACGACGCCTGCGGTGTCGGCCACCGGAGACGTGTTCGGCATGGCGAACACGGCGGTGAACCCGCCGGCCGCGGCCGCCCTGGTGCCGGTGAGGATCGTCTCGGATGCTTCGTAGCCGGGTTCGCGCAGATGGGTGTGCAGATCGACGAGCCCGGGAAGTGCCACCAGGCCGTCGGCGTCGATGACCCGTGCACCCCCACGGCTCAGCCCGGTGCCGATCTCGGTGATCAGACCGTTCTGCACGATGATGTCGGCGCGCTCGGCACCGAGAAGCTGTGCGCCGGTGATGACGAGGGTCTCGCTCACTGGTCTCCCCCTCGTTCGTCGTCTCGTTCTCCTGCAAGGAGCAGGTACAGCACCGCCATGCGGATGGACACTCCGTTCGTCACCTGTTCCAGCACGGTCGAGCGCGGGGAATCGGCGGCTTCGGAGGAGATCTCCAACCCTCGGTTCATGGGTCCGGGGTGCATGACAATGCTACCGTCCGGAAGGCCGGCCACACGCAGTGCGTCAAGACCCCATCGTCTGGAATACTCCCGCTCAGTGGGGAAATATGCGGCGTTCATGCGCTCGAGCTGGATGCGGAGCATCATCACGGCGTCGGGCCCCTCGGCCAGGGCCTGGTCGAGGTCGTAGACGACCCTGGCGGGCCAGAGCGAGACGTTCTGCGGCACCAGGGTGGGCGGAGCGACCAGGGTGACCTCGGCGCCGAGTGTGGCGAGCAGCCAGACGTTCGATCGCGCGACCCGCGAGTGCAGCACGTCGCCGACGATCACGACCCGGATGCCGGCGAGATCGCGACCGCGGCTGTCGGCGCCGAAGCGCCGTTTGCGGATCGTGAACGCGTCGAGGAGCGCCTGGGTCGGGTGCTCGTGCGTGCCGTCGCCGGCATTGACCACCCCGGCCGAGATCCAGCCGCTGGTGGCGAGTGTCTGCGGCGCACCTGATGCAGGGTGGCGGATGACGACCGCATCCGCGCCCATCGCCTGCAGCGTCTGGGCGGTGTCCTTCAGGCTCTCCCCCTTGGAGACGCTCGAGCCCTTGGCCGCGAAGTTGATGACGTCGGCCGACAGACGCTTCGCTGCGGCCTCGAACGAGATGCGGGTTCGCGTCGAGTCCTCGAAGAAGAGGTTCACGACGGTCTTGCCGCGGAGGGTCGGGAGTTTCTTGACCTCGCGTGACTGCGTGTCGGACATGTCCTCGGCGACGTCGAGGATGCGCAGCGCCGTCTCGCGATCGAGGGTGCGGGTGTCGAGGAGGTGTCTCATGCTTCGATCGTCACCTCCTCGGCGCCGTCATGTTCGGCCAGCCGTACGTTTACTCGCTCCTGACGGGACGACGGGATGTTCTTGCCGACGAAGTCGGGCCGGATCGGCAGTTCGCGGTGACCCCGATCGACCAGGATCGCGAGGCGCACGATCGAGGGACGGCCGATCGACTGCAGCGCATCGAGCGCAGCGCGGATGCTGCGACCGGAGAAGAGCACGTCGTCGACGAGGACGACCGTCTTGCCGTCGATGCCGCCGGCGGGGATGTCGGTCGGACGAGGGGACCGCGTCGGCTGCTTCGCGAGATCATCCCGGAAGAGTGTGACGTCGAGCGCTCCCACCGGAACGGCGGTCTGTGCGATCTCACCGATCACAGCGGACAGGCGATGGGCGAGAGTGACTCCGCGGGTCGGAATTCCCAGCAGGACGAGGTTCTCAGCCCCCCGATTGGATTCGAGGATCTCATGTGCGATGCGGGTCAATGCCCGCGAGATATCGGCTTCGTGCAGCACAGTTCGTGCACTCATCGGCCGCTCCCTTCTCCGCCTCACAGGACGGTGTTAAAGGTTGCTTGATTGACCCAGTCTAGCGCGACTCAGCGCCACTCCAGGACTTCACGCACGACCGCCTGCGAGGCGGGCGAGCCGTCGTTCGCTATGCCGGAGAGCGACTCGTGCGAGAGCATCGCGCCCTCGGCCCCGGCGGCGGCGGTGATCTGTTCCAGGGCGGATGTGACGCGTGGTGCCGCTGCGCGCGCATGCGTCGCATCTCCACGTGCCGAAGTGTGCGGGAAGACGACGAGCTCGGCCACGCCGACGGCGACGGGGCGTGCTGCGGCCACGACGAGCGTCGGGGGCAGCACGGGCTGCAGCGCGTGGGGCAACGGGAAGGGCAGTTCGTCGGTCAGCAGACCTCGCCACCAGCTGCGCTTCGAGCCCTTCTCATCGCCGATCTCGAGCGCGGTCGCCGTCCACTCCGAGCCTCGCGCGCGGAGCCTACCGTCGAAGTCGTCGTCGCGGCGCTCGAAGCCCACGCCGGTCAAGAAGTCCGCGGCGATGCGCACGAGTCGCTCGGAGTCGGATCGCACGATCCATCGCGCACCGCGCAACGGCCCCTTGTACTCGAGCCGCGTCGTTCGGGCATCACGACCCGATCCCTGCGGATGCGGGGTTCGTGACACGTCAGCTGGCCTCGCTGAGCACAGCGTCGCTGACCTCGTCGATCTTCGTGGAACGGATCGGGTGACCGCTCGTCGACAGGCAGCGGCCGGTCTTGAGGTCCCACTTCCAGTCGTGCATGCTGCAGGTCAGGATGCCGTCTTCGTCGACCTTGCCGGTCTTGGTCAGGTCGGCACGCAGGTGCGGGCAGCGGCGCTGCACGACCCAGTCGCCGATCTCGGCGTCCTCGGTCTGATCCGTCTGCTCCTGGTACCAGTTCTCGACGTACTCGATGCGGTCGACCGAGAGGCACTTGAGGAACGTCGTCAGGAACTCGTTGAACTTGCCGCTGCGTCCCACCTGGAACTGCATGGAGAGGAAGATCGAGTTCGACCAGTCGATCTCATGATCGCGGATGTTCGTCGAGACGAGATCAGCGGGGATCGTGTACCAGTAGATGCACTCCTCGCCCGCATACTCGCGGACCTTCGCCCGAGGGAAGTCCACGACCATGTCGAGGTCGCCGATCCTGAATCGCACGCAGCCACCGACTCCGAGACGGATGGTGCGCGACTTCTTCAGCAGCGGCTCCCACCAGGTCTTCAGCTCCTCGAGCATCTCGGCGGCAGGAAGGACCTCTGCGCGAGAGGCCTCCTCATCGAGGATCTCCTGCTGGCGGGACGCCCGCTGCTCTTCGAGGTAGTCCCACTTCTCATCGAAGATGTGGGCGAGCTCCGCCTCGGAGTACAGCGTCTGCTCGGTCGACACGTGACCGGCGTCGACGGTCACGACCGTCCCCGGAACGAACAGATGCCCGTCGTACTGCGGCGAGAGCTCCTTCATGTGGGCGAGGAACTGCTTCTGGTCCGTGAAGATGGACTCACCGTTGCGGCCGACCCCGTTGAAGTCGAAGAGATCGTCGCGCAGGAACATGGGCGGCCCTGCCATCGGGAAGACGTGCGGAGCGTCCACCTTGTCGATGTAGTACATCGCTCGCTTGTTCTGCGCGTCTCGCTTGAGCTTCGCGAAGTTCTGCTTCGCGTCCATCGGCAGGTCGTAGACCATGGGCCACCAGATCGCACCCGAGACCTGTGTGAAGTACGCGTCAGGCTTGCCGAAGTGCAGCAGCGTGTCGAGGTCGAGGGGGTGGGAGTCGTTCTGGTTGAGCACCGATCCGGTGCCGTCGTCGACGCTCAGCGACGAGTCGCCGATGGGGCCGTCACTCGGCGCTCGCAACGGCGTGATCATGATCTTGAGATCGCCGCGCTCGATGATCCTGCCAGCCGGGGCGTAGGTGATGTTCGTGTATCCCAGTGCCCTGATGTCCTGTTCGAGGTCATCGATGGGGTACTCGGGCAGCAGCACCTCGATGTCCTTGCGGATGTAGCGCTCGAGCAGCGTCGGGTCGAAGTGGTCGCGGTGCCGGTGCGAGATGTAGAGGAAGTCCGCCTCGCGGCCGAACCGCTCCCAGTCGAGCGCACGGTTGTCGGGGAACGGGAACCACGAGCCGAAGAACGAGGGCCCGAGAACCGGGTCGCAGATGATGTTCCCGCCGACTGTCTCGATGAACATCCCGGCGTGGCCGAGTCCCGTGATCCGCATGCATTCCTCCTGAAGTGAACCGTTCGATTCTACCGACGGGGTGCTGGACGGATGCGGTGACCCGGCCGGAACAAATCAGGCCTCGTCGAACAGACCCTTGATGTCGTCGGCCGTGAGCGACTGCGCGAAGAGCTCGTCGTCGTCCATCACCGCGGTGAAGAGCCTGGCCTTGCGGCGCTGAAGCTCGAGGACCTTCTCCTCGATCGTGCCGGTCGAGATCATCCGATAGACGAACACCTGATTCGTCTGCCCGATGCGATGCGTGCGGTCGATCGCCTGCTCTTCGGCGGCCGGGTTCCACCAGGGATCGAGCAGGAAGACATAGTCGGCTTCGGTCAGCGTGAGTCCGAACCCACCGGCCTTCAGGCTGATCAGGAACACCGGCTGCTCCCCCGCCTTGAACCCGTCGATCACCTGCTCTCTGCGCCGCGTCGAGCCGTCGAGATGCGCATACGGGATGCCGGCGGCCTCGAGACGAGCAGCTGCGAGATCGAGGAACGAGGTGAACTGGCTGAAGACGAGCGCGCGGTGCCCCTCGGCCTGCAGCTCGACCACTCGCTCGAGAAGCGTGTCGAGCTTGCTCGAGCCGATGTCCGCATCGGCTTCGTCGACCAACGCAGGTGCGAGGCTCAGCATCCGCAGCAGCGTGAGAGAGCGGAACACGATGAAGCGGTTGCGATCGAGATCGTCGATCAGCCCCAGGACCTTCTGACGCTCGCGCTGCAGCACGACGTCGTAGAGCGCCTTGTGCTCCGGGCTCATCTCGACCTCGAGAAGCTGCTCCTGCTTGGCAGGGAGATCAGGTGCCACGAGCTCCTTCGTGCGTCGCAGCATCAGAGGCCTGACGCGACGACGGAGCTGGGCGAGGCGCCGAGCGCGATACTCGCCGCCCTCCTCGTTCTCGGGGACCTTCCCCTTCTCGATCGGCTGGATGTACCGGTCCTTGAACTTCCGCGCCGAAGGGAAGAGCCCCGGCGCGGCGAGTTTGAGAAGCGACCACAGCTCGGAGAGGCTGTTCTCCATCGGCGTGCCGGTCACGGCGTACGTGACGTCGGCACGGAACGTCGAGATGGCGCGGTGGAGTCTCGTCTTGGGGTTCTTGACGAACTGGGCCTCGTCGAGGATCAGTCCGGCCCACTCGACCTCGCGGAACTCCTCTTCGTCGAGTCGTGCGACCGTGTACGAGCTGACGACCAGGTCGCTCGACCGTGCCGCCGCCCTCAGCACATCAGCGCGTTTTCCGCTCGTGCTGTCGACGATCGACACGCGAAGCCCCGGAGTGAATCGCGCGGCCTCCGACCGCCAGGTGCTCAGCACCGACGTGGGCGCGAGCACGAGGAACGGCCGCGTCTCGCCGGCATCCCTCGTGTGCTGCACGAACGTCAGGAGCTGCAGGGTCTTGCCGAGACCCATGTCGTCGGCGAGGATTCCGCCCAGCCGATGACGCCACAGGAAGACCAGCCAGTCGAAGCCGGTCTTCTGATAGGGGCGCAACTCCGCCTGAACCCCCTCGGGCACGGGCGTCGGGGGGACACCGGTGGCCTGACGAAGCCCGTCAGCCGTGGCGCGCCAGCTGACGGCAGGCTCGGCCTCGTCTGCGAGATCCTCGAACTCCTCCCAGAGATCGGTCTGGTAGCGACTGATCCGGGGGCCCGTCTCCCACTCGTCGAGCTCGCCCGCGTCCTCGATGAGGTCACGGAGACGATCCAGCGACGGGTGGTTGAGTGAGAAGTACCCGCCATCGGAGAGGAGCAGCTTCTTGCGCCCCTTGCTCAGTGCCGTGAACAACGGCCCGAAGGGAATCGTCCGGCCGTCGATCGTCACGAGGATGCCGAGATCGAACCAGTCGGAGTCCGTCGACTCGACGGTCGTGACCTTGACCTGCGGATCGCCGATCAGCTCGCGGTACGCCTTGCGCTCTCCGCTCGATTCGACGCGCACTCCCACCGCCTCGAGTGCGGGAACCCCCTCCGCGACGAACGCCGCCGCGTCGATGTCGTGGAAGGAGCCGCTCGGCCTGAAGCTCGTCGTGCGGAACTCCTGCCACGCAGCCTCGATCGCCGCCCTCTTGGCGGTCTCGACGGCGGCGTCGCGCACTGCTGCGTCGTTCCAGGCGAACGGCACGCGCCCGAACTGACCGTATGACCATTCGAACGTGTAGCTCACGACATCGCCGCGCTCGTAGCTGACGGTCAACACGGGCTCCGGCTCGGGAACGTCGGGGAGCGCGACCGCGCCGACCGTGCGCACGGTGCTTCGTCTCGCCAGCAGCGGATACGCGTCGGCGATGAACGCCTTCTCATCGTCGGAGGGCACGACGATCGGATCGGGTGCCGCGAGCAGTGCGCGCGTCTGCTCGCTCAGCGACACCTCGGCGAGGACGATCTCGATCCGTGCGCCCACGAGGCCGACCGAGTACACCCCCGTGCGGCCGATCGGATGCACCTCCCGGTCAGGAACCTCTCGATCGTCGATGCGCACGTCCGCGGACACCGCCAGAGAGCCGTCGTCCGTTCGAGTGATGCGTGTCGAGACCTCCGCGCCGGCCGCAATGCGCACCGAGGCGCTCTTCTGACTCGCGACGAGCGGGATGCCGAGCTCGGCGCCCGAGCGGAGGTGCCGCCAGAGCAAAGGGGACTCGACCTGGTCGAGGACGAGCCATTCGCCGGCGTTGCCGGAGAGCAGCGAATCCCGCGAGATGCTGAGCAGGTCGCCGAACCAGCGGTTCTGATCGCGACCGAACTGTGAGGCGTCGCGCCGGACGGCATCCCACCCAGCGCCTCCCTGGATCCAGGCGCCGGTCTGCGCACTGCGCATCATCGGACGGATCGCCAGCAGCAGCTCCCCGTTCGGGCGTGCCAGATCGCGCGCCGTCGCAGCACGAACCGGGCGTGGTCCCCAGTGGTTCTCGCTGCGGGACTCGCGGTGCCGCAGCTCGATCCCGAGCGCGAGGCGCTGGGGGTGCCGAGAGACCGACGGGTCGAGCAGGCTGCGCCACGACGTCGCCGCAGCGCTGCGGGGCGCGGCCGACTCCGGTTGAGCGTCGGGCTGACGCTGAAGAGCCGCCGCCTGCTGGGAGTACTCGTGCACGTTGGACGCGAGCAGCGTCGCGACGACGTGCTTGCAGCCGCTGCCCACCGGGCACGAGCAGCGAGTCGTCCTCGGACGCCTCGTCCCGTTCGATGAGTGGAAGAGGATCTCGGTCACATACTGGGCATCGGAGCTGCCGCGAACATGCCCCTCGAGTTCGAGGAGATCCTCATGCCAGACCACGTCGAGCACGTTGCCCTCGCGGAAATAGGCGAGACCGCGTTGATAACCACCCGCATCGGTGATCTGCATGAGATCCCGAAGATCGACGTGCGGCGCGGGCATGACCCCATCCTTCCCAGGGCCTCCGACATCTCGGAGACCGCGTCCTGAGTCGTCGCTCAGGCCGCGCGAGAGACGCGGGCGAGCACGCCGTGCACGAATGCGCCCGAATCGTCGGTGGAGAACTCCTTGGCGAGTTCGACCGCCTCATCGATGGCGACGGCCGTCGGCACCTCGGCGTTGAACAGGATCTCCCAGACGCCGATGCGCAGCAGCGCGCGGTCGACCGCGGGCATCCGCTCGAGCTTCCAGTCGCGACTGTGCGTCGTGATGAGCTCGTCGATCTCGTCGCGGTGGTCGATGATGCCGTCTACGACCTCGCGCGCGTACAGCCAGGAGGCCTCGCGGGCCGGTTCGCTCGCGGCGCGCTTGGCTTCGGCGGCCAGGGCCACCGCGACCTCGTCGCCGCGGACGTCGGCGGAGAACAGGATGTCGAGTGCGCGCTTGCGCGCCTTCGTACGGGCGCTCACGCCTTACTTCTCGCGACCGAGGTAGTCGCCGGTGCGCGTGTCGACCTTGACCTTGGTGCCGGTCTCCACGAACAGCGGCACCTGGATCTCGTAACCCGTCTCGAGCGTGGCGGGCTTGGTGCCGGCCGACGAGCGGTCGCCCTGCACGCCTGGCTCGGAGTAGGTGATCTCGAGGATCACGGACGCCGGCAGATCGATGTACAGCGGGTTGCCGTTGTTGAGCGCGATCGTGACCTGCTGGTTCTCGAGCAGGAAGTTCTTCGCGTCGCCGACGGTCGCCGCGGGGACAGTGATCTGGTCGTAGTCGGTCTGGTCCATGAAGACGTACCCGTCACCATCGGTGTACAGGTAGGTGTAGTCGCGACGGTCGACGTTCTCGATCTCGATCTTCGCGCCTGCGTTGAACGTCTTGTCGACGACCTTGCCGCTCATCACGTTCTTGAGCTTCGTGCGGACGAACGCGCCGCCCTTGCCGGGCTTGACGTGCTGGAACTCGACGACGCTCCAGAGCTGCCGCTCGATGTTGAGGACGACGCCGTTCTTGATGTCTGCGGTAGATGCCATGCGCTGGACTTTCCGTTTCTAGAGTCTGGGGGCCGCTCGCGTCCGAGGTGGACTGGGGTGGGCCGAGAGTCGATTCTACGCGATGAGCGCTGCGAGCTGCCGCACAGCGCTCGCGTAGCCGTCGACGCCCTCGCCGATCACACGCACCGCTGCCACATCGTGGAGGTAGGAATGGTGCCGGAACTCCTCCCGCGCGTACACGTCGGAGATGTGCACCTCGGCGAACGGCAGAGCGACGCCGGTCAGGGCGTCGCGCAGCACCACACTCGTGTGCGTGAGCCCGCCCGGGTTGATGATGATCGCAGTGCAGTCCTCCCTCGCGGCGTGGATGGCATCGATCAGCACCCCCTCGTGATTGCTCTGCAGCGCCCGGAGCTCGAAGCCCTCCGCCTCGGCGGCCGCAGCGGTGAGCTTCTCGACATCGGCGAGTGTCGCCGTGCCGTAGACCTCGGGCTCGCGGCTGCCGAGCAGGTTGAGGTTCGGACCGTTGACGAGCAGGATGCGACGGGTCATTCGCCGATCTCCTGGTAGGCGGCGAAGAGCAGCGACTCGTCCGGCGCCTGCAGCACGGTGGGCTTGGCGATGTCGTCGAGGAGGATGAACCGCAGCATGCCACCCCGGCTCTTCTTGTCGCGCTGCATCGTCGCGAGCAGCTGTGGCCATGCACCGGCACGATAGCCGGTCGGCAGCCCGAGCGAGTCGAGGATCGTGCGGTGACGCTCGGCGGCGGAGTCCGACAGTCGGCCGGCGAGTCGCGACAGCTCAGCCGCGTACAGCATGCCGATCGAGACGGCCGCACCGTGGCGCCAGCGGTATCGCTCGGCATGCTCGATCGCGTGGCCGAGGGTGTGGCCGTAGTTGAGGATCTCGCGCTGGCCCGCTTCGCGGAAGTCGTCGGAGACGACCTGCGCCTTCATGTCGATGGCGAGTTCGATCGCCCGACGGAACTCGGGTGTCGTCGAGTCGACGGCGCGCGCGGGGTCCGCTTCGATGATGTCGAGGATCTCGGGCGCCCAGATGAATCCGGCCTTCACGACCTCGGCGAAGCCCGCGGTCGCCTCGTTCGGGCTGAGGCTGGCGAGCTCGTCGAGGTCGCCGATCACCGCGCGAGGTGCCCAGAAAGCGCCGACGAGGTTCTTGCCCTCGGCGGTGTTGATCCCGGTCTTGCCGCCCACCGATGCGTCCACGAGGCCGAGCACGGTGGTGGGCACCTGGACGAGCTGCACCCCCCGCAGCCAGGTCGCCGCGACGAAGCCGGCGAGATCGGTCACGGCGCCGCCGCCGTATCCGACGACGGCGTCCGAACGGGTGAAGTCGGCCTGTCCCATCACCTGCCAGCAGAAGGCGGCCACCTCGACGCGCTTGCCCTGCTCGGCATCAGGCACCTCTGCGAGCAGAACCTCTCGCTGACCGTTCTCGACGTCGGCGAGCAGCCGATCCCGCAGCTCCGCCGCGCGGGCGGCGAGCGTGGGCGGGTGGACGACGAGGACCTTGCGCACTCCGGGATCGAGCACCTCCGACACCCGGTCGAGGATGCCGCGTCCGATGGCGATGTCGTAGGGGTTCTCCCCCGTCACGCTGATGGTTGTCGTACTCATCCCAGTTCTCTCCTCCATGCCACGATGTCGTCGGCTATGCGCTGCATGGGGCGCCGTGACGTGTCGAACGTCACGGATGCCACCTCGTCATACCAGTCTCGACGTTCTTCGAAGATCTGTGTCCAACGCCCGACGGGGTCATCGCCCGCGAGCAGGGGGCGTCCGCCGCTGTGGATCCGATCGGCGACCGCCGCAGGGGTCACGGTCAGGAACACGACCGGGTGCTCGATCAGCAGCGTGCGGGTGGCCGCGTCCGTCACGGCCCCACCGCCGAGGGAGATCACACCGCCCGTCCCCAGAGCCTCCGCGACCGCGGCGCGCTCGAGCGCGCGGAAGTGCGCCTCACCGTGCTGCTCGAAGATCGCCGGTATCGGGCCGTGTGCTGCGACCACGCGCTTGTCGGTGTCGACGAACGGCACGCCGAGCTTGCGCGCGACGCGACGCCCGACGCTGGTCTTGCCGGCGGCCATCGGACCGACGAGCACCAGCGTCAGCGGATCAGCCTCGCTCGTCATGCGCGATGAGCGCCGCCTCGGACGCGGGCGTCGTGCGCAGCTCGGCCGGGATCGCCGCGAGGTAACCCTCGAGGTTGCGGCGGGTCTCTCCGATGCTGTCGCCCCCGAACTTCTCGAGCACGGCATTGGCGAGTTCGACGGCCACCATGGCTTCGGCCACCACTCCGGCCGCAGGCACGGCGCACACGTCAGAGCGCTGATGGTGTGCGGTGGCATCCTCGCCCGAGGCGACGTCGATCGTGCGAAGAGCATGCGGCACGGTGGCGATCGGCTTCATTCCCGCGCGCACGCGCAGCACCGTTCCGGTCGACATCCCGCCCTCGGTGCCTCCCGCGCGGTCCGAGCCGCGCGAGATGCCGTCTGCGGTCGCGAACAGCTCGTCGTGAGCGGCGGAGCCGCGTCGGCGCGTGGTCTCGAAACCGTCGCCGACCTCGACGCCCTTGATCGCCTGGATGCTCATGAGGGCCTGCGCGAGACGTGCATCCAGACGGCGATCCCAGTGAACGTGCGAGCCCAGTCCGGGCGGAAGACCGTATGCGAGCACCTCGACGATCCCACCGAGGGTGTCGCCGTCCTTCTTCGCGTCATCGACTTCCTCAACCATGAGGGCGGAGGTCGTCGCGTCGAAGCAGCGCAGCGGATCGGCATCGAGCGTGTCGACGTCTTCGGGGGTCGGAAGCGGAGCGCCGTCCGGCACGCGTACCGGCCCGATCGACAGCGTGTGGCTGACGAGGCGAATGCCCAGCTCGCCGAGGAACGAGCGGGCGATGGCGCCGAGGGCGACCCTGGCAGCCGTCTCTCGTGCGCTGGCACGCTCGAGGATGGGCCGTGCTTCGTCGAAGTCGTACTTCTGCATGCCCACGAGATCGGCGTGTCCTGGCCGCGGGCGGGTCAGCGGTGCGCTCCGGCCACGGGACTTGTCTGTCAGCTCGACGGGTTCGGGGTTCATGACCTCGATCCACTTCGGCCACTCCGTGTTGCCGATGCGAAGAGCGATCGGGCTGCCGAGGGTCTTGCCGTGGCGAACGCCGCCCGAGATCGTCAGCTCGTCCTGCTCGAACTTCATGCGCGAGCCGCGCCCATAGCCGAGCTTGCGACGTGCGAGATCGGCCTGGATCGCCTCGGAGGACACAGGGACGCCTGAAGGCAGACCCTCCATGACGGCAATGAGTTCTGGGCCGTGCGATTCGCCGGCCGTGAGCACGCGGAGCATTGCTCTAGTCTCCCACGCCTTTCGACTCGGATCGTGCCGCGTGACGACCGGTGACTACAGAACGGCCTTCATCGCGGCGACCACGGCCTCCTCGGAGGGCAGCGGAACGCTCTGGTCGCCGTGCAGGAAGATCCGGACCTGCCGCACGGCCTGGCGCAGCAGCATCCCCTCACCGGAGACGGCGCGGCCGTCGCTCCATGCCGATGCGAGAGCCGACGGCCACGGCGAATAGGCGACGTCGAACAGCACTCCCCCGCTCGCAGACAGCCGCGCAGAGGTCGCGGGGCCGAGCGCCGTGCCACCGGGCAGCGTCGCCACGGTGAGCCCGACGTCGGGCAGGTCGGCATCGAAGGGAGACGCCGAGATCGTGACACCGAGCCGATGCCCGAGGGCCACGAGCGCGGCGGCGCGTTCAGGTCGGCGTGCCCGCACATCGATCGAGCGGGCTCCCGCCTCGACGCACGCGACCAGAGCGGATGAGGCCGTGGCACCGGCGCCGAGGATGCGGACCCGGTCGATGTCGAGCAGACCCTGCTCACCCAGGGCATCGACGATCCCGCCGACATCGGTGTTGAACCCGCTGATCCCACCTGTCAGCAGGAGCGTGTTGACCGCTCCGGTGAGGTCCGCGTAGCGATCGTGCGTTCGCGCGGCTCGATGCGCCTTCTCTTTGAGGGGCATCGTGAGCGAGAGCCCGCGCCACGAATCGTCCAGAGTCTCCAGCGCCTCGATGAACGCCGCCTCGTCGATTCGGCGACGCGTGTACTCCCAGTCGAGACCGAGTGCGGCGTATGCCGCGGCGTGCAGCTGGGGTGACTTGGAATGCGCGATCGGGTCTCCCCACACCGCGAGGCGCCGCTGGGTCATCCGGCCGAGCATCCCCCGTCAGGATTCTCCTGGCACCACTGCTCCCACTTCTCCACACCCTGGAGGTGCTCCTCATAGGTGACCGAGAACTGGGTCTCGCCGGTGGCGAGGTTCGTCGTCACGAAGTACAGCCACGGACCGTCGGCGGGGTGCATCGCTGCATCGATGGCCGCAAAGCTCGGGCTGGCGATCGGTGTGACCGGCAGGCCGGTGTGCACGTAGGTGTTCCACAGGTTGTCGTCCTCGAGCGCCTCGGCGGAGCTCGAGACGACACCCTCGTGGAGCGAGCCGTATCCGTATTGCGCCGTCGAGTCCATCTGCAGCTTCATGTCGATGTCGAGACGGTTCTCGATCACGCGCGACACCTTCGGGAAGTCTGCGGTGAGGCCCTCGCGCTGGATGATCGACGCGATCGTCAGCACGCGCTGCGCATCCTCGGCGGGCACCCCGGCCTCCGTCAGCGCTTCCTTCGTGCGATCGACCATGCGCTGGATCACCTGCGTGGCGGTCACCTCAGGATCGAACGTGTAGACGGCCGGGAAGAGCCACCCCTCGAGGCTCTGCGCGCTGACACCGTAGGTCGCAGGATCCGCGTCGACCGCAGCCTGAAGTTCTTCGACGGGCATGCCGAGAGACTCGGCCATGTCGGGCAGCGAGGATTCGATGGTCGCGCCCTCACCGACGCTGGCGGAGTTCTCGCGCTTGTTCTCGGGGTTCTGCAGCGCCTCGAGCGCCGCTTCGGCCGTCATCTTCTCCTTCAGGGAATAGATGCCCGGATAGAAGGTGACCGCGATGTTCTCGGTGACGAGGTAGTCGTAGAAGACATCCTCCGTGCGCGTGACGCCGGCTTCGTGCAGCGCCGCCGACACGGGTGCGCCGGTGTCGCCCTCATGGATCGTGACGAGCACCTCGCCCGTGGCCATCCCCGGCTCCCAGTCCTTCGGATCGCCCCAGCCGAGGGCATCGCTGATCTTGTCGCCGTACGCGTTCCACGCCCAGACGCCTGCACCGACGATGCCGCCGATCACCGCGAGGACGATGACGAGGGCGACGAGGCACCCTGTGCGACGCTTCTTCTTCGCCGGCGGTCGGTTGCCGGTGTGGTCCTCGGGATGTCCGTGGAAGAGGTCCTCCAGACGGCCGCCTGCCGCGGAGCCGTCGCCGGCCCGGGCCGGAGCACCGTCCCCGGTCGGCCCGCCCGACGGGGCGTCGGAGGCTCGCTCCGCGGAGGCCGCCCTATCCGCCGAAGGCGACGACACGGCGGGGTCCTCGGCAGCGGCCGTCGGCATCGCTCGGGTCGACACGTCCTCACCCGTCGGCGTGTCCGCGGACGGGCGTGCGGGGTCAGTGGACGACTGCGCGGCGGCGGCTTCGCGTGCCGCTCGACGAGACCCGGGCGCGGGTGGCGTGTTGTCCACCGTCGGGATCTGCTGCGCCGGGTCGGGAAGGTTCTCGAACAGGTCACCCAGGCGGGCGTCCGGATCGTGCTGGGGCGAAGCACTCTCACGTTCGGGCATTATCGGGGGGACTCCTCGTCGAGCGGAATCGTGGCACCGGTCGGGTTTCCGGTGCTCTTCTCCGTGTCGATCGCCTGCTGCAGCAGGACCACCGCGGCGATCTGATCCACAATGCTACGAGAGTTCTTCTGTGTTCTGCCCGAAGAACGCAACGCGGCGTGTGCAGTGACCGTGCTGAGCCGCTCGTCCACGAGCCGCACAGGAGTGCCTGTGCGAGCCTGCAGGGCGACCGCGAACTCACGGGAATCCGTCGTCGATGCCGTGTCGGCACCCATCAGGTTGACGGGCAGTCCGACGACGAACTCGAGCACGTCGTAGTCCTCGGCGATCATGGCGATCCGGTCGATCGCCTGCTCGTTCCGCTGCACCGTCTCGACGGGCACCGCGAGCATGCCGTCCGGATCGCAGCGAGCGACCCCGACGCGCGCCCGCCCGACATCGATGCCGATGCGCACCCCGCGGCGGAATCCGCTCACGCTGACTGCAGCTCCTGCGACACGGCCTCCAGCGCCGACTGCAGAGCTGCGACATCGGTGCCACCGCCCTGAGCGACGTCATCACGACCGCCGCCGCCTCCACCGAGCACCGAAGCGGCGCGCTTCGCGAGCGCTCCGGCCTTGGCACCGGCCGCACGGGCGGCGTCGTTCGTCGCGACGACCACCACAGGGCGACCGTTGACCGAGGCCCCGAGCGCGACGACCGCGGCGTCGGAACCGAGGCGGTCCCGGACAGCGAGGACGAGCTCGCGCACGTCATCGGCCGAAGCCACCTCGCCGAGCGACTGCGCAGCGACCCGGAAGGCGCCGACGCGGCTCGCCGCATCGGCGATGGCGGGAACACGACCCGCGCGCTCCTTGGACTCGAACTGCGCGATGCGCTTCTCCGCCGCTTTGAGGCTCGCGGAGAGATCGGCGATGCGCTCGGCGAGCTGATCGCGAGGGGTCTTGAGCGAGGTCGTCAGCTGCGACACGAGCGCACGCTCTGCCGCGAGCTCGCGGAACGCATCCTGACCGACGAGCGCTTCGATGCGTCGGTTCGACGCACCGACGGACGATTCGCCGACGACGCTGACGAGACCGATCTCCACGCTCGTGCTGACGTGGGTTCCCGCGCACAGCTCGCGAGACCACGGCCCTCCGATGTCGACCATGCGCACGACATCGCCGTACTTCTCGCCGAAGAGAGCCATGGCTCCGGCATCCTTCGCCTCATCGAGCGTCACGATGCGTGTCGTGACCTCGAGGGCGTCGTTGACGGCGCGGTTGGTGATCTCCTCGATCTCGGTGCGCGTGTCAGCCGAGAGCGCCTGCGACCACGAGAAGTCGAACCGCATGTAGCCCGCACGGTTGAGCGACCCGGCCTGCGTCGCCGTCGGACCGAGGGTGTCGCGGAGCGCGGCGTGCACGAGGTGCGTCGCGGAGTGAGCCTGGCGAGCCGCGCGTCGATTCGCCGCATCGACGACGGTGGTGGCCGCATCGTCGACGGCGACGACACCGCGGGTGACCTCGACGGTGTGACTGATGAGTCCGGGCACCGGGCGCTGCACGTCGAGCACCTCGAGCTCGTACCCGGGGCCGACGATCACGCCCTTGTCGGCGACCTGCCCACCGGATTCGGCGTACAGCGTGGTCTCGGCGAGCACGACCTCGGCGATCTGCCCCTCTGCGGCGCTGCGAACGGTGTGGCCGTCGACGAGGATTCCGAGGATGCGCGAGTCGACCTCGAGCTCGGAGTATCCGTCGAAGCCCGTCTCACCCAGAGCACGGAGATCGCGGTACACGGAGACGTCCGCGAGCTGACGCTTGCGATTGCGTGCATCGGCTTTGGCGCGCGAGCGCTGCTCCTGCATGAGGGTGTCGAACGCCTCGCGGTCGACCGCCAGACCCGCTTCCTCGGCGACCTCGAGCGTGAGATCGATCGGGAAGCCGTAGGTGTCGTGCAGCAGGAACGCCTCGGAGCCGCTCAGCGAGGCTCCGCCGCTCTTCTTCGTCTCATCGAGCGCGAGGTCGAGGATCGTGGATCCGGATGCCAGCGTGCGGCGGAAGGTCTCCTCCTCGGCGATCGCCGAAGCGGAGAGAGTCGACCACTCCTTCTCGAGCACGGGGTAGGCGGACTTCATCGCGTCGCGCGAGGTGGCGAAGAGCTCGGGGAACACCGGCTCGTCGACACCGAGCAGACGCATCGAGCGCACAGTGCGACGCATCAGGCGTCGGAGGATGTAGCCGCGGCCCTCGTTGGACGGGCGAACGCCGTCAGACAGCAGCATGAGCGACGAGCGCACGTGGTCGGCGACCACCCGGAAGCGGACGTCGTCTTCGTGCACGGCTCCGTAGCGTCGACCCGAGAGCTCGACAGCACGGTCGAGCACCGGGCGCACCTGATCGGTCTCGTACATGTTCTCGACGCCCTGCTTGAGGAAGGCGACGCGCTCGAGTCCCATGCCGGTGTCGATGTTCTTCTGGGGCAGCTCCCCCACGATGTCGAACTCGGTCTTGCCCCGGATGTTCTCGATGAAGTCCTGCATGAACACGAGGTTCCAGATCTCGAGGAACCTCGAGTCGTCGGCGGCCGGGCCGCCGTCCTTGCCGTATGCGGGGCCGCGATCGAAGAAGATCTCGGAGTCCGGTCCACCGGGGCCGGGCTGGCCGGTGTTCCAGTAGTTGTCGGCGCGCCCCAGACGCTGGATGCGCTCGGGCTTGAGGCCGATGATGTCACGCCAGATGGCCTCGGCCTCGTCATCCGTCTCATAGACGGTGACCCAGAGGTCCTTCTCGTCGAAGCCGAGGCCGCCGTCGGCCTCGGAGCTCGTCAGGAGCTCCCACGCGTAGCGGATCGCACCCTCTTTGAAGTAGTCGCCGAACGACCAGTTGCCCATCATCTGGAAGAAGGTGCCGTGACGCGCGGTCTTGCCGACCTCTTCGATGTCGTTGGTGCGGATGCACTTCTGCAGATCGGCGATGCGCGGATGCGGTGCGGGCACGACCCCGGTGAGGTACGGGATCATCGGCACCATTCCGGCGACCGTGAACAGGAGCGACGGGTCATCGCTGACCAGCGAGGCCGAGGGGACGATGAGGTGGTCGTTCTTCTCGAAGAAGTCGAGATACCGCTCCGCGATCTCCGCAGTTTTCATAGGGGTGCCAGGTGTCCTTGCGTACAGGGTGTGGAAGGGCGTGGAGACTGACGTGATGTCGCGGCGAGGCTGCCGCGACGGTCAGTCGTCAGAGGGTTCGGTGAGACGAGCCTGCTCCGCGCGGAAGGCATCGCCGACGATCCCCGTGAACTCGTTGAAGCGGGCGTCGACCTCGGCGAGGATCTCATGACCGCGCGGGTCGTTGTTCATGAGATGCGCCGCGACGAAGCCGCCGATCACACCGATCAGGAACCACTGCACGTTCTTCATGTCGCCATCCTTGCCTTTGGCCCGCGTGGGCGCGGTGCTTCCATCGTATGCGGAAACGACAGAAGGCGTCGGGTGACCCCGACGCCTTCTGCGGAAAAGCTGAACTCAGCGAGCTGCGTAGTACTCGACGACGAGCTGCACTTCACAGGTCACGGGGACCTCGGCGCGCTTCGGGCGACGAACCAGGCGAGCCTGGAGCTTGTCGAGCTCGACCTCGAGGTAGCCGGGAACGGGAGGCAGGACCTCGGCGTGGCCGCCGGCTGCTGCGACCTGGAAGGGCTCGGTGCCCTCGCTCTTGGCCTTGACGTGGATGAGCTGACCCGGCTTCACGCGGAAGGACGGGCGGTCGACGAGCTGACCGTCGACGAGGATGTGACGGTGCACGACGAGCTGACGAGCCTGCGCGGTGGTGCGGGCGAAGCCCGAACGCACGACGAGGGCGTCGAGACGCATCTCGAGCAGCTCGACCAGGTTCTCACCGGTCAGGCCCTCCTGACGGCGAGCCTCGTTGAACGTGTTGCGCATCTGCTTCTCGCGGATGCCGTACTGCTCGCGCAGACGCTGCTTCTCACGAAGACGGACGGCGTAGTCGCTGTCAGCCTTGCGCTTGGTGCGGCCGTGCTCGCCCGGAGCGTAGGGACGCTTCTCGAGGTAGCGGGCGGCCTTCGGGGTGAGCGGGATGCCGAGTGCACGGCTCAGACGCACCTTGCGGCGGTCCTGGGACTTCGTGGTCACGAAGTTATCCTTCCGATGACGTGGTCGCGTCTTTCACGACTCACGGACGTATCGTCCGCGTTCTGCCTTGGAGCGCACGCCGGGGCGCCAGCAAGGTGGGGTGTGAACGAGGAGATGCCCGAAAACTTGGTTTCGAGCCGATCCAGTCTAACAGATTCGTGTCACCGGCCGTCGAGGATGCGACGGATGCGCTCCAGGCGGGCCGAGATGTCTCGCTCAGCGCCCAAGTTCTTGGGCTCGTAGTACCGCTTCCCGCGCAGCTCGTCGGGCAGATACTGCTGCGGAAGGATGCCGAACTCGCCGTCGTGCGGGTAGACGTAGCCGCGTCCGTGGCCGAGCCGCTTGGCACCGGGATAGTGGGCGTCGCGCAGGTGCAGCGGCACCCGACCGAACCCGCCGGAGCGGATGTCGGCGATCGCCGCGTCGATTCCCACGTACGCCGCGTTCGACTTGGCGGTCGTGGCGAGGTAGACGGTCGCCTCGGCGAGCGGGATCCGCCCCTCGGGCATGCCGATGAAGGCGACCGCATCGGCGGCGGCGACCGCGATCGAGAGCGCCTGAGGATCGGCGAGACCCACGTCTTCGGACGCCGAGATCACCAGACGCCGCGCGATGAAACGGGGGTCCTCCCCCGCCTCGATCATCCTTGCGAGGTAGTGAAGTGCGGCGTCGGGGTCGGAGCCGCGGATCGACTTGATGAACGCGCTGATGACGTCGTAATGCTCGTCACCCTGACGGTCGTACCGCAGCAGGGCCTTGTCGACGGCCTGAGCGACATCGTCGGCGGTCGCGGCCGGCACCGCGCCCTCCTTGCCCTTCGACAGAGCGACGGCCGCAGCCGCCTCGAGCCCCGTGAGCGCGCGTCGCGCATCGCCGGACGCCAGTCGGATGAGGGCGGCACGCGCGTCATCGGCGAGAGTGACCGCGCCGTTGAGTCCGCGCGCATCGGTCACCGCCCGATCGACGAGCAGCCCGACGTCGTCGTCTGTCAGCGGCTGCAGCGTCAGGAGCAGCGACCGCGACATCAGCGGCGAGATCACCGAGAACGAGGGGTTCTCGGTGGTCGC